>NZ_CP136962.1:1004794-1339725 GCF_002863305.2 Neisseria perflava
CTGGCGATTACGGCCGCAACTGGCGCCGTACCGCCCTTGCGCTTGACCGCATCGGCCTGACTGTTATCGGTCAAAATGCCGAACGCCGCGCCTTCTTGGTTCAACAAGCACCAACCGAAGGCGAAGCAGTTGCCAATAAAAAACCGGGTCTGTTCAAACGCGTATTTGGCAAAGGCAAAGTAGAAGCGCCAAAAACGTACCCTGAAATCATCGTCTATGTTGAGCCTATCAACAATGGCGCACGCCTCCATCTGTTGAACAAAGACGGCAGCCCATACAAAGGCAGCGATGCCTCCACATTGTTGAGCCGCCTGCACACAGAATTGCGTTAATCCGTTATTCGACTTAAGGCCGTCTGAAATATTCAGACGGCCTTTTTAACGAATGCGGCATGGTTTCAAATTCTCAATCTGACGTTATAATCAGAACATTTTTCCCCCTCCCCCAAGCTGCCATGACCCGACAAAAAGCCTATCTGCTCCTGACCGCCCTGTTTACCCTGATGTTTATCGTACTGATTCTGTTGGGCGCTTATCTTCTGAGCATTCACAGCAAACAATTTGCCGTTGCCGCCTTTCTGTTTGCCTTTGCCGCCGTTTTTGCCCAAATCGGCAGCCTTGCCCTTTACATCCGCCACAAAGCACGCGCACAAATGGCTCGTATGCAGCAAACCGAAACCCATTAAGGAAAAACCATGTTTGAAAAAATCGTCCTTGCCAGTGGCAACACAGGCAAACTCAACGAATTTTCCCGCCTCTTTGCCGACTTAAACATCGAAGTCCTGCCACAATCGCAGTTCAATACGCCCGAATGTCCCGAGCCGTACCATACCTTTGTTGAAAATGCCCTGGCTAAAGCACGTCATGCCGCCAAATACAGCGGCTTACCGGCACTTGCCGACGATTCCGGCATCTGCACCAACGCCTTAAACGGCGCACCCGGCATTTTCTCCGCACGTTATGCAGGTGAAAACCCCAAATCCGATGCCGCAAACAACGCCAAACTGTCTGCCGATCTTGCTGATAAAGACGATAAAAGCTGTTACTACGTCTGCGTCCTCGTCCTTGTCCGTCATGAAAACGACCCGCAACCCATCATCGCCGAAGGCATCTGGCGCGGACAATGGCAGGCAGAAGCAGCCGGTACAAACGGCTTCGGCTACGACCCGCATTTCTATCTGGCCGAACATGGTTGCACCGCCGCCGAGCTTGACCCTGAAATCAAAAATGCCGAAAGCCACCGTGCCCAAGCATTGCGCGAACTATTAAGAAAAATCAAGTCCTTATAAATTGGTAACAGGCCGTCTGAAACCTTCAGACGGCCTACCTCATATTCATTCCCATGCGCAAACCCTCGCCTGAAGAATTGGCAGCCTTTGCAAAACACGTCGCTGCCTTCATCCCAACCACACCCGACAAACTTCTTCAACTCATTGACAGTCAAGAAACTGCTATCGTCTTTTTAGGCAAACCAAGTTGTTCATACTGCCGCCGTTTTGTTGCAAAACTGTCTACCATTTCCTTAAACAAGCAGCTTACCGTCCGCTTTACAGACAGCAGCAACAAAGCAGCTTTAAAAACTTTTCGTGAGCAACACAACATCAAAACTGTTCCTGCACTACTCAAAATCTCACAAGGCAAAATAAAATTCGTCTGCAATTCCAAATTATCAGAAGAAGAAATTGAAGCTTTTTTGAGCGCTTAGACTTCGCATATTTCCTACTGATTACTTTCCCAGCCGACATTTCAGTTAAAATAACGGCCTAAAAATTTCAGACGGCCTCAAGCCTCAACACATACCATGACCCAAATCACTTTCCAACGCCCCGGCCACCTAACCGCCCTGCCTCCTTTATCACTCTATATCCACATTCCTTGGTGCATCAAAAAATGCCCGTATTGCGACTTCAATTCCCACAGCCTGAAAAACGGCCTGCCGGAAGAAGCCTATATCGATGCCCTATTAACTGACTTGCAGCTTGAATTGCCCAATATTTGGGGCAGGCCGGTGGAAACCATTTTTTTCGGTGGCGGGACACCCAGCCTATTTCAAGCAGAATCAATTGACCGTTTGTTAAGTGGCGTGCGTTCGCTGTTGCGCTTGCAACCCGAAGCGGAAATTACTTTGGAAGCCAATCCGGGCACATTTGAAATTGAGAAGTTTCAGGGATTTAAAGACGCAGGTATTACGCGTCTGTCTATCGGCGTGCAAAGTTTTAACGACGATATGCTTGCTCGATTGGGACGCGTTCACAACGGCAAAGAAGCCCTGACAGCCATTGATACTGCCTTGAAATTATTTGAAAAAGTTAATATCGATTTGATGTATGCCCTGCCAAACCAAACGGTTCAGACGGCATTAAACGATGTGCAAACCGCTATTGCAACAGGCGTATCTCATATCAGCGCATATCATCTGACCATGGAGCCGAACACACCTTTCGGTCATACGCCGCCAAAAGGATTGCCGCAAGATGAAGCGGCGTTGGACATCGAAGATGCCGTACACGGCACATTGGAAGGCACAGGCTTTATCCACTACGAAACATCGGCTTTCGCAAAAACTAATATGCAGTGCCGTCATAATTTGAACTACTGGCAGTTCGGCGATTACTTAGGGATAGGCGCCGGTGCACACGGCAAAATTTCCTATCCCGACCGTATCGAACGTACCGTCCGCCGTCGTCATCCCAACGACTATCTTGCCACCATGCAGAGCAATCCGCATGAAGCAGTTGAACGCAAAACCGTTGCTTCCGAAGACCTTCCATTCGAGTTCATGATGAACGCCCTGCGCCTGACCGACGGCGTACCTGCTCCAACACTGCAAGAACGTACCGGCGTACCTACTGCAAAAATCATGGCACAAATCGAAACCGCCAGACAAAAAGGCCTGCTTGAATCAGACCCGACCGTATTCCGCCCGACCGAGAAAGGCCGTTTGTTCTTAAACGACTTGTTACAGTGTTTTTTATAAGTGCGATTTTACAACAGTTAAAAAATTTTTAGATTTGCTTAATTTACGACAAGAAAATACAATCAGAATAATTGTTGGGAACGACCAACCCCGGCGATTATCCACTACTTCTAATCCTACATTAAGGACAAAACAATGAAAAAAGTTCTGGTAACACTGATTGCTCTTTCCCTGCCTACATTTGCATTGGCTGATGCAACCAAAGGTTTTTATATTCAAGCTGATGCTGGTCATGCTACTGTAAAATTGGGTGGCGCATCAATTAAAGGCTTTAGCCCTCGTATTTCTGCAGGCTATGATTTCGGCGATTTCCGTGTTGCCGCCGACTATACGCATTATAAATCTGCAAAGATTAATGTACCTTCGGTATATGCTGAGGCTAAATATCACAGTGCCGGTGTATCTGCTATTTATGATTTTGACCTGCAAGCCCCTGTAAAACCTTATGTAGGCGCTCGCCTTGGCCTTAACCACTCTACTCATAAATATCAAACAGCCGGACAAACAGCTGAACGTAAAGATACTAAAATTGGCGTAGGTGCAATGGCTGGTGTAAGTTACGATGTAACTCAAAATGTAGCATTGGATGCAGGCTATCGCTATAACCACTGGAGCAAGATCAATAACGTTAAGCTCCATACTCACGAAGTATCTGCTGGTGTACGCGTAACATTCTAATTCTTGTCATGAGGCAATCATTGCTTCAAATATCAAGTAACAAAAGGCCGTCTGAAACCTGTTTCTCAGGATTTCAAACGGCCTTTAAGTTTTTTAAATATGTCTAACTTTTTGCTGCTTTTACTTTTGTTGCAAACCACAGCGCTGCAACCGTACCTACCATATCGGCAATACCGTCCGCGATTGAACCTTGCCGCGTAGTAGTCAGAAATGCCTGAGCCAACTCACTGCCTACTGCGAACAATAAAGCGGCAAACAGAATACCTTTATAGGGAATATTCCTATTGTCTTGAATAAATATTTTTGCGCACAGCCATGCCTGACCGAAAAACAGCCCGAAATGGCCGACTTTATCAAAATGGGGAAATGGTGGAGCGCTATTGCCGCCCTCTTTGAAAAGCAAGGCATAAATGGCGGCGGCAAACCAAATCAAGGCAGCGACAGTAAATTTGTTTAACGGCAAGGCTTTCATTTGTCGGCCTCTTCATCCAGCCATGTTTGGCAGATATCTGCCAAGCGGACAAATTTCCCACCCCGCGCCTTCAAAATATCACGCCATTGTGCTACTTCTTCAGCATCCGGGGCATCTTCAATACTGCATTCGTAAAGACAGAAGTCTAATGTTTCGCCAACAATGCCTGGGGTTTCGGTCTGCATAAGGCTGGTCAGTTCGTTCATATTTACTGTTTCTTCGATTAGTTTATCGCTAGTCAGATCACACTACCTGTTTTCAGGCCGTCTGAACATGATGTGCAAGGCTACCCGTTCGATTTGGGTACGCTTACTTACTGTGTAAAAAACGTGTTGCTTCTTCCCATTCGCCATTCAACACAGCCGGCAATCCTTGCAGGGATTTAGCGATGGAATCATCAATTTGCTGTCTGTGTTCCGCCGACGGTTTATTCAACACATAACCGACAACCAGATTACGGTCGCCAGGGTGATCAATGCCTAAGCGCAGGCGGTAGAAATTAGGCGTACCCAAACGAGCCTGAATATCTTTGAGGCCGTTGTGTCCGCCGTTGCCGCCGCCAAGTTTGAATTTAATACGGCCGCATGGAATATCCAGCTCGTCATGAACCACCAAGATCTCCTCCGGCTTGATTTTGTAAAACTGAGCCAAAGCGGCTACTGCCTGACCGGAGCGGTTCATAAAGGTCATAGGCTTGAGCAGCCAAACATCGCCATCAGGCGTAGTGGCGCGCGCTACTTCGCCGTAAAATTTCTTTTCGTCTTTAAAATTGACTTTCCATTTCCACGCCAGTTCGTCCAACAGCCAAAAGCCGACATTGTGGCGCGTTTGCTCGTATTCTTGGCCCGGATTGCCCAAACCGACGATTAATTTAATTTTCAAGCTCATTACTGTTCTTTCAGTTTGACAGGCCGTCTGAAAAAATTTCAGACGGCCTTCGATTTATTCTTGCCCGGCGCGTTTACGTCTCGCTTCTTTCGGATCAATCAACAATGGACGATAAACCTCAATCCGATCGCCATCGCGCAACACAGTCTCGTCTTTCACGACCTTGCCGAAAATACCCAAAGGCGCTTGCTGCAAATCCAACTCTAGGAACTCCACCTCCAAACCGCTTTGCAGGGCAGCTTCGCGTACGGTTGTCCCTTCGGCAACGGTCATGCCCTTCAACACTTGCCTGTCGACCAGTCCGTAAACAATTTCAATCTCAAGCATAGCGGCGGTCGGCCTCTTTAATAAAAGCATCCACCAATGTACCGGCGAGGTGGCCGAATACCGGGGAAATCATGGCAGAGAGTACGGCATTGGAGAAATCGTATTCTAATCTGAATTCGACTTTACACATATCATCGCCCAAGTCGATAAATTTCCAAGTACCGCACAGGGTTTTAAACGGCCCTTCGAGCAAATCCATGCGGATTTCCTGCCCCGGGATATTGTGGTTGTGCGTCGCAAATGACTGTTTGACGCGCATATAGTCCATAAACAGGCGCGCTTTTAGTTCGTTGCCCTTGCGTTCGATGACTTCGGTCTTGCTGTACCACGGCAAAAATTTTGGATAGTCCTCAACTTTGTCCACCAGCTCAAACATTTCCTTAGCACTATGCAGCACCAATACGTTTTTCTCGACTTTTTTCATGTGGTTGTAGACCTTGTTTTTGAATATTCGGGGTTCAGACAGCATGATTTAGAAAAATATCTGCCCTACTTTGGGACAAAATTTCAAATTTAAACCGCTTCGCCATTTTGTTTCGCTTCCAGCCATTCCCAGCGTTCCAGCTTTTCCAAAAGCAGCATTTCGATTTCTTCAGCCCTGCTTTGCAATGCACCTGCTTTTTCGTAATCTTTGAAAATTTCAGGATCGGAAAGCTGGGTATTGATTTCAGCCTGTTCGGTTTCCAAAGCTGCGATTTCATCAGGCAGGGCGTCGAGTTCGCGCTGTTCTTTGTAGGAAAGTTTGACCGTACGGTTGGCTTTGGGTTTGACTTTCTCAGGTTCTGCAACCGCTTTAGGCGCAGAGGCCGTCTGAATTTTATCTTCCCTCGATTTTGCGTCGATATAGTCCTGATAGCCGCCGATGTATTCTTTCAGACGGCCTTGTCCTTCGAAAACAATGCTTTGGGTAATCACATTATCCAAGAACATACGGTCATGCGAGACAAGGAATACCGTGCCTTGGTAATCACGCAGCAAGTCTTCAAGCAGCTCTTGGGTGTCGATATCCAAGTCATTGGTCGGTTCGTCCAAGACCAGAATATTAGCAGGACGGGTAAAGAGTTTTGCCAGCAAAAGGCGGTTGCGTTCACCACCGGAGAGCGATGAAACGGGACTTTGTGCGCGGGCTGGATGGAACAGGAAATCTTCCAAATAGCTCATCACATGCTTTTTCTTACCACCAACTTCAACGTAATCATTGCCCTGTCCGAGCGTGTAAAACACGGTGTCGTTTTCGTTCAAGGCGCTGCGGAACTGGTCGAAATAGGCAACTTCCTGCTTGCTGCCGATACGGATTCTGCCGTAAATTGGCTGCAATTCGCCCAAAATCAGCTTAAGGAAGGTGGTTTTACCGATACCGTTTGGACCGATTAAGCCGATTTTGTCGCCGCGCTGCAAAATGGCGGAGAATTTGTCCATGATGACTTTGTCGCCATAGGCAAACGAAGCGTGTTCCAATTCGGCGATGATTTTGCCGCTTTTTTCGCCGCTGTCGAGCTTGAAGTTGACCTGTCCTTGTACGTTGCGGCGTTCGGCGCGCTGGCGGCGCAGCTCTTCCAAACGGCGCACGCGACCTTCATTACGGGTACGGCGCGCTTCGATGCCTTTGCGTATCCATGCTTCTTCCTGAGCATGAAATTTGTCAAACAGGCGGTTGTGTTCTGCTTCGACTGCCAACTCTTGCGCTTTTTTCTCGCTGTATTTGGAGAACGAGCCGGGATAGGAGCGCAGAATACCGCGGTCGAGTTCGACGATGCGCGTAGCAATATTGTCCAAAAAACGGCGGTCGTGGGTAATCACAACCAAGCTGCCTTCAAACGCTTTGAGCAGGTTTTCCAACCAAATAATCGCGTCAATATCCAAATGGTTGGTCGGTTCGTCCAGTAGCAATACGTCAGGCTTTTGCACCCAAGCCTGCGCCAAGGCGACACGCTTTTTCTGCCCGCCGGAGAGGTTGCCGATTTTTTCGTTTTCCGGCAAACCGAGTTCCCCCAAAGTCTGCTTAACTGCTGCATCCAGTTTCCAACCGTCCTTCGCTTCGATTTCAAGTTGCAATTCGTTGAGCTCTTTCAATAAAGCCTCACTCGAACCATTTTCCAACTCATGGCTGACATGATGATAACGGCGCAATAAATCGCGAATTTCGCCCAAACCTTCAGCAACGGTATCAAATACGGTTGCGTCCTTATCAAAAAAGGATTCCTGCGGCACATAAACGATTTTAAGATTATTTTGAACAATAATCTGCCCATCATCGAGTTTTTGTACGCCTGCAAGGATTTTTAAAAACGAAGACTTACCCGCGCCATTACGACCGATTAAACCGATTTTCTCGCCGCTGTCGAGTTGAAAAGAAGTTTTGTCGAGCAAGGCAACATGGCCGACGGCAAAAGAAGCATTTTCTACGGATAAGATATTCATGGGGAAACTTCAAAAAAGAAAAGGGGGACATTTTAACCGATTATCGGCAGATATTTGCCGATAATCATATGAAATTGAAAGTATCAGGCCGTCTGAAAGCAGTTTTCAGACGGCCTTCATTATTATTCTTGAACCTTCAAGCCGAAATGCAGATAGGCTCGTTCGGTTGCTACGCGTCCGCGCGGTGTACGCTGCAAAAAGCCCTGCTGAATCAGATATGGTTCAATCACATCTTCGATGGTATCGGTCGATTCGCCAATCGCAGCGGCCACGTTTTCCAAACCGACAGGACCGCCGCTGAATTTGTGCAGAATCGCCTCAAGGAATTTCCTGTCCATCACATCCAAACCTTGCCCGTCTACATCCAGCATACTCAAGGCAGCATCGGCAATTTCCGCATCAATGACGCCGTTGTTTTTCACATCGGCATAATCGCGTACACGTCGCAAAAGGCGGTTGGCAATACGCGGCGTACCGCGGCTGCGCTTGGCCACTTCCATCGCACCCTCGTCGCCCATATCCAACTGCAACAACTGAGCAGAACGGGCAACAATAGTTGCCAAGTCTTTGTTTTGATAAAACTCCAATCGGGATACGATACCGAAACGGTCGCGCAAAGGATTGGTCAGCATACCGGCGCGGGTCGTCGCGCCTACCAATGTAAACGGCGGCAAATCGATTTTGACCGAACGCGCGGCCGGTCCTTCGCCTATCATGATGTCCAACTGATAATCTTCAAGCGCAGGATAAAGGATTTCTTCAACCACAGGGCTTAAACGGTGGATTTCATCAATAAACAGCACATCATGCGGCTCGAGATTGGTCAACAAGGCTGCAAGGTCGCCTGCACGTTCCAAAACCGGGCCGCTGGTTTGGCGCAAATTAACGCCTAACTCTTTGGCGATAATATGCGCCAAAGTAGTTTTGCCCAAACCCGGAGGGCCAAACAGCAAAGTGTGGTCAAGCGCTTCGCCACGTTTTTTCGCCGCCTGAATAAAAATGGCCAACTGCTCTTTTGCTTTATCCTGCCCGATATAATCATCTAAAGTTTTTGGACGTAAAGCGCGTTCAAGCAATTCTTCCTGAGCGGAAATATTTTGAGCAGTGATAATGCGCTGAGGTTGTGCAGAAGTAAGATTATCGGTTTGTAACATAATGTTTCTAAATTCTAAGACCGTTCCCGACCCGTTGTTTCAGACGGCCCGAACAATCAGACAAAGCGGTTAAATTATGATTTTGGCCATTATACCTGATAAGGCCGAACCGCTTTCCCCTCAAATCTAAATCACACAAAAATTTTCGTTTTCAGACGGCCAAAGCAACGTATAATAAACGGTTAATTTAAATACCTATCGCATTCAGGAGAACACATGAGCCTCAAGCAAAAAGTTATCGCCATCGACGGCCCCAGCGCATCCGGTAAAGGGACGGTTGCCTCACGCGTAGCCGAAGCCTTGGGTTTTCTTTACCTCGACTCCGGTGCGCTTTACCGCCTGACCGCGCTTTACGTACAAAAACAAAATGTTGCCTGGACAGATGAAAATGCCGTCAGCACACTGGCAGAAACTTTGCCCGCACAATTTGAAGGCAGTGCCGTATTATTAAACGGCGAAGATGTATCCGAGCAAATCCGTACCGAAGCGATCGGCATGGGCGCATCTGCCGTCGCACAGTTGCCTAAAGTGCGTACCGCCCTTTTGCAACGCCAACGCGACTTCCTGACCGAAAAAGGTTTGGTCGCCGACGGCCGCGATATCGGCTCGGTTATTTTCCCTGATGCCGCATTAAAAATTTTCCTGACCGCAAGTGCCAATGTCCGCGCCCAACGTCGTGCAAAACAACTCGGTATCCCATGCGAAGGGGTTGCATTTGAGCGTATTTTGTCGGACATTGAAGCGCGCGACGAAGCAGACCGCCGCCGCCCTGTTGCTCCGTTGAAACAGCTGCCCGACGCCCTGCTTTTAGATACTGATAACCTTTCTATCGAAGAAGCTGTAAAAAAAGTGCTTGATTGGTATCATAAAGTTTAAAATTTGGAGTATAATCACGAAGTTTTCATTTCAGACGGCCTGTTAGCCCTATAACAAGGCCGTCTGAAAACATTTCCCAACCTGCCGCGCCAAGGACGGCAGGTCATTTCAAACCTAACCCGCACCCCTTGGCGGTGTACCGAAAAGAGTATATATGACTATGGAAAATTTTGCCCAGCTGCTGGAAGAAAGCTTTACCCTGCAAGAGATGAACCCAGGTGAAGTGATTACTGCCGAAGTAGTCGGCATCGATCAAAACTTCGTTACCGTTAACGCAGGTCTGAAATCAGAATCTCTGATTGATGTTGCTGAATTCAAAAACGCTCAGGGCGAGATTGAAGTTAAAGTTGGCGACTTCGTTACCGTTACCATCGAATCTGTTGAAAACGGCTTCGGCGAAACCAAACTGTCCCGCGAAAAAGCCAAACGCGCTGCCGACTGGATCGCTTTGGAAGAAGCTATGGAAAACGGCGACATCCTGTCCGGCGTTATCAATGGCAAAGTCAAAGGCGGTCTGACTGTTATGATCAACAGCATCCGCGCATTCCTGCCGGGTTCTTTGGTTGACGTACGTCCTGTAAAAGACACTTCTCACTTCGAAGGCAAAGAAATTGAATTCAAAGTGATCAAACTGGACAAAAAACGCAACAACGTTGTTGTGTCCCGCCGCGCTGTTCTGGAAGCTACTTTGGGCGAAGAACGCAAAGCCTTGCTGGAAAACCTGCAAGAAGGTTCAGTTATCAAAGGTATCGTTAAAAACATCACCGATTACGGTGCGTTCGTTGACTTGGGCGGCATCGACGGTCTGCTGCACATCACCGACTTGGCATGGCGCCGTGTGAAACACCCAAGCGAAGTTTTGGAAGTTGGCCAAGAAGTAGAAGCTAAAGTCCTGAAATTCGACCAAGACAAACAACGCGTTTCCCTGGGTATGAAACAACTGGGCGAAGATCCTTGGAGCGGCCTGACCCGCCGTTACCCACAAGGTACCCGCCTGTTCGGTAAAGTATCCAACCTGACTGACTACGGTGCATTCGTTGAAATCGAACAAGGCATCGAAGGTTTGGTACACGTTTCCGAAATGGATTGGACCAACAAAAACGTACACCCAAGCAAAGTTGTTCAATTGGGTGACGAAGTTGAAGTAATGATCCTGGAAATCGACGAAGACCGCCGCCGTATCTCTTTGGGTATGAAACAATGCCAAGCTAACCCTTGGGAAGAGTTTGCCGCCAACCACAACAAAGGCGACAAAATCTCCGGCGCAGTTAAATCTATCACTGACTTCGGCGTATTCGTAGGTCTGCCTGGCGGCATCGACGGCCTGGTTCACTTGTCTGACCTGTCTTGGACTGAAGCCGGCGAAGAAGCTGTACGCAAATACAAAAAAGGCGAAGAAGTTGAAGCCGTTGTATTGGCCATCGACGTTGAAAAAGAACGCATCTCTTTGGGTATCAAACAACTGGAAGGTGATCCGTTCGGCAACTTCATCAGCGTAAACGACAAAGGTTCTTTGGTTAAAGGTTCTGTGAAATCTGTTGACGCCAAAGGTGCCGTAGTCGCTCTGTCTGAAGAAGTTGAAGGCTACCTGCCTGCTTCTGAATTCGCTGCTGACCGCGTTGAAGACCTAACTACCAAACTGAAAGAAGGCGACGAAGTTGAAGCCGTTATCGTTACCGTTGACCGCAAAAACCGCAGTATCCGTCTGTCTGTTAAAGCGAAAGACGCTAAAGAAAATCGCGAAGCGCTGAACTCAGTTAACGCCGCTGCAACTGCCAATGCCGGTACTACCAGCCTGGGCGACTTGCTGAAAGCCAAACTGTCCGGCGACCAAGAATAAGGTTGCAGACATGACGAAGTCTGAATTGATGGTTCGCCTCGCAGAAGTGTTTGCCGAAAAAAATGGCAACCAACTGCTGGCTAAAGATGTCGAATACAGTGTAAAAGTCTTGGTTGATACCATGACCCGCTCACTGGCTCGTGGACAACGTATCGAAATCCGCGGCTTCGGCAGCTTCGACTTGAACCACCGCCCTGCCCGTATCGGGCGCAACCCGAAAACCGGAGAACGCGTGGAAGTGCCAGAAAAGCATGTTCCTCACTTCAAACCGGGTAAAGAGTTGCGTGAGCGTGTAGACTTGGCATTGCAAGAAAGTGCTCATTAATACTTAGTAGCAAAACGCCGCAGAAATGCGGCGTTTTTTTGTTTTCGCCAAAAATACCAAAGCCGGCTCTTTTCACGCATACCTTAATCGCACACTATTTCAACTATATCTACTACAATGCTTTTGCAAAAAACGCAGGCCGTCTGAAATCATTTATAATAGACCGAATATTCTGTAATGAAAACATCATTCCAACTACCGTCCAAACTATTGCGAATGATGTTTCAACTATCGCCAGTAAAGCATAATAAAGGTTACACATGAGTAATAGAGACCAACTATTCACACCACCTCCATTTGAAAACCATAGCCCATTGACTTGGTATCAAGCTGCAGCCGAACAGCCCAACTTCATCCGCGACGAAGCACAAGCGCGAGCCATTGAATATTTGGATCGTTTGTGGACCGAGCTGATGATGTTCAAACGCAAACGCAACCGTTTTCTCGGCCGTAGCTTGCGTTCTCCCCAAGTACCTAAAGGACTCTATTTTTATGGCGGCGTAGGACGCGGTAAAAGCTTTTTGATGGATGCTTTTTTCGGTTGTCTTCCCTATCGTCGTAAGCGTCGCGTGCATTTCCATGCCTTCATGGCCGAAATCCATCAACGCCTTAAAGTCTTAAAAAGCGAAGCCAATCCCTTAAAAGCCGTTGCAACAGAAATTGCCAAAGAAACACGCGTATTATGCTTTGACGAGTTTCATGTCAGCGATATTGCAGATGCCATGATTCTAGGCCGTTTGCTGGAAAACCTGTTGAGTGAAGGTGTAGTCTTGGTAGCCACTTCCAACTACGCCCCATCCGAACTCTATCCTCAAGGCCAAAACCGCAGCAGTTTTCTGCCAACCATCGCCCTTATAGAGTCCAACCTGACCGTTTTAAATGTGGATGGCGGCGAAGATTACCGCTTGCGTACGCTGCGTCCTGCTGAAATTTTCTTTGTCCCCAATAATGAAGAAAATGAGCAAAAACTGGCTGCTTTATTTAAAGAAATGAGCGGAATCTCTGAATTAAACCCAGGCATCAGCATTATTCATGGACGGGAAATTCCTCATAAAGCCCAGTCAGAACGCGCCATCTGGTTTGATTTCCGTGCATTATGTTTCGGCCCGCGCTCACAAGCTGACTATCTGTACTTGGCTGAACATTATGAGATGGTTTTCCTTTCAGGATTAGAACGTCTAACCCCGCAAGAAAAAGCAGAAGCACGCCGTCTGACATGGTTAATTGACGTTTTATACGATTTCCGTGTGAAATTGTGTGCTACCAGCGCAGTTGGCGTAAACGATATTTATGTTGAAGGCGATTTTGCCGAAGAATTTACCCGTACAGCCAGCCGTATGGTCGAAATGCAGTCTGAAGTCTATTTGGAGCAACCGCACCTGACTTTAAGCAAATAATGCCTTTCCCAAAAAGGGGCGAAATTTGGTAGAATACACTTCCCTTGCCTCTTGGCTGCGACAACTTACCTATCAATAAAAACAAGGACATAACATGGCTATCGAACGTACGATTTCCATCATCAAACCCGATGCAGTAGAAAAAAACGTCATCGGCAAGATTTATAGCCGCTTTGAAGAAAACGGCTTGCGCATTATTGCGGCGAAAATGAAACATCTCTCTGAGCGTGAAGCAAAAGAGTTTTATGCCGTACATAAAGATCGCCCTTTTTATGAAGACTTGGTTAAATTCATGACTCGCAATCCTGTTATGATTCAAGTATTAGAAGGTGAAAACGCCGTTGCCAAAAATCGTGAATTGATGGGCGCAACCAACCCAGCCGATGCAGCTCCGGGCACAATCCGTGCCGACTTTGCAGAATCTGTCAGTGTTAATGCCGTACATGGTTCTGACAGCGTTGAAAATGCTGCAATTGAAATTGCTTACTTCTTCAGCCAAAGCGAAATCTGCCCGCGCTAAGAGTAAAAGCCTGTAGCCGCTCTACGGCCGTCCGATTCATATCGGACGGCAAAACTGCTTTGTATGTCCTACAAATTAAAGGCCGTCTGAAAACACAAAGGCTTTTAAAGCAAAGCTGCCCAATAAGCCCCTTTGCTTTAAAAGCTTTACTGAGAAACATAAAAATACATGAAAACCAATCTACTGAATTACGATTTAAACGGACTGACGCAACACTTTGCCGAAATGGGCGAAAAGCCTTTTCGTGCCAAGCAAGTAATGCGTTGGATGCATCAAGCCGGTGCACAGAACTTTGAAGAAATGACTGACTTGGCCAAATCATTGCGCGCCAAGTTGAATGAACAAGCCACAATCGAAGTGCCTAAATTAATGATGGCACAAGAATCTACGGATGGCACACGCAAATGGTTGCTGGATGTCGGCACGGGCAACGGTGTAGAAACCGTTTTCATTCCCGAGGCTGAACGCGGTACTTTGTGTATCTCTTCCCAAGTCGGTTGCGCATTGGAATGCACCTTCTGCTCTACCGGACGACAAGGTTTCAACCGCAACCTGACTGCCGCTGAAATTATCGGTCAGCTTTGGTGGGCCAATAAAGCCATGGGCGTTACCCCTAAAAACGAACGCGTTATCTCCAACGTGGTGATGATGGGCATGGGCGAACCCATGGCAAACTTTGATAATGTTGTTACTGCCTTGAGTATTATGCTGGATGATCACGGCTACGGCTTGAGCCGCCGCCGCGTGACTGTTTCCACTTCAGGTATGGTTCCACAAATGGACAGACTGCGTGATGCAATGCCTGTTGCTTTAGCTGTATCTTTACACGCATCCAACGATGAAGTTCGCGATCAAATTGTCCCCCTTAATAAAAAATACCCGCTTAAAGAATTGATGGCGGCCTGTCAACGTTATTTGGTCAAAGCCCCCCGTGACTTTATTACCTTTGAATACGTTATGCTCGACGGCATCAACGACAAGGCACAACATGCACGTGAATTGATTGAATTGGTTAAAGACGTACCCTGCAAATTCAATCTGATTCCGTTCAATCCTTTCCCAAATTCCGGCTACGAACGTTCTAGCAATGAAAATATCCGTGTCTTCCGCGATATTCTGCAACAAGCCGGCTTTGTTGTTACTGTCCGCAAAACCCGCGGCGACGATATCGATGCCGCTTGCGGACAATTGGCCGGACAAGTACAAGATAAAACACGCCGCCAACAAAAATGGCAACAGATTTTGGTCGAACAATAAGGTTAATTATGAAAATCAAGTTCGGATTCGCTTTACTTACCGCACTGACTCTTTCTGCCTGCGCTTCCTCTTCCGGACCAAGCCCCAAAGAACGTGCCATTCAGGTTTCCAATATCAAAACCCAGCTTGCCGTGGAATATATGCGCGGCCAAAACTATCGCCAAGCTACCGAAAGTATCGAAGAGGCGCTTAAATTCAATTCAAAAAACGATATTGCTTGGTTGGTACGCGCTGAAATTTATCAATATCTGAAGGTCCGCGATAAAGCTCAGGAAAGCTTTCTTAAAGCATTGTCTTTAAAACCGGATAGTGCGGAAGTTAACAACAATTACGGTTGGTTCTTATGCAATCAAATGAATGCACCTGCCGAATCTATGGCTTATTTTGATAAAGCACTGGCCGACCCGACCTACCCAAGCCCCTTTATTGCCAATATGAATAAAGGCATTTGCAGCGCAAGGTTAGGCCAATACTCTTTGGCTCAAGCCTATTTGGAAAGGTCTTTGGCAGCCAATCCACAATTCTTCCCTGCTTTCAAAGAGCTTGCCCGAACCAAAATGATGGCAGGCAATCTGAACGATGCCGACTATTATTTCCGTCAATACCAAAGCAAAGTCGATGTCCTGCAGGCTGACGATTTGCTTTTAGGCTGGCGCTTGGCCACTGCCTTGGGCAATAAACACGCTGCATACGAATATGAAGCCCAACTTAGGGCAAACTTCCCTTATTCTGACGAACTACAAACTGTTACAACAGGCCACTAAATGGAAAATAACGATAAAATCAACTACGACACACAAGCCGCCAAAACACTGGGGGATGAATTACGAAAGCACAGAACTGATGCCAAAATCGATATTGAAGATGTTGCTTCACGTTTAAAACTGTCTGCCGAACAAATTGATGCCTTAGAAAAAGGGGAATATTCAAATTTTCCGGGCCTGGTCTTCGTCTCAGGCTATCTTCGTTCATATGCACGATTCCTCAAAATCGATGAACAAACCATCACCAAACATTTACACTCGATTACTCCGCAACTTGAAGACCATGTATATGCAGTAACACGCAGCACCAACAGCGGCTTAAGCTACGAGGATGCTGAAAAACAGGGTTTCCCAAAATGGATATTGGGTGCAGCCGCATTGGCTTTAGCAATAGGCGGTGTTTACTTTTGGCAAAGTAAATCCAGCTATGAAAACGAACAGGCAAATATTCAAAACAGCAAAGATGTTGCCGATACGATGAAAACGCCTGCTTTGAAAACGGATAATGTTGCCGTTAGCGAAATGACCGAAGACGGTAAAAAAGAAATTACCAATAAGCCTGAAGCCGTCAATGAACAAGCAGCTTCAGCAGCTTCTGCCGTTGTAGAAGAAAAACCTGCCGTCAAAGTCGAGAAAGACGAACTGTGGATTAAAGTCCAATACCGAAGCAATCTGATTATTACAGACAAAGATGGAAAAGTAGTATTCAGCCGCATTGTTCCGGCCGGAAGCGAACATCGTCTGAGAGGTGGCGCGCCTTATAATGTTTGGATCGGTATTGCAGCCGGTTCGGAAGCCAATTACGGCGGCACACCAATCGAACCTTTAAAACACCGTGTTGCCGGTGAAAAATCCGCCTCTTTTGTTGCAGGAAAAAACTAAAATGACCACACCTAAACGCCGTCTGACACATCAAGTACAAATCGATCATCTCATTGTCGGTTCGGATGCGCCCGTCGTTGTGCAATCTATGACCAATACCGACACCGCAGATGCAGAAGCAACCGCCCGACAGGTCAAAGAGTTGAGCGATGCCGGCTCGGAAATGGTACGCATCACGGTCAATACTCCGGAAGCGGCTTCCAAAGTCACCGAAATCCGCAGCCGCTTAGACGATATGGGTTACACCACGCCCCTTATCGGCGACTTCCATTTCAATGGCGAACGCTTATTGGCTGAATTTCCCGAGTGCGGCAAGGCCCTGTCTAAATACCGCATCAACCCGGGCAATGTCGGCAAAGGCGCAAAAGGCGATGAGAAATTTGCCTTTATGATTCGTACAGCGGCAGAAAACAATAAAGCCGTACGCATCGGTGTGAACTGGGGTTCGCTTGATCAAAGCCTTGCCAAACGTATGATGGATGCCAACCTAGCTTCTGCTACACCGAAGCCGCCTGAAGAAATCATGAAAGAGGCTTTGATTGTTTCGGCGCTGGAGTCGGCAGAAAAAGCCGTAGCTTTGGGTTTACCCGAAGACAAAATCATTTTGTCGTGCAAGGTCAGTGCCGTACAAGACTTGATTCAGGTTTACCGCGAATTGGGCAGCCGTTGCCGCTATCCGCTCCATCTCGGTCTGACCGAGGCTGGCATGGGCAGCAAAGGTATTGTGGCATCTACCGCTGCCTTGGCTGTATTGCTGCAAGAAGGCATCGGCGACACCATTCGAATCTCCCTAACCCCCGAGCCCGGCAGTTCGCGCACTCAGGAAGTCATTGTCGGTCAGGAAATCCTGCAAACCATGGGTTTGCGTTCCTTCACACCAATGGTTACAGCCTGCCCGGGCTGCGGCCGTACCACCAGTACCGTATTCCAAGAATTGGCGCAAGACGTACAAAACTATTTACGTCAAAAAATGACTGTTTGGCGCACTGAGTATCCAGGCGTTGAATCATTGAACGTTGCCGTAATGGGTTGCGTAGTCAATGGCCCGGGCGAGAGCAAGCTTGCCGATATCGGTATCAGCCTGCCAGGTACAGGTGAAACTCCGGTTGCGCCGGTTTATGTAGACGGCGAACGCAAAGTGACCCTCAAAGGCGACAATATCGCTGCCGAGTTTTTGCAAATCGTTGAAGATTATGTCAAAACCAACTACTGCGAAGGTGGCGCAAAACGTAAGCAAAACCGTGTCATTCCAATTCAGTCTGCCTAAAATATTATCAAGATAAAGAGGCCGTCTGAAAATATGTTGGACAAACTGGATACTTGGCTGACTGAGCATCCCAAACGCAAGGATTTGCATGGTTGGCGACGCTTTATCGTTGAATTTTGGTTTTTCGGTTTGAAAGAAGCACGAGCCTGCTTATTTGCAGGCTTGTTTTTCATTGCCATGTTCCTCATTCCGAAAACAGGTTGGCTGGGAATTTCGCGCTATGACCTGCTGCTGATTTTTGCCGTCTCCGTACAAGCAGCCATGCTGTATTTCAAGCTGGAAACTTGGGATGAAGTGAAATCGATTACGCTGTTTCACTTGGTGGGCTTTGCTTTAGAGTGGTTCAAGACATCAGGCGATATCCAGTCTTGGAGCTATCCGGATGAGGCTTACACTAAAATCGGCGGCGTACCGCTGTTTGCGGGCTTTATGTATGCTGCAGTCGGCAGCTATATCATTCAAGCATGGCGGCTGTTTGACTTAAAAATCAAAAGTCATCCGCCGTATTGGCTGGGTACTTTGTGCGCACTGGCGATTTATATCAATTTCTTCACCCATCACTATATCGGTGACTATCGCTGGTATCTTGCAGCTTTTGCTCTCGGCCTATACGCCCGAACAACGGTCTTATACACGCCCTATGACACCACTCGCAGAATGCCGCTCCTGCTCGCTTTCGTCCTGATCGGATTTTTCATTTGGCTGGCGGAAAATTTGGGAACCCTATTCGGCGTTTGGCGCTATCCAAACCAAATCGGCGCGTGGGCATCGGTACACATCAGCAAATGGAGTTCATGGGCTTTACTGGTGATGATGACTTTTACCATCGTTGCGAATTTAAAACACATCAAACATACCATCAGCGTATCGAAAGATTAGTTGTTTAACATTTGAAAAAAGGCCGTCTGAAACTTTCAGACGGCCTTTAATTTTCAACAATCAATTAAACAAACTTAAGGCTTTCACAAACACCATAATAACGCCGTAGCCCAAAGGAATGCAGACCAAAGCCCAGCGCCACCATACTCCAATGCCGCCCGCTGAGACTTTTTTGCTAATCAGATAGGCATCGGATACAGCGGTTTCATCATCGGGATTACGGCTATGGGCCGCTACTTTAATGTCTTTCTCGTGATGCTTTTCATGAACCGAACGGACACCCAAGTTACACAGCAAACCGACAATCAACAAACCCGCCATGATGTACATGGTAATGCTATAAGCCTCGGCAGCCGGAACGCCGCTTTCAATTTGACTTTGGCGGATATAGTTAACCAATACCGGGCCAATAACGGCCGCAGTTGACCATGCCAGCAAAATCCTGCCGTGGATTGCACCGACTTGATAAGTGCCGAACAAATCCTTCAAATACGCCGGAATAGCTGCAAAACCGCCGCCATACATGGAAATAATGACGCAGAAACCTATGACAAACAAAGCCTTGTTACCGCTTCCGCCAATAGACGGAATGGCAAAATACAACAGCGAGCCGAGCACGAAGAAAACAGTATAAGTGTTTTTACGGCCGATTTTATCGGACACGCTGGACCACAAAAAGCGGCCGCCCATATTAAACAGGCTTAACAGGCTCACAAAACCTGCCGCTGCGCCCGCACCAATGGCCGCTTGTTTTCCCACAGATGCCTCGGAAAACAGCTCCTGAATCATGACGGAAGCCTGTCCCAATACGCCAATACCGGCCGTCACATTCAAACACAACACCCAAAACAAGAGCCAGAATTGCGGCGTTTTCATGGCTTGTGAAACATTGACATGATTGCTGCTGACCAATTTGCTTTTGTTTTTCGGCGCAACATAACCTTTAGGTTTCCAGCCATCGGCAGGTACACGGATCGTAAACGCGCCGAACATCATCAACACCAAATAAAACAACCCTAAAACCACAAAAGTCTGCGCAACGCCAACCGAAGTTTCACTGGAGAAAAAACTCATCAGCGATACCGACAAAGGCGAGGCCAACATCGCGCCGCCACCAAAACCCATAATCGCCAAACCTGTTGCCATGCCCGGTTTATCGGGAAACCATTTCATCAATGTCGATACAGGCCCGATATAGCCCAAGCCCAAACCAATCCCGCCAATCACGCCGTTGCCCAAATAAAGCAAAAACAGATTGTGCGTATGGACGCCGATTGCCGACACAAAAAAGCCCAAGCTAAAGCAGCAGGCGGCAACAAACATCGCCTTACGCGGCCCAACGCGTTCCATCCATGTACCGAACATGGCCGCAGACGCGCCCAGCATCGCCAAGGCAATACTGAAAATCCAACCCACCGTGGTCAGCTTCCAATCTCCGGCAGCCGACTCAGTGATACCGATAAGCTTGGTTAAAGGCGCATTGAACACGGAATAAGCGTATATCTGCCCGATGGCAAGATGCACAGCCAAAGCGGCAGGCGGTACCAGCCAACGATTAAAGCCGGGTTTGGCAATGGTCGCCTCACGGTCTAAAAACTTCATAAAATCCTCTTATCTTATGTATGTCAAACGCTGATTCCATATCATATGGAATCAAAAAATTGTTAACAATATTGTAACATTAATCTCCCATTTTCCTTTTTGTCCGCTCCATGATAATTTTGCGCATCAGACAGAAAAAACATTCATCCAAACCATTTTCCTCATCCAATATCAACAAAAAGGCCGTCTGAAAATCTTTCAGACGGCCTTTTCATTCATATCGTTTTATGCGGCGAAGCGTTTGGCAACTTCATCCCAGTTAACGATTTCCCAAAAACCTTTCAGGTAGTTAGGACGGCTGTTGCGGTAGTCGATGTAGTAGGCGTGTTCCCATACATCACAAGTCAACAGCGGAGTATTTTCAGTAGTCAGCGGAGTACCTGCATTGGAAGTAGAAACCAGATCCAATTCACCGGCAGGCGTTTTTACCAACCATGCCCAACCGGAACCGAAAGTACCAGCCGCGCAGGCATTGAACGCTTCTTGGAATTTCTCGAAGCTGCCCCATTTGGCGTCGATGGCCGCAGCCAATTCACCGGCAGGTTTGCCTTGACCTTTAGGGGTAAAGCCCAGCCAGTAGAAAGTGTGGTTCCAAGTTTGGGCAGCGTTGTTGAACATACCGCCGGAAGATTTTTTTACGATTTCTTCCAAAGGCATTTCTTCAAACTCAGTGCCTTTGATTTGATTATTCAAATTGGTGATGTAGGTTTGATGGTGTTTGCCGTAGTGGAACTCCAAAGTTTCTTTGGTCAGATGTGGGGACAATGCGTCCAGTTCATAAGGCAGTTGTGGCAGCTTATGTTCCATTTTTATGCTCCTAATTATTGATATTTATATTTTGGTAGTATGTGTTGTCAAATCGACAACATTGCTATTTTACCTGCTTTAGCCTAAACAAACCAATTGAACTTACACTGCGCTATAATAGTGGATTGCAATTTCCCAGCCAGAGATGCCCGTCATGAGCAATTATTCCGATATGCCGTCTGAAGACCGTGAAATCAGCGCATTGTCACTGCCGCCACATTCCACAGAAGCGGAGCAATCCGTATTGGGCGGCCTGATGCTGGAAAATTCTGCTTGGGACCGTATTGCCGATGTCGTTTCCAGCGAGGATTTCTATCGCCACGAACACCGCCTGATTTTTCGTACGATTGCCAACCTGATTAATGAAAGCCGTCCTGCCGACGTCATTACCGTCCAAGAAAGTTTGGAACGCAATGAAGAATTGGAAGCGGCAGGCGGATTCAACTATCTGATTACGCTGGCGCAAAATACGCCATCTGCTGCCAATATCCGCCGCTACGCCGAAATCGTGCGCGAACGTTCCATCATGCGCCAGCTTGCCGAAGTCGGCACGGAAATTGCACGCAGCGCATACAATCCGCAAGGGCGCGATGCAGGCCAGCTTTTGGACGAGGCAGAAAACAAAGTATTCCAAATCGCCGAAAGCACCGCCAAATCCAAACAAGGCTTCCTTGAGATGCCCGACCTTCTGAAAGAAGTGGTCGAGCGCATCGATATGCTTTATTCGCGCGACAATCCTGATGAAGTAACCGGCATATCGACAGGTTTTATCGACCTCGACAAAAAAACATCAGGTCTTCAACCAGGCGATTTGATCATCGTCGCAGGTCGTCCGTC
The DNA here is from genome assembly GCF_002863305.2 of Neisseria perflava. Taxonomy (NCBI): domain Bacteria; kingdom Pseudomonadati; phylum Pseudomonadota; class Betaproteobacteria; order Neisseriales; family Neisseriaceae; genus Neisseria; species Neisseria perflava. The sequence continues at coordinate 1,026,964 of NZ_CP136962.1, forward strand.
CATGGGTAAAACCGCCTTTTCGATCAATATTGCGGAACACGTTGCCGTAGAAAACAAATTGCCTGTCGCCGTATTCTCTATGGAGATGGGCGGTGCGCAGTTGGTCATGCGTATGCTGGGTTCAGTCGGACGTTTGGATCAAAGCGTTTTAAAAACCGGCAGATTACAAGACGAACACTGGGGCCGTCTGAACGAAGCGGTCGTTAAACTCTCCGATGCACCCATGTATATCGATGAAACGCCGGGTTTGACTGCGCTCGAACTCCGCGCCCGCGCCCGTCGTCTTGCACGCCAGTTCAACGGCAAATTAGGGTTGATCGTTATCGACTACCTGCAATTGATGTCAGGTTCTGGTCGCTCTGACAACCGTGCTTCCGAGCTTGGCGAAATTTCGCGCTCCCTCAAAGCATTGGCTAAAGAATTGCAAGTTCCCGTCATTGCCCTGTCGCAGTTGAGCCGTACAGTTGAGCAGCGTACCGACAAACGCCCGATGATGTCCGACTTGCGTGAGTCCGGCGCAATCGAACAAGATGCCGACTTGATTATGTTCATGTATCGCGACGAATACTACAACTCAGATTCACCCGCAAAAGGCTTGGCGGAATGTATTATCGGCAAACACCGTAACGGTCCCGTTGGGAAAGTATTCCTCACTTGGATGGGTCAATTTACCAAATTTGATAATGCTGCCTATATTCCAGAATCCATGTTGATGGAAGATTGAGACAGATTGTCCGAAAAACTAACCGAATTTCATATTTCATTAGTCACGCATTACAAAATCGTTTAGAATAAATCTAATAAAAGCAAAAGCATTGCCACAGGCAAGTGCAAAAGAGAAAACGTCAGTTACCCAACACATTACTACTAAAAAATCACTCATGTATCAGACACAAAAAGGCTTCACCCTAATTGAGTTGCTGATCGTCATTACTATTGCAGCAGTAATGGCAGTCATCGCACTTCCCAATATGAATCAATGGATTGCCTCCAGACGTGCGGCATCGCAAGCAGAGCAAATTGCAAATCTGCTGCGCTTCGCGCGTAATGAGGCCGTCCGACTCAATCTTCCCGTTTACATCTGCCCGGTCAAAATCAAATCCGATGGCTCACCCAATAATGGTTGCGATTCCAAATATGCCGGTAATGGTATGTTGTCCTACGCCGATAAAAACGAAGACTTACGCTATCAAAACGACACAGTTGATTTATCCATCCGCTCCATTATCCTTAATGGAGATACCGACAAAGTGGAATACAGCTTCAACTATATCCCTATCGGCAATGACCGTTCTGCCCTCTCGGCCTCAGCTTCAAAAGAAGTCTGGTGGAGATTTCTTCCCAATGGTACATTTGGTCATTCAACTGATGGCAAAAATTATCAATTTTCAGACGGCCACATCAAAATCAGCCTAACGGATAAATCTGCTGCCGATGCTGAAACCAAGAAAGCCCGTGCTACCGTACTTTTAATCAATGGCAATGGGCATGTCGAAATCTGTGCTAAAAACGATGAGCGCAAAATATGCGAATACACTTCCAAATAATAACAACGGTATCTTATGAACATTACTAATCCTACTCATCTCAGATCATTTAAAGGCCGTCTGAAAACAAGCTCAACAAGCTTTACTCCAAAACTTCAATCAGGTATGACCCTGATTGAAGTTTTGATTGCCATGTTTGTCCTTGCCATCGGTGTGCTTGCCCTTCTGGCTGTTCAATTGCGTACCGTATCCAGCGTGCGCGAGTCTGAAAATCAAACCACAGTCGCCCAAATTACACAAAATCTAATTGAAGGCATGCTCATTAATCCGACACTCTCTGAAGAAACCGATACTGCAGGGGAAAAAACCTCCCGTTATAAAAAATCCTATGATGCCTACCTAAAATCCGACTCTAAACAAACTGCAAAATTTGAAGCCAAAATGAGCAAAGCCCAACTTGCACAGGCTCAAATTGCACAGTTTAAAGCTGATTTAGCCAAAGCCCTTCCCGAAGCCCAAGTCTTCTCGACCATCTGCAAAGATTCTTCCGGTGCAGAGCCGACTTACGAAAATGGGTTTAACGCGAAATGCGATGGCAAAGGCGACACGACCATCGTGAAAGTTTTATGGTTGCAAGATGTCGAAGAAGAAAATAGCGCAAAAAATCTCAATACATCGGGGCATCACGTTGTCTATACCTACCAATCACGCGTAAGAGACTAACAATGAACAATAAACGCTTACTCAACCATATTCCCAATAAAATCGCCATTCGTGGCTTCAGCATCCTTGAATTTCTGGTTGCCAGCCTGCTCAGCATGATCGTCTTAATGGCTGTCAGCTCCACCTACTTTACTGCGCGCGGATTAAACAAGTCTGCCAACGCCCGTATCGGTATCCAACAAGATTTGCGCAACGCCGCCAATATGATCGTCCGCGATGCGCGTATGGCAGGTAATTTCGGCTGCTTCAATATGGCGAATTTTCCTGCCTCTGCAGTGATAGAAGACAAAAGCTCGGATGAATATACATTGAAAACAGCCGGTGTGAATAAGCTGTTACCGGTTAAAGAAATCAATAAATTAAGCTATACAGGCTTTGTTCAAACTGGCAAAGCCCTGCTGTTCCAATACGGTATCGACAAAGCGGACTCTGCTGCAAAAACTGCCATTGCCAGCAGCTGCTCCGGTATTGCCAAACCTCACATAGAAATTAAAGATTTGGCTGCGGCAAAATCAGCTTTAAAAATTACCAACTCTGATCAAGACGGCAGTATCGCCATTATGAAACATGAAATGATTGCCTACGCTGTCGGTAAACTTGGCGAAGAGAGCGGTTTGTTCCGTTTCCAATTATCTGATAATGGCTCATGGAGTAATCCACAGCTGCTAATTAAAGGCATTACAAGCATGGATCTTCATTATATCTATGCAGAATGTCCTGATTCTGAAAATGCATCAGCAAGTGGAGCAAATGCGGAAACCTTTAAGTATGCAGATCAATTGGATACCTCAATTGAGGCTAAGTCTCCGGCTTCTATCCAAATCGTACTGAATAACGGCAGTATTGACCCATCAAAAGAACAAGACAATAAAGTCGATATCTATAATATTAATGCCACCATCCGCGGAGGAAACGTATGCGCCGACCGATCACTCTAAACAAACCCGAACGGCAGCAGGGCTATGCTTTGTTTATCGTCTTAATGATGATGGTCGTTATCGCCCTGCTCGTGGTTACAGCCACTCAGTCCTACAATACCGAACAACGCATCAGCACTAACGATGCCGACCGCAAACTGGCAACCACCCTGGCCGAAGCGGCACTGCGTGAAGGTGAAAATCAAATTTTTGATATTGAAGGTAAAAAGACTACTTTTACCAAAGATTGTAAAAACGGTTTATGCTCTACTCCAGAAGTTATATATGATGGTAACTTTGAAAAACCAGAAAACGACAAACTGGAAGGAGATGCTTGGAATCGTATACTCCCTGAATGTATAGAAAAAGATGAAAAAGATGAAAAAAAGAAGAAAAAACCCCAAAAATGTATTGATGTCAACGGCAAAAAATATTCTCTAGGTGAAAATAGCGGCATCAAAAAAAGTCCGCGCTACATCATCGAATATCTAGGCACTAACTCTGCCGACAAACGTACTATTTACCGCGTTACTGCCAAAGCATGGGGTAAGAATGACAATACCCAAGTCGTTCTTCAGTCTTACGTTGCCAGCGAATAATATAATGAATACCACCTCTACCAAACAACTAGGCTTTACGCTGGTTGAGATGATGATTGCCGTCGCCATCTTAGCCATCCTGAGCGTCATTGCCATTCCATCTTACAACCGCTACATTGAACGCGGCTACCAATCACAAGCGCATGCCGAGTTAGTCGCCATCAATTCTGCTTTTAAAAATAAGATGGTTAAAAATCCAAATTGGGAAACTAAAAGGATTGAAAAAGAATTAGGTACATTTATTTCCTCATACAAAGGCCATAAAGATTTGGCAGACAAATACCAATACTCTGCTGAAATGATTAATGCCAGTACAAGCCGGGCCTATCGTTTGAAAGCCATACCCATCAAAACAGGCTATACCCTTTCCGTTTGGATGGATAGTTTGGGCAATGCTTACAAATGTACTGATATTGACTCTGCCAAAGATTCCAAAACTACAATGATCAATGGCAAAGGTTGCGAATCGGTTTCCAAAAAGAAATCTTCTTAGTCTGACAAACATAAAAAAGCAGTGTCATTTTATCGACACTGCTTTTTTTATTTTACTGCTTCCAATCATCGTCTCGGCGTTGACGTTTCAACAAAATCCTGACAGCGCCATCATTGCCTTGTCGAGGCTCGACATAAGCCAACACATCAGGATGCTGCATCAACCAACGGCGCGTCATATTTTTCAAAACCGGTTTATAGCCTGAAGAACCCAAGCCGCTGCCGTGGACAATCTCGCCGCAAACGCCGCGTTTTTTCGTAAATTCAATAAATTCGTTCAATACCTGCTGCGCTTCTTCCTGCGTATAGCCATGCAAATCCACATCAGCCACAACAGGATAATGGCCGTTTCGCAAACGCATCAAATCATTTTTACCCTGTCCGTTTTTACTGAACGAAGCCGGTGGCTCTTCCCAGCCGCCGCTACCCACATAAAAATAATCTTCCTGCTCCAAAGTTGCCATTTCTTTAGGTCGCGGTTTGATAGGCGATTTATCGCGAGGCTGTTCATAATAGTTACCGGCATTTTTCAACGGCGTAACCTTGCCAACCGCCTTGCTGAAATCTACATCCTCTACCAGCTTTTTAGCCTTCGCTTCGGCTTCCCGCTCCGCGGCTTCCTTTTTCACCTGTTTGCCCAAAGCCTTCAGCGTTTCTTGAAAGTTTGCCGTCATGGTTTGTCCTTTCCAAAAAATTGATTGCGCACATTATAGCAAACCCGATTACAAGACCGTCTGAAAGACTCTTATCATCGCTTCTTGTTTAGGGTATAGTATTAACGTATTGCCAGTCTTATAAAAGAGAGAAAATATGTTTAAACGCCCGGAAGAAATCATCGTCTTGATACTTGCCCTATTATGGGTCGGACTCAGCTACTACTTTGCCGCCATCCTGATTTCAGATGCCTACACCATCCTCCTGATTACCGTACTGACTTTTGTTTGGGCGGCCATCTGTTTCCTTTTATGGCAACGCAACTTAAGCCGTCATATTTGGCCGCTGTTCCTCGGCAGCCTGGTTGCCTGCTGGTGGCCATACTTCACTTGGCTTGCCAGCGATGTTCCCGAAGGTACATGGTATTCAGGCTGGACATTCAAATCCATTATCGCCCTGATTCCCGTTGTTGCCGCTTATATTTTCAAGTGGAAACGAAGCCGGAAAAACAAAATCTCCAACACCATTGCCTAATACCTCGCGCCGTCTTTTTCAGACGGCGTTTTCCATATCTGACATAACGCTCAGACTGTCAACAATTCCAATAAAATGCTATACTCTTCACACGATTTAACACCCTAAAACAGGCCGTCTGAAAGACTTATCAAGATGATCAGCAAACAAGAATACCAAGCCCAAGCCGCACAAGGTTACAACCGCATTCCACTCGTTCAAGAGCTGCTTGCCGACTTGGACACACCGCTCTCAATCTACCTCAAACTTGCCAACAAGCCTTTCACCTACCTGCTCGAATCCGTTGTCGGTGGCGAACGCTTCGGCCGCTATTCCTTTATCGGCCTGCCTTGCAGCCACTATCTCAAAACCAGCGGCAAACATGTCGATGTGTATCAAAACGGCGAAATCGTCGAACAACACGACGGCAATCCCCTACCCTTTATCGAAGCCTTCCACAACCGCTTCAAAACGCCCGAAATCCCAAGCCTGCCACGCTTTACCGGCGGCCTGGTCGGCTACTTTGGTTATGAAACCATCTACAACTTTGAACATTTTGCCCACCGCCTGAAACATACGGCCAAAGCCGATCCGCTCGGTACGCCCGACATCCTCCTGATGCTCTCGCAAGAGCTTGCGGTAGTGGATAACCTAAGCGGCAAAATCTACCTGATTGTTTATGCCGATCCGTCTCAAGCCGACGGCTACGAACGCGCACGCGAACGTCTTGAAGACATCCGTACCCAGTTGCGCCAAAGTTGCGCCATCCCGCTTTCGCTCGGCAGCAAACAAACCCAAGCAGTCAGCGAGTTTGGCGAAGGACCTTTCAAAACCTGCGTCAACAAAATCAAAGACTACATCTTTGCAGGCGACTGCATGCAGGTTGTCCCCAGCCAACGCATGAGCATGGAATTTACCGACAATCCGCTTGCCCTCTACCGCGCCCTGCGTACACTGAACCCATCGCCGTATATGTTCTACTACGATTTCGGCGATTTCCATATTGTCGGCTCTTCGCCCGAAATCCTCGTCCGCCGCGAACGTGACGACGTCATCGTCCGCCCTATCGCCGGCACGCGCCTGCGCGGTAAAACACCCGCCGAAGACCTTGCCAACGAACAAGACCTGCTGAGTGATGCCAAAGAAATTGCCGAACACGTCATGTTGATTGACTTAGGACGCAACGACGTCGGCCGCATCAGCAAAACCGGCGAAGTCAAAGTCACTGACAAAATGGTAATTGAAAAATACTCTCATGTAATGCACATCGTCTCCAACGTCGAAGGCCGTCTGAAAGAGGGCATGACCAATATGGACATCCTCGCCGCAACCTTCCCGGCAGGCACACTTTCCGGTGCCCCCAAAGTCCGCGCCATGGAGATCATCGAAGAAGTCGAACCGAGCAAACGCGGCATCTACGGCGGCGCAGTCGGCGTATGGAGTTTCAACAACGACATGGACTTAGCCATTGCCATCCGCACTGCCGTGATTAAAAACAATACCCTCTTCGTCCAAAGCGGCGCAGGCGTAGTTGCCGATTCCAACCCGACATCCGAATGGCAGGAAACCCAAAACAAAGCTCGGGCAGTAATCCGCGCAGCGCAAATGGTGCAAGAAGGGCTGGATAAATAATTTTCAGACGGCCTGCGCTCTGAAATGACTAAACAATAAGATTATGATACTCAACGAAAAACAACTAAAATCCATCAGCAAATTCCTCAGCTTTATATTACGCCATCATCCCGAGCAAATTGGTATTACTTTGGATAAAGACGGCTGGGTGGATATTGATACCCTACTGACGCAGGCAAACCATCCCGAGCGCGGCCTTACGGGCAATCCGCTGACCTACGAAATATTGTTGGAAGTGGTCGAAAACAACGATAAAAAACGGTTTACCGTATCAGAAGACGGCAAACGCATCCGCGCGGCGCAAGGTCATTCGACGGCACAAGTTCAGGTCGAACACAAAGTGGCGACGCCTCCTCAGATTTTGTATCACGGTACGGCTGAGCACTCTGTTCCATCTATTTTGGAACAAGGTCTGCATTCTGCCTCGCGCCATTTTGTCCATCTGTCTGCCGATGCCGAAACAGCCGTTAAAGTCGGCTCCCGCCACGGCAAGCCGGTTGTATTGACCATCGACACTGTCTCCATGCTTGCGGCAGGACATCAATTTTATTTGGCGGACAACGGCGTATGGTTAACTGAAAACGTTCCGCCGCAATTTATCGGCAAACTTTAAAACATCAGGCCGTCTGAAGCCGTAAACCATGTTCAGACGGCCTGCAAACACCCTACCCAATTTCTTCATAAAGCGATTATCCATGAACACATCCCCCATCCTCCCTCCTGCCATGCTCGGCATCCTCGGCGGCGGACAATTAGGCAGAATGTTTACTGTTGCTGCCAAAACCATGGGCTACAAAGTAACCGTACTCGATCCCGACCCGAACGCGCCGGCAGCGGAATTTGCCGACCGCCATTTGTGCGCGCCGTTTGATGATCCGGCCGCTTTGGAAGAATTGGCAAAATGCGCGGCTGTTACGACCGAGTTTGAAAACGTCAATGCCGATGCGATGCGTTTTCTCGCCAAACACACCAATGTTTCCCCCAGCGGCGACTGCGTTGCCATCGCGCAAAACCGCATTCAGGAAAAGGCATGGATACGCAAAGCAGGCCTGCAAACCGCACCGTATCAAGCGGTTTGCAAAGCCGAAGACATCACTGAAGAAAGCGTACAATTTCTGCCCGGCATCTTGAAAACTGCCACTTTGGGCTACGACGGCAAAGGTCAAATCCGCGTAAAAACATTGGATGAACTCAAAGCCGCATTTGCCGAACACGGTGGCGTGGATTGCGTTTTAGAAAAAATGGTGGACTTGCGCGGCGAGATTTCCGTTATCGTATGCCGTCTGAACAATGACAACGTGCAAACTTTCGACCCTGCCGAAAATATTCACGAAAACGGCATCCTCGCCTACTCCATCGTCCCTGCGCGACTGAGTGCCGACGTGCAGCAACAGGCGCGGCAGATGGCGCAGCGTTTGGCCGATGAATTGAACTACGTCGGCGTATTGGCAGTAGAAATGTTTGTTGTCGGCGATACACATGAATTGGTCGTCAACGAAATCGCGCCGCGTCCGCACAATTCCGGCCACCATACCATCGATGCCTGCGCGACAGACCAATTCCAGCAACAGGTCCGCCTGATGTGCAACCTGCCTCCGGCTGACACCAAATTGCTGAGCTCTTGCTGTATGGCGAATATTTTGGGCGACGTTTGGAAGGAAGACGGCGGCGAACCCGAATGGCTGCCGTTGCAAAGCAACCCGAATGCACATCTGCATCTATACGGTAAAAAAGCCGCGCGTAAAGCCCGAAAAATGGGCCACTTTACCGTCTTGGCCAACGATGCGGACAACGCGTTCCAAACTGCCCAAGCCTTACATCAAAGCCTGTAACCTTACCCACTTTTTTCAGACGGCCTTTGATTGCCAAAGGCCGTCTGAAATCAATTTTTCCGACCATCCGCCATGAGCCTTCTGACCATCCTCCGTCCGGCAACCGAAAAAGACTGCCAAGACATACACAATGCCCATCTGCATGCCGTTCAATATGCCTGCATCCGCAGTTACAATGAAACCATTATGCACACATGGGAAAGTCTGCTCGACATCAACAGCTATTTGGAAACCATCTCCGATAAAAACAAAGCCTTGTGGGTGGTCGAATACAAAGGGCTGATTCAAGGCTTCTTCCAAGTCGATTTCAAAGAAGCGCAACTGGACGCCTTATACGTCCATCCGCTCTTCCACAATCTCGGCTTGGGCACGGCCCTGCTCAGCCGCGCCGAAGAAATGGCACGAAATGCGGGCCTCAGCTTTCTCAAACTGTATGCCTCGCTCAATTCCGTACCTTTTTATCGCCTCAACCGTTACGAGTCGCTCGGTACTGCCGTGTTGCAGCTGAACAAAACCGTCCGTGTCGAATGCGAATTGATGCGCAAATACCTGTAATTTCCCCTTCCGCTGTTGCTTTTTTTGAAAGAAACCGATGTCCCGAATTGCCGCCCTGCCCGACCATCTTGTCAACCAAATCGCCGCCGGCGAAGTGGTCGAACGCCCTGCCAACGCCTTGAAAGAAATCGTTGAAAACAGTATCGATGCAGGCGCAACGGCGATTGATGTCGAGCTGGCCGGCGGCGGCATCCGCCTCATCCGCGTCAGCGACAACGGCGGCGGTATCCATCCGGACGACATCGAGCTTGCACTACACCGCCATGCCACCAGCAAAATCAAAACCTTAAACGATTTGGAACACGTTGCCAGCATGGGCTTTCGCGGCGAAGGTTTGGCCAGTATCGCCTCCGTCAGTCGCCTGACCCTGACCAGCCGTCAAGAAGACAGTTCGCACGCAACCCAAGTCAAAGCCGAAGACGGCAAACTCAGCAGCCCCACCGCTGCCGCCCACCCCGTCGGCACCACCATCGAAGCCGCCGAACTCTTCTTCAATACCCCCGCGCGGCGCAAGTTCCTCAAATCCGAAAACACCGAATACGCTCACTGCGCCACCATGCTCGAACGCCTCGCGCTGGCGCATCCGCACATCGCCTTCTCGCTCAAACGCGACGGCAAACAAGTGTTCAAACTTCCTGCCCAAAGCCTGCATGAACGGATTGCCGCCATTGTCGGCGATGATTTTCAGACGGCCTCATTAGAAATTGACAGCAGCAATGGCGCGCTACGGCTCTATGGAGCGATTGCCAAGCCAACTTTCGCCAAAGGCAAAACCGACAAACAATATTGCTTCGTCAACCATCGTTTTGTCCGCGATAAAGTCATGCTCCATGCTGTCAAACAGGCATACCGCGACGTATTGCACAACGCACTGACGCCTGCTTTCGTCCTCTTTCTCGACCTGCCGCCCGAAGCCGTAGATGTCAACGTCCACCCGACCAAAACCGAAATTCGCTTCCGCGACAGCCAGCAGGTGCACCAACTCGTGTTCCACACACTCAACAAAGCCCTTGCTGACACACGCGCCGACCTGACCGAAAGCGTCAGCAATGCAGGCGAAGTGTTGCATGACATTACCGGCGTTACTCCTGCACCAATGCCGTCTGAAAACAACAGCGAAAATCTGTTTGATAGCGCATCCAACTACCCAACAGGCAACAAACCCGATACACGCAATGCCTTTGGTCCATCAGGCAAAACCGCGCCCATGCCTTACCAAGCCGCGCGCACGCCGCAACAACGCAGCCTATCCCTGCGCGAAAGTCGCGCGGCAATGAATACTTATGCCGAGCTCTACAAAAAAACCGACGATATCGACCTTGAATTGAGCCAATTCGAGCAGGCACGTTTCGGCAATATACCGTCTGAAACGCCTACTCCCCAAACAGATACGCCGTTTTCAGACGGCCTTCCCTCCCAATCCGAACTGCCGCCTCTCGGCTTTGCCATTGCCCAATTACTAGGCATCTACATCCTTGCCCAAGCAGAAGACAGCCTGTTGCTCATCGATATGCACGCCGCCGCCGAACGCGTCAACTACGAGAAAATGAAACGCCAACGTCAGGAAAACGGCAACCTGCAAAGCCAGCGCCTGCTCATTCCCGTAACCTTTGCCGCATCCCACGAAGAATGCGCCGCCCTTGCAGATCATGCCGAAACGCTGGCAGGCTTTGGCTTGGAATTGTCTGACATGGGCGGCAATACCCTTGCCGTCCGTGCAGTTCCCGCTATGCTCGGCAAAGCCGACGTCGTTTCACTGGCGAAAGATGTTTTGGAAGAACTCGCCCAAGTCGGCAGCAGCGAAACCATCAAGGAACACGAAAACCACATCCTCGCCACCATGTCCTGCCACGGCTCAGTCCGCGCCGGCCGCCAGCTTACCCTGCCCGAAATGAACGCACTCCTGCGCGATATGGAAAATACGCCACGTAGCAACCAGTGCAATCACGGCCGTCCGACTTGGGTCAAACTGACTTTAAAAGAATTGGATGCGTTGTTTTTACGCGGACAGTAACGCTAATAAAAAGGCCGTCTGAAACTGCTTTCAGACGGCCTTTTAATTGATTGACCCTTAACGAATATCCATAGGTGCAAACGATTTCACGGTTTCATCGATTGCTTTAACACGGGTCAGGAAATCTTCCAATTGCGCAAGCGGCAATGCGCTTGGGCCATCGCATTTGGCTTGGTCGGGATTGGCATGAGATTCGAGGAACAAACCAGCCAATCGGGTTGCCATACCGGCAAGCGCCAAGTCCAATACTTGGGCGCGCCGGCCGCCTGACGCAGCAGCGCCGGATTCGCGCGTTTGCAGGGAATGGGTTACATCAAAAATAACGGGCAGGTTGTGACACGTTTTTTTCATCACGCCAAAGCCGAGCATATCGACCACCAAATTGTCGTAGCCGAAATTTGCGCCGCGTTCACACAAAATGATTTGCTCATTGCCTGCTTCTTGGAATTTCTCCACAATGTTTTTCATTTGAGACGGGCTGAGGAATTGCGGCTTTTTGATGTTGATGACATTGCCGGTTTTCGCCATTGCCACCACCAAATCGGTTTGGCGTGCCAAGAAGGCTGGCAGCTGGATGACATCGCAGACTTCGGCAACCGGTTGGCATTGGTAAGGCTCGTGAACGTCGGTAATCACGGGAACGTTAAACTCGCGTTTCACCGCTTGAAAAATCTTCATACCTTCGTCCAAACCCACACCGCGGAAAGAGTGGATGGAAGAGCGGTTTGCCTTGTCGAAAGAGGCTTTGAACACGTAAGGGATGCCGAGTTTATTAGTTACTTTAACGTATTGCTCACAGGCTTTCAGCGTAGAGTCAAGGTCTTCAAGGACATTGATGCCGCCGAAAAGGGTAAAGGGCGCATCGTTGCTGACGGTGATGTTGTTGATTTGGATATTCACGGCAAAGCCTTTCAGATAAGTTGAATTTGGGAAACAGGCCGTCTGAAACGTTTCAGACGGCCTTTGTTTGAATATTACAACACGGTGTGCGGCGGCTCATAAGAAATCACGTCGCGGATTTTATTGTTCTCATCGACGAGGACGACTTTCGGCTCATGCGCTGCAATTTCAGGCTCGGACAACATAACGTAAGACATGATAATTACGATGTCGCCTTTTTGAACCAAACGCGCGGCCGCGCCATTGAGGCAAACGACACCGCTGCCGCGTTCGCCGGGGATGGTGTATGTTTCAAGACGTTCGCCGTTGTTATTGTTGACGATGGCGACTTTTTCGTTAACGCAAATACCTGCCGCATCCAGTAGGTCTTGGTCAACGGTAATGCTGCCGACGTAGTTGAGGTCGGCTTCGGTAACGGTGGCACGGTGGATTTTGCCGCCGAGCATGGTACGGAACATGGGTTTCCTTTTTGATTGTGGGTTGATTTGCGGTTTTAACTTCCGGGAAGTTAAAACCGCTGTTTGTGTGATTGAGGATTAGTTATTGGGAAAGTCTGATTCGTCAAACTCGGGTTCCGGGTCGCTTTGAAGAACTTTTCCGTTTAATTTCAACTCGCTGTTTTGCAGAGTCAGATGGGTTTTGACATTATCGTTTTCTAAGGTCAGATATTTCTCACTTGCCATGCTTTTAATGGTGCTGTCCACCATCAGGCGCAAGGTCTCGTTGATATCGTCGATGCTGGCACGGCCTGCGGCTTCATCTTCGGCATTGACGCTAAACAGGCTGCTTGCTTGGTTGACGGCGAGTTGTTCCAACAATTTTTGCGGTACGCTCATGTTGAAGTCGGCTTCGGTTTTTTTCAGCATATCGCCCAGGCTGTTGAGGTCTTTGGCCGTCAAACCTTTAAACGCGAGTTTGCCGCTGACATCGACATCACCATGAGGCATGGTGAATTTGAAGGTTTTGACGTTCAAAACCGGATTATTGGTAAACAGGCCCGAAGCCTCGTTTTTGGCCGTCTGAATCAAGGAAGCCTGAATTTCTTCTTCGCTCATTTTCTTCACGGACACTTCGGCAATTTTGTTTTTCAATGCCAAAAGTGATGCCGCATCCAAATGCTCAGCAGCGACATTGATGTCCAGAGGGCCGTATTTGTCTTCGCCATAAGTCAGGCTTTCAAATTGGAAGCGGCCTTCACTGTTGATGAATTTATCGACTTCGCTGGTCTGGGTATCGAAACGCAGTTTGTTGACTTCGATTTTAGACGGAGCAATCGTGCCGGTCGGATTGATAAATGCACCGATTTGCAGGTTGGTCACAAGGTTGACCAACTCATTCAACTTAACGTTGTAATCGATGTTTTCTTTCCATTGCAGCAGGAATTTATCCAGCGTAATGCTGCTCTTGCCCAAAGCAAGCTTGGTCAGGCCGTCTTCCGTCTCGGATTGGAAGCGCAGGTTTTCCAAAGACACATCGCCTTTGTCGGCCAATTTGACTTGTAAAGACGGCGCAAGGTAATCGTGGCGATAGCTTTTGAAGCCTTGGCTGTAATCGGTATTGCCGCTAAAGCCTTTCCAGTTGAGCTTGATACCGGAAAGCTCTTCATAATCGAAGGCGGGAATATTGAGGCTGAGTTTGCCGTCGCCGGAAAGGTAAACCGTATTGGTCATGGTCAACGGCGTTTGCTGGCCGAAGAAGCGGTCTAAAACTTTTTTGGTTTCCGGATGGTATTGGAACTCGGTTTCCACATGGGCACGCGTACCGAAGCCGCCGGCAAACGGGCCGTGTGTTACGTGGTTGACGACCGTAATCGGCTCTTGCAGGACGGTTTTCAAATTGTCCGGCAGGTATTTTTGCGTATTTTGAAGCAGGGTCGGTTTGAGGCGGATGACGGTCGTCTCGGTTGAACTGAACCAGCCGCGATCGTATTGGTGGGACTCAACGGTCAGGAAACCGGATTCCTGCAACAGCTTTTGTTGCTCGGTCAGGCTTTCTTCCGCTTTGACACCAAGATAATAAGGCGTGCCGAGCGCAGCGGCGACAACGACGGCGGCAGTCGGGATAAGATACTTTTTCATCACTTCAAACAGATTAGGTTCAAAGCGTAAAGCATAGCATTTTTTAGCTGTTTTGTCTTATCCGCCGTTTCAGACGGCCTTTAGGTAAAGATTGTGATATTATGCAAACATAAACGATTTTTACAATTTTGGCAGACCTTACCCTGTCTGCCGAAATGTCATTAAAGGTTTGCAAATGCTTTTATTCATTGATAACTACGACAGCTTCACCTACAACATCGTCCAATACTTTGCCGAATTGGGGCAGGAAGTTTTGGTACGCTGCAACGATGAAATCACCATCGAAGAAATCGAAGCCCTGAAACCGCAATATCTGGTCATCGGCCCCGGCCCTTGCTCCCCTAAAGAGGCAGGCATTTCTGTTGCGGCCATGCAGCACTTTGCCGGCAGGCTGCCCGTCATGGGCGTGTGCCTCGGCCATCAAACCATGGGCGAAGCGTTCGGCGGCAATGTCGTGCGCGCGCAAACAATGATGCACGGCAAAGTCTCCCCCGTTTTCCATCACGGCACAGGCATGTTTAAAGACCTGCCCAATCCGGTCAACTGCACGCGCTACCACAGCCTGGCCATCGACCGCGCCACCCTGCCCGACTGCCTCGAAATTACCGCATGGACGGAAGACGGCGAAATCATGGGCGTACGCCACAAAGAATATGCCGTCGAAGGCGTACAGTTCCACCCCGAAGCCCTGCTGACCGAACACGGCCACGATATGCTGAAAAACTTCTTGGAAGAATTCAAAGACTATCGCCCACAAAAATCTTAATAAAAGGCCGTCTGAAAGGTGTTTGACAGTGTTCAAACCGCATTTTCAGACAGCCTGAATCACATCGGACACGAACAAAGGAAAAATCATGATTACCCCTCAACAAGCGATTGAACGCCTCATCAGCAACAACGAACTTTTCTACGATGAAATGACCGACCTCATGCGCCAAATCATGAGCGGCCAAGTTCCGCCCGAGCAAATCGCCGCCATTCTGACCGGCCTGCGGATTAAAGTTGAAACCGTTTCCGAGATTACCGCCGCAGCCAGCGTGATGCGCGAATTTGCCACCAAAGTGCCTCTGGAAAACGCCGATGACTTGGTCGATATTGTCGGCACGGGTGGCGACGGTGCCAAAACCTTCAATATTTCCACGACTTCCATGTTTGTCGCGGCTGCGGCAGGTGCGAAAGTCGCCAAACACGGCGGCCGCTCCGTTTCTTCATCCAGCGGTGCTGCTGATGTTATGGAACAAATGGGTGCCAACCTCAACCTCAACCCCGAACAGGTTGCCCAAAGCATTCAGCAAACCGGCATCGGCTTTATGTTCGCGCCCAACCACCACAGCGCCATGCGCTATGTTGCTCCTGTCCGCCGTTCGCTCGGTTTCCGTAGCATCTTCAATATCTTGGGCCCGCTGACCAATCCGGCCGGTGCGGCAAACCAACTTTTGGGCGTGTTCCACATCGACTTGTGCGGCATTCTTTCCCGCGTATTGCAACAGCTTGGCTCCAAACATGTTTTGGTCGTGTGCGGCGAAGGCGGTTTGGATGAAATCACGCTGACCGGCAAAACCCGTGTTGCCGAACTGAAAGACGGCAAAATCACCGAATACGATATCAGCCCGGCCGATTTCGGCATGGAAATCCGCCGCAATTTGGACGAAATCAAAGTCGAAAACGCGCAAGAATCCCTGCAAAAAATGAACGAAGTGCTGGATGGCAAAGTCGGTGCCGCACGCGACATCGTCGTCCTCAATGCAGCCGCCGCGCTCTACGCAGGAAATGTGGTCGCATCGCTGGCGGACGGTGTCAAAGCCGCGCAAGAAGCCATCGACTCCGGCAAAGCCAAAGCCAAAAAAGACGAGTTTATCGAATTTGGCAAACAGTTTGCCTAAACTTTAAAACCATAAACAAAGGCCGTCTGAAAAATCTTTCAGACGGCCTTTTATTCTTTAAATATTAAAATTTGCTTTTAATATCATTAATCAAGCCTTCAGCTTTTTCTTTGGCTTCTTCAGCCAAGTGTGCTACTTTCTCTTTGGCTTCACCGGCTAAATGAGCTGCTTTTTCTTTAGCTTCACCTGCAAAGTTTTCTACTTTTTCTTTAGCCTCGCCTGCGAAGTGCGCCGCTTTTTCTTTGGCTTCACCTGCAAAGTTTTCTGCTTTTTCTTTAGCATCCGCAGCAACTTCTTTTGTCTTACCGACGCCTTGTTGAACTACGCCTTCAGCTTTGAGTTTGGAATCGTCAAGAACTTCGCCGGCTTTCTCTTTTACTTCACCGCTGATTTGATCTAATTTGCCAGTCATCATTTATTCCTTCTTAGTTTCATGTTGATAAGAGTAATCACTATACCCCAATAGATATTGGGTTGCAACTTAAAGTCTGTCTCAATATTAAAAACATAATAAAAATGGATTACGTCAAGTTAGCACAACTGTTTCAATATCGCTTCGGCTACTGCCTCGCCTATCATCTTGCTGCCGAACTCATTGAAATGAAGTCCATCGCACAGCATCACATCGGTCAAATCCTGCTCAAACATCAGACTGTATAAATCATTGACGGTAAAACCATATTGCCTTGCCAAATCCTCCGCCACACGGTTATAGGCCTTCAAGTCGGCCAGATAGCGGCGCGAGGGTTTGACGATATTGTGTACGCTTTCCAAAAACGGCGTACTGCTCGCCCAAATAATTTTTGCCCCTGTCTGTTTCAGATAATCGAAAATTTGAATCAGGTTGCTGCGATAGGTTTTTATATCGGCCACCGGCTCATTACAGCCTTGATTATGGCGGATGTCGTGCAAACCGCAATTGATGTGGATAATGTCTCCCACAGTCGCGCCCTCTGTCCATTGCCTGATATGCTCTAACACATCATGCGACGAACGGCAGTTTTCCGATGGAGAAACAATATCCACCTCAGGCAAAGCGGCGCGCGTGTAAGGCTCCGAAGCAAGCCGAACGGAGTCGCCGATTAAGTAAACGGTCATTTTTGTTCTCCTCCCTTTATTTGAATCAACAGCAAGGCCGTCTGAAATATCACTTATATTATTATAAGAGTGCTATTTCAGACGGCCTTAACTTCAGTCAAGTTCTATCGTTAAATCATCAATTAGAGCTGACTGTTTTTATAAAAATCAATTAATTGCTTGGCCTGCAACATGGGCAGCCCAAAACGGTCGCTCACGGCTTTCAAATCCTTCCATTCCTGACCGGTCAGATTTTGCCCAACCCACTTGAGGTTTTCCGGATTGCTTTTGATTTTCTCAAAATACGCCTGCTTGCGTTTCCAGTTGCGCGACCACACCAGCAACATGGTAAAAATACATAAAACAATCAATACAATATTGGTAAACAACATCATGTCCATACGACATACTCCCGCGTGGGTCTCAAAATCAGAAAATATGGATTAAAAGCCGTCTGAAAAACAGTCTTCAAACGGCCTCAGCGTGACGCTCAACGTTGCATTTCCATCATTAACGCCTGACAAGCAGCTTCGTTTTCCAAAGCACAAGATTCGCTCAGTTGGTTTAAACGGCTGTCGCGGTCTGATGTAGTGCCTTGCGCCATCTCTGCTTTAGTTTCTTCAAGATTAGTACAGGCATTTTCATAACCGCCTTTACAGGCTCGCTCGTAGAGCTTGACCGCTGCAGCATAATCCATGCCCAAACTGCTGGACGGATTGAGATACAGATTACCCAAAACATTGCAGCCGCGCATATTGCCGCCATCGCAGGCTTTTTTCAGAAACGGATACGCATGAGCAGGCGCTTCAAGATAATCGCGCATCCAAATGGCCGCAGTGACGCAACTCTCCAGATTGTTCCGATTGCATTCCCGTATCAGCTTATCGTGCTGCTTCTCGCTGTAATCCTCAGCCTGCACGCTAAACGCAGTAGCAACCAATACTAAGCCAAACAATAAACGAAGTGTTTTCATCTGATTATTCCTTCAAAAATACTTGATGACAGGCCGTCTGAAAAAACAATCTTCAGACGGCCTTTATATTATCACTCAATATTCACTCGTTTCAGGCGCAAGGCATTGCTCAACACGGAAACCGAGCTTGCCGCCATTGCCGCGCCTGCGATGACGGGGTTTAAAAAGCCGAGTGCGGCAAGCGGAATGCCCAAAATATTGTAGAAGAAGGCGAAAAACAGGTTTTGCTTAATGTTTTTCAAAGTTGCCTGCGACACCAGCAGGGCATCGGCGAGCTGATTAACCGAATGCTGCATCAGCGTAGCGGATGCGGTGTGTTCGGCAACGTCCGCACCGCCTTTCATGGCGAAGCTGACGTTTGCGGCGGCGAGTGCGGGAGCGTCGTTGATGCCGTCGCCGACCATCGCCACGGTTTTGCCGGCAGCTTTGAGTTTCTGCACTTCGGCAGCTTTATCGCGCGGACTCATGTTGCCAAAGGCGTGTGCGATACCCAGTTGTTTGGCGACGTATTCGACCGTGCCTTGGTTGTCGCCGCTCATAATATAGACATCGATATTGTGTTTTTTCAGACGGCCTATGGCTTCGGCGGTATCGGCTTTCAACGCGTCGGCAAGTGCGAATGCGCCGATAGGTTTGTTATCGACTGAGACTGCAACAATGCTTGCAATATCCCAAACGCCGTCTGAAAACTTCGGCAAGGTCAGTTCGGTAAATTCGGCTTTGCCTGCTTTCACCAAACCCACGCCGTCCACTTCGGCGGTAATGCCTGCGCCGACAACGGTTTGCGCGTTTTGTGCGGCAGGAATCTCCAAGCCGCGCGCTTGGGCGGCGGAAACGATGGCGCGGGCAAGCGGATGAGCGGCGTTTTGTTCGACGGCGGCGGCGATGCGGTACAAAGCGTCTTCGTCAAAGCCACTGTCGGGAACGCAATAAACGGCGGCAACCTGCGGCCTGCCTTCGGTCAGCGTGCCGGTTTTGTCCAGCACGACGGCATCGACGTGGGCGGCTTCTTCCATTGCCGCCGCGTCTTTAAACCAAATGCCGTGTTTCACTGCTTTGCCCATGCCGACCATAATCGCGGCGGGCGTTGCCAGACCGAGCGCGCACGGGCAGGCAATCACCAAAACGGCGACGGCGTGCATCAGCGCCACCGTCCAATCGCCTTTCACCAGCCAAGTAACGATAAAAGTCAAAAGCGCAATGCCCACGACGGCAGGCACGAATACCGCCGCCGCTTTATCGGCTACGCGCGCAATCGGTGCTTTACTGCCTTGTGCTTCAGAGAGCGCATTCATCATGTCGCCGAGCAGGGTTTGGCTGCCGAGCTGCGTAGCGCGGTATACCACGCTGCCTTCGGTCATCAGCGCACCTGCCAACACTTTGCCGCCCACCTTTTTCTCTTCGGGGTTGGATTCGCCGGTAAGATGGCTCTCGTCCGCCCAACCGCTGCCGCTCTCGATGATGCCGTCGGCGGCAATGCGTTCGCCGTGATTGGCGCGGATAAGGTCGCCGATTTGTACTTGGTCGATGGGAAGCTGTTGCCATTCGCCGTTGCGTTGTACATTGACTTGGGTCGGCGTGAGTTTGAGCAGCAAGCCCAAGCTGTTCAAGCTGGATTTTTTGGTGCGGTGTTCCAAAAATTTGCCCAGCGACACAAAACCAATCACCATCACGCCTGCTTCAAAATACACATGCGCCATGCCATGCGCCGCATGCGGACTGAAAAACAGCATATAGACAGAATACAGATAAATCGACACTGTACCGATGGTAACAAGTACGTCCATATTCGCCAGTCCGCCTTTAATGCTCGCCCACGCGCTTTTGTAAAACGGGATTGCCAGCCAAAGCTGCACAACACTTGCCAGTACAAATTGCCATACAGGCGGAATCATCCAATCGTGCCGCCCGATCATCATGCCTGTCATGCCGATTAAGAACGGGATATTAATGGCCAGCAAAAGCCACAGCCTCCAGCTTACATGCGCTGTTTCTTCGGGCTGCGGCAGCGCGTCTTCCGTTTTTTCCTTCGCGCCGTAACCGGTTTTCTCAATGATTTTGGCAATGTCGGCTGCGGAAGTTTTGCTGTCGTCAAACGTAACCTGCGCCTCCTCGCTGGCAAAGTTCACCCCTGCCGATTCGACAAAATCTTTTTTGTTCAACACTTTTTCAATACGCGAAGCGCAGGCCTGACAGGTC
The DNA here is from genome assembly GCF_002863305.2 of Neisseria perflava. Classification (NCBI taxonomy): domain Bacteria; kingdom Pseudomonadati; phylum Pseudomonadota; class Betaproteobacteria; order Neisseriales; family Neisseriaceae; genus Neisseria; species Neisseria perflava. Next base: position 1,047,492 of record NZ_CP136962.1, read on the forward strand.
ATGCCTTCGATTTGAAAACGGACTTTTTGTTGCATGGTTTCTTCCTTCTGAATGTGGTTGGGCTACCTGAAAAAAGCGGGGCAGGGTTTTCAGGTAGCCTTTGGGGTGTTGCAGTCGATTTGTTGCGATTCGATTTACAAAGCCGCATCAAAGCCGCCGTCTTCCACCGCTTCTATCAGCGCGGCGGGGTTGGTTTGGGCGGGGTCGAATTCCACGACGGCATTCTTGTTTTCCAGGCTCACTTCGGCCTTGTCCACGCCGTTTACGCCTTCGAGGATGCTGGTAACGCTTTTCACGCAGCCGCCGCAGGTCATGCCTTCGATGTTTAATGTGATGGTTTGCATAGGGTTTCCTTTCTGTTGGAATGAGGCTGAGGTTTTAAAGCCCGTTGCAGCCAAAGCTTTCAGGTAACCTGAAATGATGGGTCTGCTCTTGCTTTCCCGCTAAGTGCCGCCACTATAAAGCTTTACCCGAAGTAAAGGTCAAGCATCATGATGAACATCAGCCAGGCCGCGGCCGAGAGCGGCCTTTCCGCCAAACAAATCCGCGACTACGAAAAACACGGCCTAATCGCCCCGGCCGCGCGCAGCGAAGCGGACTACCGCCGCTACGGACAGGCCGACCTTGCCCGACTGCGCTTTATCCGCCATGCGCGGGAAGTGGGCTTTTCGCTGCCGCAGATCGGGCAGCTTTTGAGCCTGCAACACAACCCGCAGCGCACCAGCCGCGAAGTGAAAACGCTCACCGCGCGGCACATCGCCGAGCTGGAAGCCAAAATCGAACGCTTGCAGGGCATGGTGGCCGAGCTGCAACGTTGGCACGATGCCTGCGCGGGAGACGACTGCCCGGATTGTGCGATTTTGGCCGGGCTGGAGGAGCGTTAGGCGGCTTGGGCAGAATAGAAACAGGCTACCTGAAACTTTTCAGGTAGCCTTAGTCGGCCGCTAACGGTTTGGTACAGGCCTCGTCGTAATACGGCAGCCACTTGCCGCCGCTTTGCTTCAGATATGCGCGAAAACTTTTGTTTACCCGTGTGGCGGTGTAATCCAAATAATGGCAAAAAGTAAGTTATCAAGAGACAGAGGCCGTCTGAAGCGTTTCAGACGGCCTTTTCAAAATACGCTTATCGGTTACAAAGCCACATCATAGCCGCCGTCTTCTACGGCATCAATCAGCGCATCGGTATTTGTCTTGCTTTCATCAAAAGTAATCACTGCATTTTTGTTTTCCAAGCTGACTTCTGCTTTTTCCACGCCTTCTACGCCTTCCAAAAGACGGGTTACGCTTTTCACGCAGCCGCCGCAGGTCATGCCGTCGATGTTGAGGGTAACAGTTTGCATTTGTATTTCCTTTCATTCACACAAATATGGTTACCAAATACTTTACTCCTTACGCAAACAGCTTGCAAATTCTTTATTAAGGCCGTCTGAAAAATGCAGATAGGCGTACAATAACACCTTTTGCTTCATCAAACGGACATAATAATGACTTCAACATTCAAACAATGGGTTAGCGTATGCGCTCTGGCGGTGGGAGCGTTTATTTTCAATACCACCGAATACATTCCGATTGCGCTTTTGAGCGATATCGGTCAGAGCTTTGGCAAAGCGGCAACGGAAGTGGGCATGATGATTACGGTGTATGCGTGGATTGTTGCGCTCCTATCGCTGCCGCTGATGCTGATGACGAAAAACATCGAACGGCGCAAATTATTGCTGATGCTGTTCGCACTATTTGCGCTGTTTCACGCGCTGTCGTTTTTTTCTTGGAACTTCAACATCCTCTTGATCAGCCGTATCGGTATTGCGCTGACACACGCGGTATTTTGGTCGATTACGGCTTCTTTGGCGGTACGGCTTGCGCCCGCCGGCAAAACCAATCAGGCTTTGGGCTTGCTCAGTACGGGTACGGTTTTAGCGATGGTTTTGGGTATTCCGCTGGGGCGCGTGGTTGGGCAATACTTCGGCTGGCAGCTCAGCTTCCTGCTGATCGGCGTCTGTGCTGCCGGCGTAATGCTGGTGTTGGCCAAAAACCTGCCTGCTTTACCCAGCCAAAATACCGGCTCTTTAAGCAGCCTGCCGAGTTTGTTCAAACGCCGCAACCTGATGTTGCTTTATGCCATGACGGTGTTGATTATTACGGCACATTTCACGGCATACAGCTATATCGAGCCTTTTGTGTTGCAAGTTGGCGGATTTAAGGCTGAACAAGTCACCATCGTTTTGAGCCTGTACGGTTTGGCAGGCTTCGCCGCTTCTTATCTGTTTGGCAAATGGTTTGCCAAATCACAACGCCTGTTTATGCTTGGCGCGGTGGCGGTCATCCTGCTCTCTGCCCTGCTGCTTCTGCCGTTTGCCTCTTTCCCTTATGCGGTGTACGCGCTGGTGTTTATTTGGGGCGTGGCCATCGTCATCGTCAGCTTGGGCATGGTGTCGAAAGTCTTGGCATTTGCCTCGGATGCAACAGATGTGGCCAACTCGATTTATTCAGGTTTGTACAATGTCGGCATCGGTGGCGGTGCGCTTTTGGGACATTATGTAACCGTTTGGTTCGGCCTTTCCAATATCGGCATTGCCGGAGCCTTGCTGGCGGCGGCAGGTCTGGCCGTTTGCGGCTTGTTGTTTAAGGAACAAGACAATCTGACGCAAAACGTTTAAATCCATATAAATCAGGATGGTATTACTGACTCTGCCGTAATTTTGGCAGTTTACCGATTTATCCTGATTCTTATTGACCCACGATGGGTCTTCACTCCGCCGGATAAGCAGTTTTCTTGCTGCTTATCCGGTTTTCATTTCATTTTTAAAAAACAATTTACAATTTGTTTACACTACATTAAATTACAAATATACTGTCGCCTATTAGGCCGTCTGAACGTACGGCTGAAAAGAAAAACCAATCATGTTTCAGAGGAATACATCATGGACTTAAACGCCAAGGATAAGACTCAGCATCCTGAGAACGTCGAGCTTCTCAGTGCACAGAAGCCGATTACCGACTTTAAAGGACTGCTGACGACCATTATCTCTGCTGTTGTCTGCTTCGGCATTTATTACATCCTTCCTTACAGCCCCGACGCCAACAAAGGTATTGCGCTGTTGATTTTTGTTGCGGCACTTTGGTTTACCGAAGCCGTACACATTACCGTTACCGCGCTGATGATCCCTATCCTTGCCGTTGTACTCGGCTTCCCAGATATGGACATCAAAAAAGCAATGTCAGGTTTCTCCGACCCGACGATTTATATCTTCTTTGGCGGCTTCGCGCTTGCAACCGCCCTGCACATGCAACGTCTCGACCGTAAAATTGCCGTCAGCCTGTTGCGCCTGTCCCGCGGCAATATGAAAGTTGCCGTATTGATGCTGTTTGCCGTTACCGCCTTCCTGTCTATGTGGATCAGTAATACTGCGACTGCCGCGATGATGCTGCCTTTGGCAATGGGTATGATGAGCCACCTCGATCAAGAAAAAGAACGCAAAACCTACGTTTTCGTCCTGCTCGGTATCGCCTACTGCGCCAGTATCGGCGGCTTGGGTACCGTGGTCGGTTCTCCGCCAAACATGATTGCCGCCAAAGCGCTGAACTTGGACTTCGTCGGCTGGATGAAGCTCGGCCTGCCGATGATGCTGTTGATTCTGCCGCTGATGCTGTTCTCCATGTACGTCATCCTCAAGCCTAATTTGAACGAGCGCGTGGAAGTTAAAGCCGAATCTATCCCTTGGACTTTGCACCGCGTTATCGCGCTGTTGATTTTCTTGGCTGCAGCCATCGCTTGGGTATTCAGCTCCAAAATCAAAGCCGCATTCGGCATTTCCAACCCTGATACCGTTATCGCCCTGATTGCCGCCGTTGCCGTCGTCGTATTCGGCGTGGCGCAATGGAAAGAAGTTGCCCGCAATACCGACTGGGGTGTATTGATGCTCTTCGGTGGCGGTATCAGCTTGAGCGCGTTGCTGCAATCCTCCGGCGCATCTGAAGCATTGGGTCAGCAAGTCGCTTCCACGTTCTCCCATTCTCCTGCATTGCTGGTGATTTTCGTGGTTGCCACCTTCATCATCTTCCTGACCGAGTTCACCAGTAACACGGCTTCCGCCGCCCTGCTTGTGCCTATTTTCGCCAGCATCGCCGCGCAAATGGGCCTGCCTGAACAAGTCTTGGTATTCGTGATCGGTGTCGGCGCATCTTGTGCCTTCATGCTGCCGGTTGCCACACCGCCTAACGCGATTGTGTTCGGTACAGGCTTGATTAAACAACGCGAAATGATGAATGTCGGCTTATTGCTGAACATCCTCTGCGTGGTATTGGTTGCTCTGTGGGCTTATGTTGTACTGATGTAAACCATCGACCCAAACTTCAAGGCCGTCTGAAAGAATATTTTTCAGACGGCCTTGAAGTTTGTCGTTCAGACACAATTTAACGAATGATTCAAAACCGGATTCTAACGAAAGGAAACCCATGATTATCCTGCACACCAACAAAGGCGACATCAAAATCGAACTCGATTTCGACAAAGCCCCCGTTACTGCTAAAAACTTCGAGCAATACGTTAAAGACGGCTTCTATGACGGCGTAATCTTCCACCGCGTCATCAAAGGCTTCATGATTCAAGGCGGCGGCATGGATGAAAACATGAACGAAAAAGAAACCCGCGATCCGATTCAAAACGAAGCGTCCAACGGTTTGCCTAACGAAAAATACACCATCGCCATGGCGCGTACTTCCGATCCTCACTCTGCCAGCGCGCAATTCTTCATCAACACTGCCGACAACGCTTTCCTGAACTTCCGTTCTAAAGAGCTGTACGGCAAAACCGTAGTCCAAGACTGGGGCTATGCCGTATTCGGTAAAGTCGTTGACGGTTTTGACGTTGTCGATGCCATCGAAGGCGTTTCTACCAAACGTCACGGCTATCACGACGACGTACCAAGCGAGCCTGTCATCATCACTAAAGCCGAAGTGGTTTAATTGATTTGATTTCCCATAAAAACAGCCTGTCCGAATTAAAAACGGACGGGCTGTTTTTCAATAATGACGCATACCGTCACACATCATAAGTACCGACCACGCATGCCGAATCCAACACATGGCCCTGCATGGCAAAATGTAGCTCATTAAAGCGGAAACCGCGCGGCAAATCCAAAACAGTATCCAGCGCGTACACAATCAGTTCATAACGATGACGGTTGTTCGGTGGCGCCATACCGCCGTAAAAAGAAGCCTCTTCAATTTCAAATTTACCCAATGCGCTCGCCCAAGTGTTCGCGCCCTGCGTAAAATCTGTTGCAGAAATACTTTCATTTTCTGCTACGGAAGTACGTTTCAAATCCGAAATCAACCAATGCGTCCATACGAAACCTGATGCTGAAATGGCATCTTTGTCTTCCAACACCACAGCAAACGATTTTGTTCCTTCAGGCGCATCTTCGATCTCAAAAGGAATCGAATAAGAAGGCATACCGCTCGGGCTGAACTGGTTGCCGCGCTTGCCGTATTTGTCTTCAAATTCGCCGTTGACAATAGCTTTACTGCTGACTTTCATCTTGTATCTCCCAATAGTAGGTTTGTTCATTCTAACAAACACCAAGGCCGTCTGAAAGATACTGCCGTTTTCACTTTCCAGATGTCGCATGTTCAGACGGCCTCCAGCAATATTCACAATTCGATCAAACACATTTGACATTCCATAGTATAATCCGCCGCATGAAAACTACACAGGATACGCATTATGGATTGGAAAGGTCGTGAGCAAAGCCAAAACGTAGAAGATCGCCGCGGAAGCCGTGGCGGCGGCGGTGGCGGCAAAACGCCGGGCATACTCGGCATTATCGTGGTTTTGGTTGGTGCATATTACGGCGTGGATTTGAGCGGTTTAGTTGGCGGCTCATCTTCGATGGGCATTCCTACCCAGCAAGCTACCCGACTCGACAGCCAACAAGAAGCCGAGTTGAACGAACTGTCCCGCGTCGTCCTTGCCGATACGGAAAAAGCATGGGGCAAATATTTCCAACAACACGGCCAACGCTATACACCGACGACCATGGTGTTGTATGAAGGCGGTACGTCCACCGCCTGCGGTACGGGCCAATCTGCCATGGGTCCGTTTTACTGCCCGGGCGACCAAAAAGTTTATTTGGATTTGAGTTTCTACGAAGACATGCGCACCAAGCTCGAATCCGCCAGCGATGCCGCGTTTGCCTACGTTATTGCCCATGAAGTCGGCCATCACGTTCAAAACCTGCTCGGCATTCTGCCTAAAGTCCACAAAATGCAACAACAAGTCGGCAAAAAAGAGGCCAATGCCCTTTCCGTCAAACTCGAATTGCAGGCCGACTGTTTCGCCGGTATTTGGGGACACTACGCCGTCAACAACAATATCTTCAAAGCCGAAGACATTCAAAAAGCGATGCTTGCCGCCGAATCCGTCGGCGACGACCGCTTGCAGAAACAGGCTCAGGGCTATGTCGTTCCCGACAGCTTTACCCACGGCTCGTCCGAAGAACGCATGACTTGGCTCAAGCGCGGTTTGGAAAGCGGCGACATCAACCAGTGCAACACTTTCAACAATTGATTCGTCCAAGCAACACTGTTCTTTGATGTAACGACAAAAGGCCGCCTGAATTCTTCAGACGGCCTTTTAGCCGTGTTAGAATAACGCCTATTATTTTCCCTTAAATTCAAAGGAAATCCACATGGCAAATATCGCCCGCGACATTTTCAAAGCCTACGACATCCGAGGCATCGTCGGTAAAACCCTGACCGACGAAGCTGCCTATTTAATCGGTAAAGCCATTGCCACCAAAGCCTCCGAAAAAGGCATTACCCGCATCGCACTCGGTCGCGACGGCCGTTTGAGCGGTCCCGGCCTGATGGCACAAATTCAACGCGGTTTTACAGACAGCGGCATCGACGTCCTCAACGTCGGCATGGTTGCCACCCCTATGCTCTACTTCGCAGCCATCAACGAATGCGGCGGCAGCGGCGTGATGATTACCGGCAGCCACAATCCGCCCGATTACAATGGTTTCAAAATGATGCTCGGCGGCGACACGCTCGCAGGCGAAGCCATTCAAGAACTTTTAGCTATTGTTGAGAAAGACGGTTTTGTTGCCGCCGACAAACAAGGCAACGTAACCGAAAAAGACATCTCCGGCGAATACCACAACAACATCGTCGGCCACATCAAGCTCAAACGCCCGATGAAAATCGTGATTGACGCGGGCAACGGTGTCGGCGGCGCATTTGCAGGCAAACTCTACAAAGGTTTGGGCAATGAAGTGACCGAACTTTTCTGCGAAGTGGACGGCAATTTCCCTCATCACCACCCTGATCCTTCCAAACCGAAAAACCTGCAAGACCTCATTGTCGAGCTCAAAAACAGCGATGCCGAAATCGGCTTGGCATTTGACGGCGATGCCGACCGCTTGGGCGTGGTCACCAAAGATGGCAACATCATCTATCCAGACCGCCAACTGATGCTTTTCGCGCAAGACGTGTTGAGCCGCAATCCTAAAGCCAAAGTGATTTTCGACGTCAAATCCACCCGCCTGCTCGCGCCTTGGATTAAAGAACACGACGGCGAACCTGTGATGGAAAAAACCGGCCACAGCTTCATCAAATCCACCATGAAAAAAACCGGCGCACTGGTTGCCGGCGAAATGAGCGGCCACGTTTTCTTTAAAGAACGCTGGTTCGGCTTCGACGATGGTATGTATGCCGGCGCACGCCTCTTGGAAATCCTGTCTGCCTTCGACAATCCGTCCGAAGTGTTGAACAAGCTACCGCAAAGCATTTCCACTCCGGAACTCAACATCGACCTGCCGGAAGGCAGCAACGGCCACAAAGTGATTGAAGAGCTGGCTGCCAATGCCAAGTTTGAAGGTGCGACCGAAATCATCACCATCGACGGCTTGCGCGTTGAATTCCCTGACGGCTTCGGCCTGATGCGTGCTTCCAATACCACGCCGATTTTGGTATTGCGTTTTGAAGCGGATACGCAAGAAGCGATTGAACGTATCCAAAACCAATTCAAAGCAGTCATTGAAAACAATCCAGCATTGAAATGGCCGCTGTAAGGGTTTAGGCTAAAACAAAAGGCCGTCTGAAAATCATTTCAGACGGCCTTTAATATTAAACATTGATTATTTAAAGTTTGGAAACCAAGAATATCCCGGCTTAGTTATCCGACTTGCGCCAACTGTTGACGCATTTCATCGATAACGGCTTTGTAATCCGGTTTGCCAAAAATCGCCGAACCGGCCACAAACGTATCCGCACCTGCCGCCGCAATTTCAGCAATATTGTCTGTCTTCACGCCGCCATCGACTTCCAAGGCGATATGGCGGCCGCTTTGCCGTTCATACTCGTCCAACATCTCGCGCACTTTGCGGATTTTCACCAGCGTATTCGGGATAAAGCTTTGTCCGCCAAAGCCAGGGTTGACCGACATCAGCAACACCATATCCAGTTTGTCCAAAACGTTTTCCAGAATATTGACCGGCGTAGCAGGATTCAATACTAAACCTGCCTGACAGCCGTATTCTTTAATCAAACCCAAGCTGCGGTCGATGTGGCGGCTGGCTTCCGGATGAAAGGTAATGATATTGGCACCGGCTTTGGCAAACGCATGAATCAAATCGTCCACCGGCTCAACCATCAAATGCACATCGACCGGCACGGTTGCATACGGTTTCAAAGCCGCGCAAACCATAGGGCCGAAAGTCAGATTCGGCACATAATGATTGTCCATCACATCAAAATGAATCAAATCCGCACCGGCGCGGATAACTTCGGCAACCTCTTCGCCCAAGCGGGCAAAATCGGCAGACAAAATACTGGGGGCAATACGGTAGTCGGTCATGTTTATTCTCCTAAAGTGTGTTCCTTTTGTTATATACCTAGAAATTAAACTATCTTTTATATTTTACTGTAAACAAAGGCTGTTCTAAATTCCAAGGCAAATTTTGTTCAGAAAATATTTTTTCTATTTTCTGAACAAAAATCTCCCACCTAGGATCATTCTCATCAAACTCTTCATATCCGATTAAACAACAATCCTGGCAAATAGATTTTAATTTATCAGTGCCCTCTAACATTTCTGTTGTCCAAATATCCCTTTCTTGGCATGACATTTCATTATTATCAGCAAATGATGTAAGTTCTATATTAGCAATAATCGAAAACTCATGTTCCAAAGAGTTCAATTCCCCAGAAGGAAAGTCTAAATCAATTAATGACTCTAATAAACCACACTTTATAGCTCTATAAACAAACTCAATACCGACCTGAAATAAATATTTTCTATTTTCAAGATTCATATCTAATGTCATAGGGAAAAAGTTAGATATCCCAAGCTCAATATCAGAACACCATTGCAATTTCTCATACATATTAAACAAATAACTTTGCTTTAACATTACTTAACCTCACTTTTTACTGGGAATTTTAGTTTTAATGAAACTTCATTATTCTGTTGTAGTAAAGCTGATGTCATTATCGCATTTTTAACCCTATGTTGTATGCCGCCGACAACATCTCTGCCGTCATTTTTATGAATTTACATTTCATATACATTAATGAAACTTATAATCACATAATAAGGCTTTGAAAATAAATTATTAGATTACATACACATTCAAAAAAATCTAACATCATTAACAAAAGTTAACTGCATTGATACTGCCTTTCACACGCTTATCGGTTATATTTCCAAACCTGATGAAACATTAGGAAAACACCGTGTCTGTTGCACTTTCCCGCTATCCGACTTTTATTTTCTTAGCACTCGCCCTACTCTGTTCCAGCCTGCCTGCACATGCCGGTCCGTTTCTGGCCACTTTGGACGACTTCCACCCGAATTGCGACATCCGACAGCTCAATTTATCCGCCGACCAACACGCCGCCCTGCGCCGCCTGCGTACCGACTTCAAACAAATCAACGATAAAGCCTACCGCAAAACCGTACGCTCCGACCGCAACCGCCGTCAAACCATCATCAAAATCCTCTCCGGCGACTCATTCGACTCAAACGCCGCCCGCGATTATGTTGAAAACCGCTACCTCTCCAGCATGGACTATGCGGTAGATGAAATGGAAATCCAATACCGCTTCTATCATCTGCTCAATCCGCGCCAACGCCAGCAATGGTTGTCTTCATGCTTGCGCTGATGGATAAATAAAAATACAAAAAGGCCGTCTGAAACCATATTCAGACGGCCTTTGCTTTTTTCAGCCTTAATCCAGCACTCTTTCTTCCGGCAACCGACCTGCCCAGTCGCAGGCAAACTGCCATGCCGAGCGGCCTGAACGGCTGCCGCGCATTTGCGCCCATTGCACCGCGGCTTGGCGCGCCGTATCGTCAAAAGGCACATTGAAATCGTCCAACCAGTTGGCAACTGCGGTCAAATAATCGTTTTGATCAAAAGGATAAAAACTCAGCCATAAGCCGAAGCGGTCGGAAAGGGAGATTTTCTCCTCGACGGCCTCTTTCTGATGGATTTCTCCGCGAATGCCCGTAGTACCGCCGTTTTCATCCATGTATTCGGGAATTAAATGACGGCGGTTGGAAGTGGCATAAACCAAAACATTGGTGCAACGTTGCGACAGTCCACCGTCTAAAGCAGTTTTCAAGGCTTTATAGGTTTCATCGCCGGCTTCAAACGACAAATCATCGCAGAAGACGATAAATTTCTCGGGACGCTCGGACAACAGCGTCAACAAAGCCGGCAAACTGATCAAATCGCTTTTATCCACCTCAATCAGCCGCAGGCCGCGCTCAGCGTATTCGTGCAACAACGCTTTAACCAAGGAGGATTTCCCCGTACCGCGCGCGCCGGTCATCAAGACATTATTTGCAGGACGGCCTGCCAAAAATTGCTCGGTATTGCGTTTCAGCCTGTCGGTTTGCGAACCGACTGCCGCCAATCTGCTCAAAGGAAACGTATGCGGACGCGGCAGGCTTTCCAAAATGCCTTTTTTACCCACGCTGTGCCAACGGTAGGCTAAAGCACGCCAGTCGGTTTTACCGGCTTCGTCAGGCAGGATTAAATCCAGACGGTTTAAAACGGAATTCGCTTTTTTCAAAAAATTGGATAATTTCATTTTGGCTTTCTTTTTTTCAGACGGCCTTTTGTGCCAATACACGCATCACGGTATCGACAACGGCTTGGGTTTGCGGATCGATTTCAATATTGATGAGGTCGCCTTCTTTGCGGCTGCCAAACAGGGTACGATCCAAAGTCTCCGGAATCAGGTGTACGCAAAATTCGCTGTCGCTGACTTCGCCTATGGTCAGGCTGCAACCGTCCAAACCGACAAAGCCTTTGGTCAGGATGTAGGGTTTGAGGTTTTCCGGCAGCTCAAACCAGACTGTGCGGTTGAACTCGCTGGATTCGATACGGGAAATTCGGGTAACCGCCATCACATGGCCGCTCATCACATGACCGCCGATTTCATCGCCAAACCGCGCCGCGCGTTCCAAATTGACACTGTCACCAACTTTCAAGCTGCCGAGATTGGTTTTGCGTAAGGTTTCGTCCATCAAATCAAAGCTGACTTTGTTGCCGTCGATTCGGGTAATGGTCAGGCAGCAGCCATTGTTGGCAACAGAGGCGCCGGTTTGCAGATTGTCGGCGATTTCGGGGGGCAGCTCGACAGTGTGGGTACGAAAGTCGGGCGAAGGTTGGGCGATGTCTGTAATTTTGCCCATGCCTTGTACGATGCCTGTAAACATGATGTCTTCTTTCCGATGGTACGATAAGGCGGATATTGTAGCATTTTCCAGGCACAAAGGCCGTCTGAAAGCGGTGATGGCGATGGTTTGGGGTATAATCGGTTTTTTATTTCCGCAGCCCGATCATGCTCAGCTACCGCCACGCCTTCCATGCCGGCAACCATGCCGATATGCTCAAGCACTTTACCCTCTTCCTTGTCCTCGAATATTTCAACCGCAAAGACAAGCCTTATTGGTATATCGATACGCACAGCGGTGCCGGTTTGTATGATTTGAGCGGCGATGAAGCGCAAAAAGTCGGCGAATACAAACAAGGCATTGTGCTCTTGGAACAAGCTGACAAGCTGCCTGCCGAATTGGCCGAATTTGTAGGCCGTCTGAAACAAATACTGCCGCAAGACAACCTTTACTGCGGCTCGCCTTGGCTGGCACAGGCGATCACGCGCGACAGCGACAAAATGCGCCTCTTTGAGCTGCACCCTGCCGATTTTGTCCACTTGCAAAATAATATGCGCGAAGTCCGTCCTGCGCGTAAAGTACAGGTCAGCCAAGCGGACGGTTACCAAGGCCTGATTTCACTTCTGCCTCCTCCGCCGCGCCGCGCCGCCGTCTTGATTGATCCGCCCTACGAAGAAAAACAAGACTACCGCCGTGTCGTCCAAGTTTTGAAAGATGCTTTGAAACGCTTTGAAACCGGCTGCTACATGGTTTGGTATCCCTGCCTGAGCCGCGAAGAAAGCCGCAAACTGCCGGACGAACTCAAAAAAATCGCTCCCGACAATTATCTGCACGCCGAGCTTCATGTCCATACGCCGCGCAGCGACGGTTTCGGTATGCACGGCAGCGGTATGTTCGTCATCAACCCGCCCTATATGCTTGCCGAACAGTTGCAAAACAATCTGCCCGAACTTTCCAAAATTTTGGCGCAAGATGCAGGTGCGCATTATGTATTGGAAAGCAAAACGAAATAAACGCCGCTGTCTGAACGCATACCCAAGCGCTTCGATTTTGCCGCCATACCCGTTCAGACGGCCTTAACCCTTTATACTTAAGCCTTTTTCCACTACAATTCACAACATAACAATTAACGGCCGTCCACTCATGAATATACGCACACCCCTAGCCTGCACGCTCCTGCTTTGCGCGTGCAGCGAATCAGTAAAAAACGAATTTAAAGAAGAATTTACCCAAAGTTTCCGCACCGAATTTGTCCGCTCGGCAACCGAAGCCTGCGTAGAAAAAGCCGCAGGAAAAAGCCCGTTTGATTCCGCGACCACTGAAAAAATCTGCCGCTGTATCGGCGAAAAAACAGTCGACCAAATCAATCCTGAAGAAGCGACCTCGCTTTTGGGCGGCAGCGACTCCATGAGCGACGAGCTGAAAAAACGCATCAAAGACACCAGCATCGCCTGCACTAAAGAAGTTTTAGGCATGGCCGACAGCAAAACCAAATGAACACGCCGTTTTCAGACGGCCTGAAATTGAAAAATATTCGATTCAAACTTAGGAAAAGAGTGAAACCATGAATACATTGAACCAATTCTTAGCCCAACACCTGCCCGAACACAAACTGCCGCAAGAGCTGGCCAGCGTATTGGAATCCGTAGCCGCCGCCTGTTTGGATATCAACGCCAAAGTCCGCCTCGGCGCACTTTCCGGCGTTTTGGGTATGGCAGGTACCGGCAACATCCAAGGCGAAGACCAAAAGAAACTCGATGTCATCGCCAACAACATCATGATTGATGTTTTAAAAGCCAATGCCAACATCGCAGGCCTTGCCAGCGAAGAAGAAGACACCTATGTCGCCACGCACGAAAACGGCGGCTATTTGGTATTGTTTGACCCGTTGGACGGCTCTTCCAATATCGACGTCAACATCTCCGTCGGCACCATTTTCTCCATTTTGGCGAAACCAGAAGGCGCATTGACTACCGAATCCTTCCTGCAAAAAGGCCGCGACCAAGTGGCTGCAGGCTATGTTTTATACGGTCCGCAAACACAACTGGTACTGACTGTCGGTCATGGCGTGTTCGTCTTCACTCTGGACGATGCCAACCAATTCCTGCTGACCAAAGAAAATCCGCGCGTTCCAGAATCTACTAAAGAATTCGCCATCAATATGTCCAACCAAAGACATTGGTTCGCCCCTGTTCAACAATACATTGACGAATTGCTGGCAGGCGAAACCGGCGTACGCGGCAAAAACTACAATATGCGCTGGGTAGCCAGCATGGTTGCCGAAATCCACCGCATCCTGATGCGCGGCGGCGTATTCATGTATCCGCAAGACAAACGCGACCCATCCAAACCGGGCAAACTGCGCCTGATGTACGAAGCCAACCCGATGAGCCTGCTTATGGAACAAGCCGACGGCGCATCAAACAACGCCATCGAAGCCATGCTCGACATCCAACCTACCGGCCTGCACCAACGTGTTGCCGTATTCATGGGCAGCCGCGAAGAAGTAGAATACGTTTACAATCTGCATCAAAAATAATCGGATATATTGAAACCAAAAAAGGCCGTCTGAAATATGATTTTCAGACGGCCTTTTGTTAAAAAATAAAAAAACAAAAATCAAAAGGGCAGATTCAAATCCACCCTTTGCTGTTTTCCATCTAGTCTTTATTGGATTACGCCGAACGAGCCAGCTCTTCCGCCGCTTTTTGTACCCTATCCGGCGTCAGCTTGTTCAAACAATCCGTATGCCCCAACGGACATTCTCGCTTGAAACAAGGCGAGCAATCCAAATTCAAACTGACGATTTTTGCCTTTTGGCTTAGAGGCGGCGTATGGTCAGGGCTGGATGAGCCGTAAACCGCAACCAATTTCCGATCAAGCGCGGCCGCAAGGTGCATCAGACCGCTGTCGTTGCACACGACCGTATCGGCGCAAGACAACAGATCAATCGCCTCCGGAAGATTGGTTTTGCCGCAAAGATTGGTACACAGGCCGTCTGAAAGTCGGTTGATTTCATCTGCAATATCGAAATCTTTTTGCGAACCAAACAGCCAAACCTGCCAACCTTCAGCCAAATAGCGGCGGCCAAGTTCGGCAAAATGACGCGCAGGCCAACGCTTGGCCGGGCCATATTCCGCACCGGGACAAAATGCCAAAATCGGTTTATCCGTCGTCAAACCATGTTTTGCCAAAGCGGCTTGACGGCTTTCGGGATCAATCGTGAAACAGGGATTATCTGAATGCCCGTTAAAATCCGCTTGGGTCGGATGCGCCAGCGCAGTATAGCGGTCAACCATCAGAGGCAATGCTGCCTTATCCAACTTACGGATATCGTTCAGCAAAAAATAGCGCGACTCGCCGACGTAGCCCGTACGCTGCTTGATGCCCGTAGCCAAGGCAATGATGGCGGATTTGAGCGAACCGGGCAAAACAATCACTTGATCATAGCCTTCTTTTCCCAATTCACGCCCGATACGCCAACGTTTTTTCAATTCCAACGCACCATGTCCAAACGGATTTTCCATCACACGGTTGATTTCAGGCATACGCTCAAATACAGCCATCGACCATTTGGGGGCAAAAGCATGAATAGTGCTGCCGGGATGCAGTTCATGCAAACGGCGATAAAGCGGTTGGGTCATGACGCAGTCACCAATCCAGCTTGGGGTAATAATCAGGATTTTTTTGGACATAATGGAATGTGTTTTCAATTTTGGCTTATTGTAATACGATTTTTAAAAGACCGTCTGAAACTTGGTTTAATCGCCTAGATCAGAACGTACTAGTTGATACATATTATTTCAACAGATGCACTCTGGCTTGAGCGCGTGAAGCGTTTGTCTTCCCAATTTATCCGGCAAGTTCTGCAAATACCCAACCTGAACACCAGACCAAACAGCGGCAAGCAATATTTGCTTCATTTTTAAAACCTTATAAAAACAGAAAGGTCGTCTGAAATATTTTCAGACGACCTTTTTATACTGGTTTAACGATGGTAGTTAGGCGCTTCTTTAGTGATTTGTACGTCGTGAACGTGGGATTCGCTCATACCGGCAGAAGTGATTTCCACAAATTCTGCTTTTTCATGCATTTCAGCAATATTGGCGCAACCCAAGTAACCCATGCTGGAGCGCAGACCGCCGGTCAGCTGGTGGATGATGTTCACAATCGGACCTTTGTAAGGAACGCGGCCTTCGATGCCTTCAGGAACATATTTGTCTGTGCTGTCGGTTTTGTCCTGGAAGTAGCGGTCGGCTGAACCTTGGCTCATCGCACCCAACGAACCCATGCCGCGGTAAGACTTGTAAGAGCGGCCTTGGTAAAGTTCGATTTCGCCCGGTGCTTCTTCCGTACCGGCAAACATACCGCCCAGCATGACGCTGTATGCACCTGCTGCCAGAGCTTTGGCAATATCGCCGGAGAAGCGGATACCGCCGTCGGCAATCAGGGGAACGCCTGTACCTTTCAGGGCTTCGGAAACATTGTGAATCGCAGTCAGTTGAGGCACGCCCACGCCTGCCACGATACGGGTCGTACAAATCGAGCCCGGACCGATACCGACTTTAACGGCATCCGCACCGGCAGCGACTAAATCCAAAGCAGCTTTAGCAGTCGCGATGTTGCCGCCGATGACTTGGATGTGCGGATAGGTTTCTTTGACCCAGCGCACGCGATCGATAACGCCTTGGCTATGACCGTGGGCAGTATCGACCACAATTACGTCCACGCCTGCTTCTACCAATGCTTTGACGCGCTCTTCGGTATCGCCGCCGGTACCCACCGCGGCACCGACGCGCAGACGGCCTTCGGCATCTTTGTTGGCATTAGGGAACTCAGTTGTTTTCAGAATATCTTTAACTGTAATCAGACCTTTGAGTTCGTCTTGGTCGTTCAACACCAAAACGCGCTCAACTTTGTGCGCATGCATGATTTCGCGGGCTTCATCGATACTGGTACCTTCAGAAACGGTAACCAAACGGTCGCGGGGGGTCATGATGGCAGAAACCGGCAGATCGACACGGTTTTCAAAACGTAGGTCGCGGTTGGTCACGATACCGACCACTTTGCCGTTTTCTACAACAGGCAGACCGGACATTTTGCGTTTGCGTTGTGCGCGCATTTCCAAGACTTCGCGGATCAATGCGGTCGGCGCAACGGTAACGGGATCTTTCACCACGCCGCTCTCATGGCGCTTCACTTTGGAAACGGCACGCGCTTGCAACTCCGGCGTCATGTTTTTATGGATAATGCCGATGCCGCCTTCTTGAGCCATAGAGATGGCCAGACGCGCTTCGGTAACGGTATCCATTGCAGCAGAAAGTAGAGGGAGGTTGAGCGTGATATCGCGGGTGAGTTTGGTTTGAAGTTTGACATCTCGAGGCAGCACGTTTGAGTGCGCTGGAACCAACAAAACGTCGTCGAAAGTATAGGCTTTTTCTACAATACGCATGATGCTCGGTCTTTCAGTTTGTGCAAGATGCACGGCATTATATCACACCGGCTTGATGCTAACATTGGCAATACACGTTTTAACGTTATTTTTTTACATGATTTGATTTGGCGTACAAAAATATGCCAACGCATTGCAGTTTCAAGTAAAATAAGCCGCATGAGAACATCATTTACATAAGGGAAACCCATGAAATCTTCCGTACTCAAAACCTGTCTGACAGCAGCCCTTCTCTCTTCCGCCGCCCTGACCGGCGCGGCCGAGGTTTACACTTGGAAAGGCGCGTCGGGCAACAGCTATTCCGATACGCCAAACCGTCTGCAACCGAAGCGTTCCGGCGTGGTCAACATCCGCACGCACAACGTCAAACCTGCTGTTGCGCCTGCCGTAGCGGCATCTGAGCCGGTTGCCGAGCAGCCCAACGAACAGGTTGCGGAACAAAACAAACAAATCGAAGAGCGCAATAAAAAAATCGAAGAGCAAAACCGACAAAACAAGCTGGAAAACTGCAAAATCGCCAAAATCAACCGCCAAGTCGCCGAAAGCGCACGCTTGGCCAATCGCGACAGCCTGATTAAGCAATACCAAAACGACGTCAATAAATACTGCAATTAAGCTCTCAAATAACAATATCAAAAAGGCCGTCTGAAATTTAATTTCAGACGGCCTTCATTTTTCAGCCTATCAATAATACAGTTGAACCAACAACAAACCGAACGCCAAACTAAATGCCATGCTCAATAAGCCCGGAATCATGAAGCTGTGGTTGAAGATGAATTTGCCGATTTTGGTCGAGCCGGTTGTATCGAAGTCGATAGCGGCAATAATCGGACCGTAGTTTGGTATAAAGAAATAGCCGTTTACCGCAACAAATGTGCCGATAATGATGGGCGCAGGAATACCCAGTTTGATGGCGATTGGAAATAGCGTTGCCACTGTCGCGCCTTGACTATTGACCAATACCGACAAGACAAACAGGGCAAAGGCAAAGGTCCATGGTGCAGATTCAACCAAATGGCTGACGGTCGATTCCACTTCTGTTAAGTGGCCGTTCATCAAGGTATCGCCCAACCAAGCCACGCCAAACACCGCAATCACGGCTCGCATACCGGCATGGAATACCGAACCTCGGGTAATCGCATCGCCATTGGGTTTACACGCCAAAATAATCAGCGCAGAAGCAGACAACATCACAATTTCAATCGTATGCGCCATGCCCATAGGCTTGATCGCGCCATCGTGTTCAAAAGCCGGACGCAGCTCAGGCAGCGCACCCATTACTACCACCAGCAATGCCGCAGTCAAGAAAATACCGACCGACAATTTGGCTTTCGGCGAAATAGTGACATCGGTTTTTTGCTCCTCCACATCAATGTATTCTTTCACATAGTTCGGGTCTTTCAGCAAAGCCTGATAATGCGGATCGTCTTTCAATTCTTTGCCCAGTTTGTTTACAAACACGCAAGCCAAACCGATACCCAAAATCGTGGACGGAACGGTAACTTTCAACACGTCCGCCATCGTGATGTGTTGCGGCTCAAGCATGGTAACGCAGGCAACAACGGCGGCGGCAATCGGGCTGGCGACAATCGCAAATTGGGAAGCGATAACCGCCATCGTCAGCGGACGGGAAGGACGGATGCCATTGCGACGACTGACTTCGGCAATCACAGGCAAGACCGAGTAAGCCACATGGCCTGTACCTGCCAAGACGGTAAAGGTGTAAGTTACCGCCGGCGCGATAAAGGTGATGTATTTCGGATTGCGGTGCAACACGCGCGTGGCAATCTTAATCATATAGTCCAAACCGCCGCTGGCCTGCATGGCCGCCGCGGCAGACACTACCGCCATAATCATCAGCATCACATCAATCGGCGGGCTGGTCGGTTGAAGATGGAAACCAAAAGACAATACAGCCAAGCCGATACCGCCGAGCACGCCCAAACCAATACCGCCAACCTGCGCACCAATCAGGATACACAGCAGCACAATAGCAAACTGGATAAAAAACATAGTTGACATCACAACTCCCAAAATCCGGCCTTCGCCGAAATAAAATTACAAACGGTTGGATTATAGAGTAAACCCTCTTCCCTAACCATACTTTACCTAATTATACATACTGATCTACATCAAATAAATAATATTCTCATTTAAGCGCTAGGTTTTTAAAAATACAAAAGAGGCCGTCTGAAAATTTTCAGACGGCCTCTATGATTTAAAAAGATGATAAGGCTATTTCCCGGTTACTTCTTCATCTTTTATAAAATCCGATACGCCATGAACACAGCGGATTTTGCGTTCCGACAACGTTGCCTCCAACAAAGCATCGTTTTGCGGCAAGGAATCACGTTCCGCCTCATTGTGCCAGAGGTGGTACGCAATGCCGGCAAATTTCAAATTATGGCGTTTCATACCGTTATGATAGCAACGGGCGACAAATTCACTATCTTCCCTGCCCCAACCGACAAAGCTATTGTCAAACCCGTTGACGGCCAGCGCATCGCTGCGGAAAAAGCCCATATTGCAAGTTTTGATGCCTTTGTGTTTGCGGTTGCCTTTTCGGCCTGCCAGTTTGGCCAAACAACGGCAGCGCAGGGCGGAAAGCCGTTTTTCTATTCCCGAGCTGAACATGGACAAAGCAGGCAAATCGCCTTCGTCCAAAATATCCTGTGTTTTATCCTCAGCCAAAATCACGCGGGAACCCTGTATCAGACGGCCTTTGCGGGCAATCTTCAAATGATCGGCGATAAAAGACGGATCCAAGATCATATCGCCGTCAATCAACACAATATAATCGCTTTTCGCCTGCGCCAGCGCACGGTTGCGCGATTCGGCGGCACGAAAGCCTCTATCCGGCTGCCATGAATGTTTGACCGGAATGCTTGTTCTGCGGCGGATAAAATCGACCACTTCAGCGGTTTCCTGCTTTGAGCCGTCATCCGCGACAATAATCTCATCCGGCAGACGGGTTTGCGATAAAGCCGATTTCAACACCAGCTCCAGAGCATCGGGACGATTATAGGTAGTGATGATGAGGGAGACGGTTATCGTGCGGTTGCGCTCGTAAAGTTTGACATATTTGTAATACGAACCTTGCGCGTTGGACACCGAAATCGTCAGGCCGTCCGCCCCATAGGCAAAACCGCGCTTGAGCAGATAGTTCTTCACAAACGATACGCCGCCATGCAGCAAAGCCTTAAACGGAGAACTGTCTTTCTTAAAGCGGTTTTCTTCCGCATACAGCGAGCTGTACTGCTGCATTTTTTGAATCAGCCCTTCGGCGTTTTCAAAAGAATAATGTTTCAGACGGCCATCGAGTTGTTTCATCTTGGCTTCCTGCGGCAACACCAAAGACTCATGCACCTGACGGTCGGAAAAACGGGTAAATCTGCGATGGTAAAGGCGCGGAATAATATCCGGATACCAACCGCAGCCTTTAATCAGTCTGCCGTGGTAATGGTTCAAACGGGAAAGTGAAAAAATATGCTCCTTCTCATTTTCCAAAACGGCCGCACGAATGGATTCGATTAAAGCCTCATCCGCCACTTCATCGCTGTCTATGCTGAAAATCCAATCGTTTTGCGCCAGTCTGGCCGCCAGATTTTTCATCGGGCCAAATCCGATAAAGTCATGCTTGTAATAGCTGACATTGGAAAATCCCTTGGCAATTTCAAAAGTACGGTCGGTCGAGCCGTTGTCCAACAGCAGGACTTCGTCAAAGTCTTTCAGTGCACTCAAAACTTCTGAAAGATAACGTTCTGAATTTTTTACCAACATGGCGGCGGTTGCCGGAATTGTGTGCATCATAAAAAGGCCGTCTGAAAAAGGAAGCTGTATTTTAACCGATATACCGCTACAATATGTCCTCCTTTTTTCAGACGGCCTGACTCATGCAGCTTATTCTCGCCCCCATGCAGGGGCTGGTGGACGATGTGATGCGCGACCTGTTGACGCGCATCGGCGGATTTGACGAATGCGTCAGCGAATTTGTCCGCATTACGCACACGGTCCACTCACGCGCCACTTGGCTTAAATATGTTCCCGAAATCGCCCATGCCAACCGCACGCCGGCCGGCACGCCCTGTACTGTCCAGCTTTTGGGCAGCGATGCGGAAAACATGGCCGTCAACGCCTTGGAAGCCGTGCGTTTCGGTGCGGACAAAATCGACCTCAACTTCGGCTGCCCCGCGCCGACGGTCAACAAACACAAAGGCGGTGCGGTCTTGCTCAAAGAGCCCGACTTGATTTACCACATCGTCCGCACCCTGCGCCAACGCCTGCCGCAACACATTCCGCTGACTGCCAAGATGCGGCTTGGTTATGAAGACAAAAGTCTGGCATTGGAATGCGCCTCCGCGATTGAAAACGGCGGCGCATGCGCGTTAACCGTCCATGCGCGCACCAAAGTCGAAGGCTACGAACCGCCGGCACATTGGGAATGGGTGCGCAAAATCCGCGATGCGGCCAGTATTCCTGTTACCGCCAACGGCGATGTGTTCAGCCTTCAAGACTATCTCGATATTAAAACCGTCAGCGGCTGCGACAGCGTGATGCTCGGGCGCGGCGCGGTTATCCGTCCCGACTTGGCTCGGCAAATCAAACAATATGAAAACGGCGAAACAGTGAAAGACACCGACTTTGCCGAAGTCTCCTCATGGATAGTCCAATTCTTCGACTTGTGCCTTGCCAAAGAAGCCAACAACAAATATCCGGTTGCCCGTTTGAAACAGTGGCTGGGCATGATGAAAAAAGAGTTTGAACAGGCGCAGGTATTGTTCGACCGTATCCGCGCTGTCAAAGAAGTGGATGAAGTGAAACAGATTCTGCTGTCGTTTGAACAAGAGATGCATTCATGATTAAAAAAAGGCCGTCTGAATTTCAGACGGCCTTTGATTTCATCACCTACATACATAATCAGCCAACAGTCTGCCTTTTTCCGCACTGGCTGCATTAGCCATGTTTACCTGTCTGGTCTCAGGGCCATTCTTAGATTTCAGGGCTTCACCATATTTTCTGGCAAATTCTTTATTGGCACTGGTCACCCTTGACTCGGTAGAATCCAACATGAAGCCGTCTTGCTCATATTTGCCTTGCGCAGTAATAATCAAGATATTTTCAGGCGCAGGATAATCCGGAAAATCAATATAGTTGGTAACCAGCTTGTAGGAAACGCCTTTGCCGTGTTTCATATCCTGACAGATGCCGTTAGGCGCGGTAAAGACTGCATGGCCGATCCGGCCGTGGCCGAAATCGTAAAAATCGATTCTCTTCGCAGAAGCCAACAGTTTTCTATCGTTGCCGTCATTGATATTTAATGACTTGCCGTTTACCAAAAACAGGGTTGGCAACAAGGGGGTGCCATGATAGGCTTCCAAATTATATGCTTCGCCCAACAGCTTGCCCTGACGATACACCGTCAAGACAGGCTTTTTCAGACCATTTTCCGGATTGCCGGTTTGCTTAAAAGAAATCTTCTGAAGTACATTGCCAAATTCATAATAAGGCCGCGACTGCACGCCTGTTTTCGTGTCCTGCAGGGCGCTCCAGTCACCGCCCGTCGTTTGGGCGCACGCAGTCACAGCAGCAAACAGAATACCCGATAGTAAAACTTTAGAATGTTTCATTCATAAACTCCTTCTTAAGTAAACAAAAGAACGGATGTGTGCCTTTACTGCCTAATTTTATTTCTTTATTAAAATTTTAGAACTATTGTACTAACTTAGCAAGGGATTAAAGAATAGGCCGTCTGAACATTCAGACGGCCTTGATTAACCGCAAATTTTAAGAAGCCAAAACGCGGGGGAAGAAAATTTCATTTTCTAAGTGGATATGGTCTTTCAAATCGTCCACCATCTCTTTGGCCAATGTGTACAAACGAGTCCAGCTGCCGCAAGCGCCTTCGGGAAGTTCAAAATTGTTGGTTAACTCTTCCAGACGCGCGATGGCTTGGTCATGTTCTTCATGTTCGTGCATCATCACGCTGATGGGCATTGCCGCGCCACGGCCCACGCCCTGATTAATCATCGGGAACAACATGCGTTCCTCTTTCATCATGTGCATCAACAGCTCGTTTTGCATATAGGCCAACAAATCGGCCACTTCGGCAGGGAAAGTATCGGCATGAACCTGCGCCACTTTTTGCGCCAGCGGTACCAACTCTTCAAACTGGGCGCGGTGAACGTTGTGATAACGTTGCAGGATATGGTCAATCGTAGAATTGAAAGGCGCGGTTTCCCAAAGGGTAAAGTCGGTCATGGCTGTGTTCCTTTAAAGATTTATATTGAATGAATGTTAGGCGTAAGGATACACGCAGCAATCAGCTTTGTATAGTTTTTTAATTGTTTAATTAATTGATAATAAAAGTTATTTTCAAATTTAAAATAACAAACAGGCCGTCTGAAACATAAGGCTAAAGTTTCAGACGGCCTGCCCTTTTCTTAAATAATCCAACGATATAATGCAATCATCACCGGCATGGTTACCACACAAAGCAAGGTCGTCAGCCCATAAATCGCGCTGGCTTTTTGGGCATTTTTACCGTAAACAACCGCCATTTGGGTAACCGTCGAGGCGGCAGGCGAAGTCGTTGCCAAAAAGCTGATTAAAACAACCGTATCCGCATGCGCATCATGATGGGCAAAATTACAAACTTTGACGGCGAAAAGCAATAATACCGGAATCAAAATCAGCCTTAAAAAAGCAACAAGATACAGCCTCGGCGTCCACATAATCGAGCGTAGCGGCAAAGAGGCCAAAAGCATGCCCGCCACCAACATGGCAACCGGGCCAATCATGCCGCCCACCGTCGCCAAAGTATTATCAATAATATGTGGCAGCTTGATTTGAAAGGTAAACATCAGCAGCCCGACCAGCATGGATAAAATGTTGATATTGGTAAAAATGGTTTTCCAAGCCACATTACCGTGGCCGCAAATCAACAGGCGCAGATGTGTCCAAAACAAAAACGTCTGCACCATGATAAAACCGCTGGTGTAAATCACCCATTCCGCACCAAAGACCGACATCACCAAAGGAATAATCAGGTTGCCCGAATTACTGTACACCGTCGCCGCGTGTTCGAGCGCATCGAGTTTGAACAAGTGCTTAAACAACCTGCCCAAAACAATCAAAACCACATGGAAAAACACCGCCAGCATGACGGAAAGCTTCAGCCCTTCAATAATCTGCGGCGTATTGTCCATCTGAAAAGCATGAATCATGACGGACGGGCTGATCAGGTAAAGCGCGATGACGGAGAGCGTGTAGCTGTTTTCCGATTTCAACAGCCCTGCCTTCACCAAGGCCACGCCCATCAAAACAATCAGCGTCAGCTCGGTAATTTTTCCGGCAAGCAGGAAAGAGGTTTCCATAATAAAAAAAGCGGCAAAAACGTTGATTTTACGCTTCTACCGCTTCGCATGCCAAATTCAGACGGCCTGAAGCCTTTTTCCAACAACCCGACATAATTTGCCCTACCGCAAAGCAAATCAATATAAATCTGTCTGTATATCCGCTATAATCAGCCATTTTCTTCAAACAGGAAACATCATGTCCCCCAGCCGTTTCAATCAAACGGGCCCCAAAATCGGCCTGAGCGTACGCCTTGCAGAAACCCAAGCTGAAATCGAAGCCGCCCAAAGATTGCGCTATCAAGTTTTTGCCCAAGAATTGGGGGCGGAAATCGAAAGCGATGACGGCCGCGATGTCGATCCTTATGATGAACATTGCCACCACCTGCTCGCCTTCGACGATGCAACCGGCGAGGTAATCGGCTGCTACCGCCTGATTACCGAAGAAACCGCAAAAAAAGTCGGCGGCTGGTACAGCGAGCATGAATTCAACCTTGAGCCTTTGAAAGACATCCTGCCGCAAACCGTCGAACTCGGTCGCGCCTGTACTCACCCGGACTACCGCAACGGCGGCTTGGTCATGCTGTTGTGGACCGGTTTGGTCAAATTCATGAAAGACGAAAACCTGCGCTTTATGATTGGTTGCGGCAGTATCGAAATGCGCGACGGCGGCAACGATGCGGCCGGCCTGTATCATGCTTTGAAAGACAAATACCTCGCTCCGGAACAATGGCGCGTCAAACCGCTCAACCCGCTCAAATGGGACAGCATCACGCCGTCTGAAAATCCGCCTGTACCCGCACTGATCAAAGGCTATCTCAAAGCAGGCGCGTGGTTCTGCGGCGAGCCTTGCGTCGATGAAGCATTCAACTGCGCGGATGTGCTGATCATGATGGACATCAGCCACCTTTCCGACCGCTACTTGCAGCGTTTTGCCCCTAAAACCGATTCATAATAAAAGGCCGTCTGAAACTTCAGACGGCCTACCTAATCTTTATAAAAACACACACAATGACTGCCAAAATCCGTTTTATCTTCCGTCTTCTCTGTATTGCCGGCTGCCTTTTGTACGGCATGGCCGAAATGTTTTTTCTGTTTCCCTTTTACAGCAGCAAACGCAAACTGCGCGCGATCCAATTATGGTCGCTGCGCGTGCTCGCTTCCTGCGGCATGAAACTGCAAACCTTCGGCACGCCGCCGCAAGAAAATCGCGGTCAGCTGATTATCAGCAACCATATTTCATGGTTGGACATTATGGCGGTTAACGGCGCATTTCCCGGCCGTTTTGTAGCTAAAGACGATGTGGCCAAATGGCCGGTGGTCGGTTATCTCGCCACACAGGCGCAAACGGTTTACGTCTCGCGCAACCGCGGCATCAAAGGCAACTCCGCCAAAATTGCAGGCGTGACCGAAGCACTGAAAAACGGCGACACCGTCACCATTTTCCCCGAAGGTACCAGTACCGAAGGCCGTGAAATCCTGCCGTTCAAACCCAGCTTTTTTCAGACGGCCTATGATGCAGGCGTACCGATTATTCCAGCGCTCTGCCGCTACCCGAATCCGGACGGCAGCAGCCCCAATCCGCACACTGCCTACTACGGCGACATCAGCCTCTGGCAATCCATCTGCATGGTCATCAGCCAGCCTTCCAGCACGGTCGAGCTGCATTTCCTCGATCCGATTGAAGCAGGAGAAGACCGCTACGCTACCGCGCTTCACGTACACGCCCTGTTGAGCGAAAAGCAAAAACAGTTGGGCTGATCAAACAAAAGGCCGTCTGAATATTCAGACGGCCTTTTCCATTATCTTATGTCTTAAGATGAATATTGTACCGAATCGCTACCGCTTTTCTTTTGAATAAATTCGATTTTGTAGCCGTCCGGATCTTCGACAAACGCAATCACAGTCGTGCCGTGTTTCATCGGGCCGGCTTCGCGTACCACTTTGCCGCCCATCTCTTTGACACGTTCGCACGCGGCGTAAGCATCATCGACTTCAATCGCGATGTGGCCGTAAGCATCGCCCAAGTCGTAAGACTCGGTATCCCAGTTGTGGGTCAGTTCCAAAACAGTATGATCCGCCTCATCGCCATAACCGACAAAAGCCAAAGTAAAACGGCCTTCAGGATAATCGCGGCGGCGCAGCAGTTGCATATTCAATACGTTTTGATAGAAATCCAAAGAGCGTTCGAGATTGCCGACACGCAACATAGTATGAAGCAAGCGCATGATTTTGTTCCTTTCTGAATTATGTTTGGTCATGGATTATAACACATCAGGCATTTGCCCCCTCATCTTAGAAAATGCCGATACATACACCGTGTAGAAATGAAGCGTATCCTCTATCGCCATTTGAATTTCATGTATTAACAAGCACACCAACCGACTAAATTGCTATAATCGCCACACTTACAACACAACACTTCAAACCGTCATGAAAACCTTTGTTCTTCCCGATACCCGCCCTTATCCGCAAAGCCCTATCAAAAACTACCTTCTGCTCAATGCCTATCAGCTGGCGCACAACTCCTCCTCCGCATCACGCAAGCTTTCAGCTGGCCAACTACAAACCGAAATCCGCACCATGCTCAGCCAAAACCATTACATCAACCTTTCATTGGCAATGACCATGGCGCCAGATGTCGGCACTTACACCAGCCTGATTCAAAGCGTGGGCGAAGTCCTGAAGGCAGAAAACGATAACGAAGCCCAATGGTTTGCCCTGCCTGTCGTTTTGGTTGCCGGTTGCAAAAAAGAACAAACCCTGCCGCTCACACTGCCTACCGAAGCCCTCTTCGCCTGCCTGCAAAACTACCCCAACCTGCGCACCCTCACGCAAAACACGCAATGGCTGCCTTACCTCGTCCAATCTACCGACTTGAGCAGCATTACCCCGGGCGACTGGTTCCAAGCCAAGCAAAACGATGAAGCGGCAGGCGCATTCCTGCAAAAATTCGAATACAAACCATTGATGCTGCCCGAAGGTCAATCCGTCCATGTTGTTTACGCGCTGGGCTACGGCAATAAAGACATTCAGACGGCCTTGGGCCTCAACCTGCAACAGGCAGGTCTGCCATTGATGCAGGTTTGGCAAGAACATCTCGCCCTCGACGGCGTTACCCTCTTTACCAACCCGCTCTCGCCCAATACACCGCTTGACGCGCTTACCGACGGCAGCCACACCCGCCAACGCATGGCCATGGACGTTTTTGCCACCAACGCCATCCGCGCCATCCGTATGCAAAGCCCGCGTGTCGGCGTTGTTGCCGCAGCGAAAGCGGACGGTAAGCTCCAGTTCAGCTTCAACGCGACAGACAGCGCGTTTGAAATCGTTCCACAGACCTTCACTTGGGAGCTGGCCTCAACCGACAATATCGCCATCGTGCAGCAAAACTTCCTCGACCTGATGGCAGAATGCCGAATCGAGCACCTCTACCTGCTGCATAACCCACTGGGAGAAAACGAGAACATCCCTACTTATGCCCAAGCGTTGAAACTGGAAGGCCATAATCCTTTCTTCAGCAATGTAAACTAAATTGAAAATGCAACACGCCAAGGCCGTCTGAAAACGGTTTAGCGTGTTGCATTTATTTTCAAACCTTACCGCTCATTTTCACGCATATGAAAACCCACAAAATCCTTTTCGTCTGCCTCGGCAATATCTGCCGCTCCCCCATGGCCGAATACGTCCTGCGCCATCGCGCCCGCGAAGCAGGCATGGACAATGCCATCATTACGGCCAGCGCAGGCACATCAGGTTGGCACGATGGGGAAGACATGCACGAAGGCACGCGCCGCGTGCTCAAGCAACACGGCATCGACCCGTCAGGCTTTACCAGCAGCAAAATCAAACCCAGCGATGCCGAACATTTCGACTACATCATCGTGATGGACGACAACAATCTCAGAGAAACTGAAAAACAGCTCGGTTTCCACCCCGGCAAAATCTTCAAACTGACCGACCTTCGTCGTACCAACCACATGCTTTTCATGCGTGATAGCTTGGACAGCATCGTTGAGCCAGTTTTGAATGAAATGGGACGATTCTATGACTGGACTGAAGAAGAAAAAGCCGCTTACCGTGCTGATGTCGAAGCAGCTCTTGCTAACAATGATTTAGCAGAATTAAAATAAAAGAGGTGGAGGGCAGGACTCCTAGTCTACCCTCTCCTTCTTTTTAATGGAGACAGAAAGATGATGAATGAATTATTTGGAGAATTTTTGGGGACTTTAATCCTGATTCTTCTAGGAAATGGTGTTGTTGCAGGTGTGGTTCTTCCTAAAACCAAGAGCAACAATGCAGGTTGGATTGTGACTTCTATGGGTTGGGGAATTGCGGTTGCAGTTGCGGTCTTTGTATCTGGCAAGCTCAGTCCAGCTCATTTAAACCCAGCTGTGACCATTGGTGTGGCCTTAAAAGGTGGTTTGCCTTGGGCTTCCGTTTTCCCATACATCCTAGCTCAGTTCGCAGGGGCTATGCTGGGTCAGATTTTGGTTTGGTTGCAATTCAAACCGCATTATGAGGCAGAAGAAAATGCAGGCAATATCCTGGCAACCTTCAGTACTGGACCGGCCATCAAGGATACAGTTTCTAACTTAATCAGTGAAATCCTTGGCACCTTTGTTTTGGTATTGACAATCTTTGCTTTGGGGCTTTATGATTTTCAGGCAGGTATCGGCACCTTTGCAGTGGGGACTTTGATTGCCGGTATTAGTCTATCACTAGGTGGGACAACAGGTTGTGCCTTGAACCCTGCGCGTGACCTTGGACCTCGTATCATGCACAGTATCTTGCCAATTCCAAACAAAGGCGATGGAGACTGGTCTTATGCTTGGATTCCAGTTGTGGGACCTGTTATCGGTGCAGCCTTGGCTGTGCTTGTATTCTCACTTTTCTAATATAGAAAATAATTATTTTGATAGAGCTTGAGATGAAAATCTCAGGATCCCCGATTCAGGGTACAACCACGTTCCCGATCCGTGGTACACAGGCGACTTTGACGAAACCTACCGTCTGGTCGATGCCGGCAGTTTGGCCTTATTGGAAAAATTGAAACAGGCTTAAATCGGCTTTAACAAAAAAAGACCGTCTGAACAGCTATCTCAAAAGCCATGCTTTCGTGATTACCTGTTCAGACGGCCTTTATTGTTCACCGTAATCAACCTACGCGATAAAACGCCAGACTGCCCAATAAATTCGGCAGATGTTTGACCTGTCGGTTGCCCGTCATGACCGCACGCTCAAGCACGCGGATTTTGTTTTTGGCGCACAATAAATCAAAGTCTTTAAGGGTACACCAATGGATATTGGGCGTATCGTACCAATGATACGGCATCCGCTCGGAAACCGGCATATGGCCGCCAATGGCGATTTGAAAGCGGTTGCGCCAGTAGCCGAAGTTAGGGAAGCTGACAATGGCCTGTTTGGCCACGCGCATCAGGCAGCGCAGGATTTTTTCCGTATTCTGCATCGCCTGAATGGTTTGGCTCAAGACAATCACATCAAAACTTTGATCGCCAAACGCCACCAAGCCTTCTTCCAAATCGGCTTGAATGACGTTTACGCCGCGGGATATAGCGGCAATCACACTGTCGGTATCGATTTCAACACCGTAGCCGGTGCAGTTTTTATGTTCCACCAACGCGGCCAACAGCTCGCCGTCGCCGCAGCCCAAATCGAGTACGCGGCTGCCTTCGGGTATCCAATCGTAAATGAGTTGCAAATCGTCGCGCAGATTCATTTTTGGCAGTCCTTGTAAACGTTGTTCATGTAAGCGGCAACCGCGCGGATATAGGCTTCGTCTTCCATCAAGAACGCATCGTGGCCGTGATTGGATTTGACTTCAATGTATTGCACGGATTTTTGCGCGGCGATTAATGCCTTGACCAATTCATGCGAACGTTGCGGCGAGAAGCGCCAGTCGGTACTGAAGCTGGCAACAAAAAACTTGGCCTGCACATTCTCCACGGCGCGCGTGAGGTTGTGGCCGTAATCGGCGGCCGGGTCGAAGTAGTCAAGCGCCTTGGTCATCAGCAGATAAGTATTGGCATCAAAGCGGCCGACAAACTTATCGCCTTGATAGCGAAGATAAGATTCCACTTCAAATTCAACGCCGTAGCCATACTGATAGCCGTCTGATTTTAAATCGCGGCCGAATTTTTTACCCAAGCCGTCTTCGGCAAGATAGGTGATGTGCCCCATCATGCGCGCGATACGCAAACCGCGTGAAGGAACGGTATGATGGCTGCGGTAATTGCCTTCATGGAAATCGGGATCGGTCAAAATAGCCTGACGGGCAACATCGTTAAAAGCGATGTTTTGAGTGGAAAGTTTAGGCGCAGAAGCGATGACGAGCGCGTGGGCAACGCGTTCAGGCAAAGAAATCGTCCATTGCAATGCCTGCATACCGCCCAAGCTGCCGCCGACAATGGCCGCCCATTTTTGAATACCGAGATAATCGGCAAGCATGGATTGGGACTTCACCCAGTCTTTGACGGTTACAACGGGGAAATCCGCACCATATTCGCGGCCGGTTTCAGGATTCTCGGACAAAGGGCCGGTACTGCCGTCGCAACCGCCCAAGTTGTTCAAACCGACTACAAAAAAGCGTTCGGTATCGATAGGTTTGCCGGGGCCAACCATATTGTCCCACCAACCGGCGTATTTATCCTCTGCACTGTGCTTGCCGGCAACGTGATGATTGCCTGACAGGGCGTGGCAGATCAGGACGGCATTACTTTTGTCGGCATTGAGTGTGCCGTAGGTTTCAATCATTAGGTCGAAACGGGGTAAGGTTTTGCCGTTTTCCAGAGCAAGCGGTGTGTCAAACGGGATTTTCTGGGGCGTTACAATGCCCACTGAGGCATTTGTTGTCATTTGTAATTTCCAAGTGAAGCGGCAAAAGGGGTATTATAACGTTTCGTTTTTGTTTTGTGCATGAGGCTTCAGACGGCCTGCCCTGATTAAAGGCAATATTTTTGGGAGAATGTGAAATGATAGGCAGGCTTTTGCGATTTTTTTTCTTTTGCGCCATAGCGGCATTGATTGTGAACCGTTTGTTCAGCCGCAAACAAAAGCGCACCATTCGGGAAATCGCCAAAATCAGCGCATGGGTATTGCTGGGTGCGGCGGCCGCTACGCTATTTTGGTATCTGATGATGCTGTTTTTCAAGCATATTCCCAATTCTTATTGAAATAAAATATAAAAGGCCGTCTGAAAACCTTAATCCAGCGTTTTCAGACGGCCTTTTGATGTCAAACTTAAAACAGCTCTTCCGGAATCTTGCAAACCGGAATCGGATTGACTTTGTGCTGCATGGCTTTGTGCAATCGGGTATAGATTGCCAAAACTTCGCGCTGCCTGCCCTCAAAATCTTCAGGCTTGTGGCTGCCGTACACGCTCATCGCCCATTCGAGTTCGGGATAAGATGCGCCCATTTGCTCTTCATCGGTACGCTCGGTATCCCAAAGGCCGTCTGTCGGCACGGCTTTTTGAATGTCTTCCGATACGTCCAACTCGGCTGCCAGCGCGTACACTTGAGTCTTGGTCAAATCGGCAATCGGACTGATGTCCACGCCGCCGTCGCCGTATTTGGTGAAGAAACCGACGCCGAAATCCTCAATTTTGTTGCCCGTCCCCGCCACCAGCAAACCATGTAGCTGGCCGTAATAATAAAGCGTCGTCATGCGCAGGCGGCTGCGTGCATTGGCAAGTGCCAGCTGTTTGTTGGGAAATTCGGTTTCGCTGACGTCGACGGTATCGGCAAACGTATCGAAAGTTTGGGTCAAATCGACGCTTTGCGCTTTTACATTCGGATAACGCTGTTTCAGACGGCCCATGTGTTCTTGCGCGCGGTTGACTTGGTCGGATTTCTGACGAATCGGCATTTCCAACAACAAAACCGACAAACCGGTTTGCGCTGCAAGGGTGGAAACCACTGCAGAATCGATGCCGCCGGATACGCCGACGACAAAACCTTTGGCACGCGCCTGCTCGGCGTAATCTTTGAGCCATTGAACAATATGGCGGATGATGGCTTGGGTTTGCATAGGGATAAATGTTCGCTTCAAATAAAACGAATGATAGCCTGATTTGCACTTGTCTGAAAGACGACAGGGTATAATGCCCTTTTTATTTCTTGCACGCACACCATGTCCAAACCCATCCTTCTGCGCTGGCTCGTTGTCTGCCTGATTCCGTTTGCCACCCTTTTGTGGTTTGCCCTCAACCCGCCCGAAGACAAAACGCAACACCTCATCAACGGCATCATCCTTGCCTGCGAAGCCACGTTCCTATTTAAATTCGTCCTCTTTGACGTCATCAAACACCACCTCAAACAAGAGCCTGAATTGAAACGGCAAAGCATTTTGATGTTTATCCCGATTGTTTTGCTGATTGTTTATTTGTTCCATTATTTCGGCGCATTCTGATGTTTTCAGACGGCCTTGGGCATATTTTTCCATGAACACCACCCCACCTTATACCTGCTGGATTTTCTGCAACGTCATCGACAACTTCGGCGACATCGGCGTTTCATGGCGGCTGGCGCGTGTTTTGCAACGCGAACTCGGCTGGCAAGTGCATTTGTGGACAGACGACTTCCCGTCCCTTCAGGCACTCTGCCCTGACTTGGCCTCAATTCCCAATATCCATCAAGGCATCGGCATTCACGCTTGGCAAGCCAATCATGCCGAAGATACCGATACAGCCCCTACCCCCGACATCGTCATCGAAACCTTCGCCTGCGAGCTACCCGACAACGTTCAAACCATCATCCACCGACACCGACCGCTTTGGCTCAACTGGGAATACCTCAGCGCGGAAGACAGCAACGAGAGGCTGCACTTGATGCCCTCGCCCCAAGCTGGCGGCATACAGAAATACTTTTGGTTTATGGGTTTCAGCGAAAAAAGCGGCGGCCTGCTGCGCGAACGCGATTACGCCGAATCTGCCGGATTTGATACGGAAGACTTACGCCGACAACTCAAACTTCCCACAAAAAATGCGCCCGAATGGCTGCTTTTCGGCTATCAAAGCGATATCTGGGCAAAATGGCTGACCATGTGGCAACAGGCCGACCAACCCATTACCCTGCTGCTTGCAGGTACACAAATCATCGCCAGCCTGAAAAACGGCGACCTAGTGCCGCAAAATGCCCTGCTTGAAGACGGCGATGTGTATCAGAGCGAACACATTACCCTGATCAAAATCCCTTTCGTTGCCCAACAGGATTTCGATAAACTGCTCAATCTTGCCGACGGCGCCGTCATACGCGGCGAAGACAGCTTTATTCGCGCCCAGCTCGCCGGAAAACCTTTCTTTTGGCACATCTACCCGCAAGAAGAAAATATCCACCTCGACAAGCTGCACGCGTTTTGGGACAAAGCGCATCAGATTTATCCGGATGTTGTCGCCACAGCACACCGCCTCCTTTCCGACGAACTCAACAACGGCGAAGCACTCAGCGACAACCAACGCCTGCAGGCATGGCAAACCCTGACGGCACATCAAAACGAATGGCGCCAAAGCGCGGCAAAATGGCGGGACGGACTTTTTGCCCAAAAAAGTGCCGTCGAAAAACTTGCCGCCTTTATTTCAAAGCACAAAAAAATACGCTAAAATAGCGCGTTTTATTACAACCGATTTGATTGGAAAACCACAATGAAAACAGCACAAGAACTGCGCGCCGGCAACGTATTCATGGTCGGCAACGATCCTATGGTCGTTCAAAAAACCGAATACATCAAAGGCGGCCGCTCTTCCGCCAAAGTCAGCATGAAACTGAAAAACCTGCTGACCGGTGCCGCTACTGAAACCATTTACAAAGCCGACGACAAATTCGACGTCGTGATCCTGTCCCGCAAAAACTGTACTTACAGCTACTTTGCCGACCCAATGTACGTCTTCATGGACGAAGAGTTCAACCAATACGAAATCGAAGCTGACAACATCGGCGACGCGTTGAAATTCATCGTTGACGGCATGGAAGACGTATGCGAAGTTACTTTCTACGAAGGCAACCCAATCTCCGTAGAATTGCCTACTATCATCGTTCGCGAAGTTGAATACACCGAGCCTGCCGTTAAAGGCGATACCTCCGGTAAAGTAATGAAAACCGCACGTCTGGTCGGCGGCACTGAAATCCAAGTGATGTCTTACATCGAAAACGGCGACAAAGTCGAAATCGATACCCGTACCGGCGAATTCCGCAAACGCGCCTAATCAGCCCGTAATACAAAAAGGCCGTCTGAAACAAGTTTCAGACGGCCTTTTATCAATCTGCCTTATTGTTTCTTCAAGCCCTTGGCTTCGACAGTGGCAATCGTACCGTCAATGCCTTTGCTCTTAATCAGCTCCCCAAATTGGTTGCGGTATACCGTTACCAAGCTGGTGCCGTCCACGCGGATGTTGTAAATCTTATACGCACCGCCGCTTTGGTAAAGCTGGTAGGCCACTTCATACTTAGTGCCTTTTTTGGTCTGAATTTCCGAGAAAACATCAAACTTATTACCGTTTGCCGTCATCTTCGGCAACAGGCGCACATTCGCATCCGCCGCACCAATCAGTGCAGAATGCGAGTACATCGCAATCACCATATCTTTGAATGCACGGATAAAATCAGTTTTCTGTTTGGCAGAAAATTCACGCCATGGCGCACCAACCGCCAAAGCCGAAATACGTTCATAGTCCAGATAACGGTTGGCATACTGCTCAACCTGTTTCACTCGTTGCGCTTCTGTCAAAGACGTGTTGCGTGCAATTTTCAACACGGCATCAATATTCTGCTGCATCTGCTTTTGCGCAGGATGCGTTTCCGCCGCCACATAAGGCGCGGCAATTACCATCGGTGCGGCCACAATCAAAGTCTGAAGAAAACGGTTCATGACGATATCCATCCAAAATAAAACCGCATTTTAAAAACAATCTATTCCAAAAAACTTAATTCTTTGTAAAAGCAGTCATGAGCAATGAAAAATCCTGCAATCAAATTTCAGACAGCCTGATAAAAATAAGATAACATGTGAACGCTATTTTAAAAGGAAAAAGCCATGCCTTACGTCAACATCAAAGTAACCGGCGGCAGCGAAGCCCCGAGTGCAGAGCAAAAAGCCGAATTAATCCGCGGCGTTACCGAGTTACTCTCACGCGTTCTCAACAAAAATCCTGAGACAACCGTCGTCGTTATTGACGAAATCGATATGGACAACTGGGGCATAGGCGGCAAAAGCGTGACGGTTCGCCGTGCTGAAGCGCGCAATAAGTAAGCCTCGGCCGTCTGAAACCCTTTTAATTTACCCACAAAAAGAGTACATTTATCCCATTGTTAACAATTTTACGGAACACACATCATGGAGAAATTCCCTAAATCATCCAAACTGGATCACGTTTGCTACGATATTCGCGGCCCAGTTCACAAAAAAGCCCTGCAACTGGAAGAAGAAGGCAACAAAATCCTCAAGCTCAATATCGGCAATCCGGCTCCGTTCGGCTTTGAAGCGCCTGACGAAATTTTGGTTGACGTCATCCGCAACCTGCCGACTTCGCAAGGCTATTGCGACTCCAAAGGCCTTTACTCCGCACGCAAAGCCATCGTCCACTACTACCAAACCAAAGGACTGCTCGACGTTACCGTCAACGATGTTTACATCGGCAACGGCGTGTCCGAGCTGATCACCATGTCCATGCAGGCATTGCTCAACGACGGCGATGAAATCCTGATTCCCGCACCGGACTATCCTTTGTGGACCGCCGCCGCAACACTGGCAGGCGGTACCGTCCGCCATTATCTATGCGACGAAGAAAACAACTGGTTCCCCAACCTGGCCGATATGGAAGCCAAAATTACGCCTAAAACCAAAGCCATCGTCGTCATCAACCCCAACAACCCGACAGGCGCGGTGTACAGCAAAGAAATCCTGCTCGAAATCGCCGAATTGGCGCGCAAACACGGCCTGATTATTTTTGCCGACGAAATTTACGACAAAATCCTCTACGACGACGCCGTACACCACCATATCGCCGCCCTTGCTCCCGACTTGCTGACCATTACCTTTAACGGCCTCTCCAAAGCCTACCGCGTGGCCGGTTTCCGCCAAGGCTGGATGGTGCTCAACGGCCCGAAACATCATGCAAAAGGCTATATCGAAGGCTTGGATATGCTCTCGTCTATGCGCCTTTGTGCCACCACACCCATGCAACACGCCATTCAGACGGCCTTGGGCGGATACCAAAGCATCAACGAATTCCTCCTCCCCGGCGGCCGCCTGCTCGAGCAACGCAACAAAGCATGGGAACTGGTCAACCAGATTCCGGGCATATCCTGCGTCAAACCCATGGGTGCATTGTATATGTTCCCAAAAATCGATACCGAAATGTACAGCATCCACGACGACATGAAATTCATCTACGACTTACTCGTACGTGAAAAAGTCTTGTTCGTCCAAGGTACAGGCTTCAACTGGATACGCCCCGACCACTTCCGTATCGTTACCCTTCCTCCCGTTCATCAAATTGAAGAGGCCATGGGCAAACTCGAACGCTTCCTGCAAAACTACCGTCAATAAACCTAAACAAAGAGGCCGTCTGAAAAAGCAAACCGCTGTTCAGACGGCCTTTTTCATCAAACAGTAACTTGGCAAAGCCTGCTGACATGCGTATAATCGACCTTTCCTATCTGGGGGCGATCTTGGTTTCGACGGGGGTTGCAAAGCAGATGCGGGCATACCGGGGTCTCAGATTTCCCGTTAAACACTGAATTTAAATAGTCGCAAACGACGAAACTTACGCACTGGCCGCTTAAGGCCTGCCGTTGCAGCAGTTGGTCAATGGGCTGTGTAGCGCAAGCTACCGCAACGTCATTCTACATTGACTGGTTTTCTGTCGGGTTACTTGGCAGAAAACGAGATTTAAGGTAACTGGTTCTCTGAAGGCCTGTTGGTCGGCATGATGAGGACGAGATTCTAAATAGACACAACTAAGTATGTAGAACGCTCTGTAGAGGACTTTCGGACGGGGGTTCGATTCCCCCCGCCTCCACCATACCCAATTTTCAGCAGTATCCTGTAATACGCATAAAGCCTTGAACCATAACGGTTTCAAGGCTTTTTTATTGCCTCAAATATGCTGGCGTATGCTTGAGTTTTCATCATTTATGGGGTAACTTTTAGGGTAACTTTTCAGGAATTACCCAAAAAACAAGCCCGAAAAGTGGGCAAATTAGCCCTATTTTTTTAAACAAGTTACCCAAAAAATCCATAAAACCTATTATTAACAATGGCTTGATGAGTTTTTAAAAGTTACCCCAAACTGGATTAAAAATGCCTAAACAGACGCTACCGCTTACAGATAGCCAATGCAAAAAACTACAACCGCCGAATCAATTATCAGACGGCGGAGGGTTATATCTTCAAGCAAGGGGAAACGGCAAATACTGGCGTTTTCGTTACTACCGGCCGGGCGACAACAAACGCGATGAAATGCGACTGGGTGTTTATCCTGAAATCAGCTTAAAAGAAGCAAGGGAAAAACGCGAAGAATTACGCGGGCTGATAGCAAAAGGGATAGACCCTAAGCTACACCAGCAAGACAAAGCACAGAGGCAGGCAGAGCAGCTAAAAAACACATTTGAGGCTATCGCGCGCAAATGGCATAGCGACCAAGTAACAAAGCCGAATAAATGGAAGCCCGACCATGCACAAAGAGTTATCCGCAGCCTTGAGCTTCATATTTTCCCTGACCTTGCAACACGCAAAATAGACGAAATCATGCCGCTTGAGGTTTTAGGACTGTTACAGAGGCTGGAATCGGCGGGAAAATATGACACGGCACAGAAAGTTTATGACGTGGTAAATCAAGTTTTCAAATATGCCGTGAAACTTCGCTTGAGCCTGTTCAATCCCGCCGCCGAATTACGGGGAGAGCTGGCAAAGGTGGAACAGAAACATTACCGCTTCATTAAAGACCCGCAAAGGATAGGCGAGATGTTACGGGCTTTTGACGGTTACGCTGGCTTTCCGCAAACACGCGCCCTATTACAGCTTTCCCCTTATGTATTTGCCCGCCCTTCCGAATTGCGTTTATTGCGCTGGCGTGAAATTGATTGGGAGGAGCAGCAATACTATAAAGACGGCGTAAACATGAAGAACAAGATAGACCATATCGTACCTTTGAGCCGCCAAGCCTTAGCAATACTGGACGGCTTGAAACCCGTAACGGGGCATTATGAATATGTATTTTGTAACACCAGCAAAAAACAGCCCTTGAGCGAGGGGGCGATACGGAAAGCATTAGACCGTCTAGGATTCTTGGAAGAAACCACACAGCACGGCTTTAGGCATACAGCCAGCACGATATTGAATGAAATGGGCTATAACGCTGATTGGGTAGAGCGGCAACTAGCCCACAAAGACCCCAACACGACAAGGGCAGCCTATAACCATGCGGAATATTTAGAACAGCGCGCCGATATGGTTCAAAAATGGGCTGATTATCTCGATGAATTGAAAGCACATTCAGGCATATTGCAGGAAACGGCAGAATAAACTATCATCTTAAGCATTACGAAAGAAAACCATGCGGATATTTAGAAACCAGTGGATAACGAAATTT
This sequence comes from Neisseria perflava, assembly GCF_002863305.2. Taxonomy (NCBI): domain Bacteria; kingdom Pseudomonadati; phylum Pseudomonadota; class Betaproteobacteria; order Neisseriales; family Neisseriaceae; genus Neisseria; species Neisseria perflava. The sequence goes on from NZ_CP136962.1 coordinate 1,086,590, forward strand.
GCCAAGAAACACAAAATCAGCGATTCCGAGCTAATAGAAGCAGTAGAGCGGGCAAATGACGGACTGATAGACGCAGATTTAGGCGGCGGTGTTATTAAGCAGCGCATAGCAAGGCAAGGACAAGGCAGAAGCGGCGGTTATCGTAGCCTGATATTTTTCAGGCATGGAGAACGGGCGTTTTTCATGACCGCCTTTGCCAAGAACGACCGCGAAAACATCACAGATAAAGAACTTGCAGAATTAAAGAAAGCCGCCGCCATCATCTTGGCAATGACGGAAACCGACATAGAACAAGCCAAATCAAACGGCACTTTCACGGAGATACAGCCATGAAATACAAAAGCGAGATTTTCGCAGCGATACATGAAACCATGCAAGGTTTGCACGACATCGGCATTATCGACAAAAAAACCATGCGCGATTTTGACAAATCATGCCTGACCGAAATCAAACCATTGAGCGGCGAAGACATCAAGGCAATCAGAGAGCGCGAAGCATTATCACAAGCCGCTTTTGCCATGTATCTAAACATCGGTAAAAACCAAGTTTCCGAATGGGAGCGGGGCATTAAAAAGCCGAGCGGCGCAGCTTTGAAGCTACTTACCATCGTCAAGAACAAGGGAATTGAGGCGATTGCCTGATACTGGAAACAGAGCTAAAAATGAATACTCATGATTATTGCCCTAAATGGTTTGATATTTCCAAGTATGAAGAGACCTACCAATGGGGGCGGGAAGATTGGGCAATCGCTTTTGAACATAAAATTTACCACTACAATGAGAATTTAGAATATGCCAGTAATCCAGCTTTAGGGTATGGCATAAACGATGATTGCATAAACTCTTGGCAATCACTGTTTTTAGGCAATACTGATATTCCAAGAGATTCTAGAGGGCTTCCATTAGGCAAGAATCTAATTTCTGATGATATGTACAAAAGACCATTTGAAGACTTAGAGACAACATTCCCTGAGCCTTCCTTTCTCTCTTGCTTTAATGGAACAGCAAGATATAGGGCTGAAATTGTCGATTCTGACGGAGAAGAAATGCTAATAGATTCAATTTCTACTATTGGGATTCAATTACCTGAACTAGGGCAATTCAGATATGAAAAAAAAGCAGGGGCATATAATTGTTTCACGCCGGTGCTGATTAATTTCCAAGAATATACCGATGATGAGCTAAAAGAAATGTTTGAGTATTTCTTGCAACGATACAGAGCATTTCAACTTTACGACGGCTATATCCCTAGAAGCAAAAAAGACAACATAGCAAGAACATTTAGCGAGGCAGAAATAGAAAGCCTAAACCGTTTCAGAGTATTGCCATGCCTAGATTTGCTGATTTGGGGGGAATACACTGACCAAAGCTTCACGCATGAAGAACTGTTATTCTTACTATTTGGCGACGGTACAGAAACCATTATCAACCCAAAAACAGGGGAAGAATGGTTTCCCGATAAGTCCACAATCAAAGACAGTGTATTACCAAAAGCTAATCTATTATTGGAAGCAGTGGCAAACCCTTTCATGCATAGATATGACATTAAACGCAAAGAAATGAATGAGGTAATAGAATTTGAAGATGATTTTATAGATATGTATCAATTACATATGAAAAAGAAACAAAAATAACCTAAGTAAATTTTGAAATTAAAAGAGAGTTTTTTCTCATTTTTTTCTCTCTCGAAAGCCGCCCATTGAGGCGGCTATATTTATGCCTACCGAAACGCCAGCAACCCGCAGGCACGATTAACCAAACGGAGGCAATAAATGCACATTATCAATATCGACAGCTTACCTGATACCGCGCAATTAACTATTGCAGAACTTGAGACAAGCCAAGCGAAAGGACGGCGCGGAATCACTCGCTTGAGCAGCAGCCAAATCAGACGACTGGAGGCAGCAGGACAATTCCCGCAATCACGCCAAATCACAGGCACGCGCAGCCGCTTTTATGTAGCAGGAGAAGTGAAGAAATGGCTTACAGAACAGGCAAGCTAATGAAAGGAGAACAGGAGTTTTCGGACCAATACGCGCCCGCGCGCGCGATGGTAACTCAAGACCTAATTTTTGAAAAATAAAACCGCCTGAACGGACATTCAGACGGTAGAAAGAAGAGTAGATTATGAAACTTGATTGTATCAATAACAAGCCCAAAACGCCAAGCCAAAGAGAGCGCATTTTAGCCCGATTGAGAAAAGGGAGCGTTACATCATGGGAGCTGGCACAGATGGGCATACTTGGCTATAACACGCGCATTATGGAGCTTCGCCAAGCGGGGCATAACATCGTTACCACGATGGAAGAAATCCAAAACCAATATGGCGAAACCGTGAAACGCGGGCGGTTTTCTTTGCTGGTGTCGGAAAAGAGTAAGTCATAACGCCGTCTAACCACGTAAAAAACCATTTGACAGATTGAGCCTTGAGAAGCAGAATTTAGTTTCTCTCACAAAAAACATAAGCCCAAATCAGCAGGGCAATGCTGATTTTTTATCGCCATTTTCCCCTATGGCGTTTGAAGCCTATTCACAGGCTTTGGACGGCGTATCAAAGTTTATGGCGGTGTCTGCCAACCGCAAGGCGCAGGCTGGTTTCTTATGTCCAGTGAGAGCACCGCCCCCTTATTTCGGGCATTTCTCAAATCTCACAAAAAACATAGGAGCATTTCAAATGCAATCTTGCACTTCTACCCAAATCCAAACCATTCAAAATCAAGCCGCTGCTATGGCTTCCACTTGCCATGCTTCAGGCTTTGCCGCCATTGTTTACGAGCCTATCGCCTACTTTGACGATTTAAAGGCCTGTTCATCTATTGCCCGCCCACTTGGTATCTATCCATCACAAGGCGCGGCCATCTTAGCCTGTAAATCCTTTATCAATTCCATTTCAGACGGCCTGAAAGAATGGGCTGCTTACAGCGTAACCCACGCCGGTTAAGCCCACCTATTCCCTGAAATTTACCCGCCTTTATGCCGCCTATTTCAGACGGCATAGGGCAAACTTCGCCCTAGTGTTTTCATAACTAATTGATTTTATTAGATTCATGTTTTGAAACACCGGAGGCAGAGCAAAGGATAAAACCATGAAACAGACCAATAAATCTGACCGTTTCCGCCGGTATTTAAACCGCGCCTTGCTGGTGTTTTGGGTGTTGCTTTTGGCTTTGGTAATCCGAGCCTGTAACCAGCCCCGCCCACGCCGACACGGAGCAACCAGAGCCGGAAACGCCCGCAATATGGGAAACAGACCCGACAGCCGGAATCGTTTTAGAACCTGTATCAGAGGAGGCAGAGCAATGAAAACCATCATGGATAAGCTGGCAAACCAACTAAACAACAAAGAGAAAGCAATCGTAGCGGTGGACGTTGTAAGCACTATCTTGCTGATTGTGAATGACGGAGCAAGCCAAAAAGAGGCGATTCATACTGTATCAGTCATAGCCCGCGAAGCTATGGACAGATTCGAGGAGGTAGGAAAATGAAACCAACATACAAAGAAATCAGAGCAGCCGCGCAATACCGCTGGCAGGAAATCCACAGGGCAATCGGCATAGACCCTAAGTTTTTACGCGACAAACACCAGCCCTGCCCCGCGTGTAATGATGGGCATGACCGTTTCAGATATGACGACGAGGACGGAAACGGCACATTTTTTTGCACACATTGGAAAGATGGGGACAGAGTGGGCGGCGGAAACGGTTTTGGGCTGGTTATGCATTTTCTGAATTGCAATTTTGACGAGGCATTACGCACCGTTGCTGGCATTTTAGGCATGGACAATGCAAACCCTTTGTCGATACCGCCCAAACGCCCACAAGCGCAACCACGCCCCGAAAAAGACCAAATCGAGAAACTGGCCGCATTGTGGAGACGCACTGAGCCTATCCGCCCCGATTCCCCTGTTATCCAGTATTTGAAATCACGCGGTTTGGACATGGCGCATTTACCCGAAAACGTCCGTTTCCTACCTGAAAAAGACTACTGGACAACGGGCGCGGATAAGCCGCTTTTGCTTGGTAGTTTCCCGTGTATGGTTTGCGCTATCCGCGATATGGACGAGGAGCTACAAGGCTTGCACCTGACCTATTTGCAGGCGAGCTATGACAAGCAATGCGGAGAGGACGGACTACACACCCCGCGCTATCAGAAACTGGCAATCAAAGACCCTGAAACGGGCGAAACATTACCGGCCAAGAAAATGAGAAGCCGCAAGAAAGGCAGCATATCGGGGCAAGCCGTCCACTTGTTCCCGATTCCTGAAAATGGCCGTCTTGTCATTGCAGAGGGCATAGAAACCGCCCTTGCCGCCCGTGAATTGTGTAAGGCTTACGATTGGGGCTTATACGCGGCCTTGAGCGCAAACAGCATGGCAAATTTTCACTTTCTGAACGGTATAAAAGAAATTGCAATTATTGCCGATAACGACACGCCCCGCCCTGTTGGTTACAGAGCCGCTTATGACTTGGCAATGCGAGCCATTAAGCAGGGAATCAAGGCGAGCATATGGCAGAGTGAAACAGCAGGCTATGACGCACTGGACGAACTGAACGAGAAAAAGCGATCAGACAATCATTTCGGAGGACAGACAGCATGAAAAATACCGAAACAGCGAAGCAGGAAAGCACCAAAGACTACAACCTTGAGAATATCGAGCCATTCCGCCCACACCCACGCTTTGACACCGATAATCGGGGCGTATGGTGGATAAACGTTAGAACCGACAAAGACGGCGATATTATCGAAGCAGAGCCGCTATTGCTTTCCGACCCTATCGACATCATAGGCACGGGGCAAGACAATGACGGCGCGTATTATCGGATTATCAAGTTTAAAGACAAAATCACACGCCGGCATAAGACCGCCGCCCTGCCACAAGCAGAAATTGCCGGTGGGAAATGCTGGGAGCGTTTGGGGTTTTACGGCTTATTCATTGAGAGCAACCCAACAAAAAGGCGAAAACTGGCAGACTATTTGCAGAAAGAGGGAAGCCAGACAGCCTTTACTATTACCGACCGCGCAGGCTGGCACGAAGACAGCTACATTATGCCCAGCGGGGAAACCATCACAGCGACCGACAAAGACCCCGCCATTATCTACAACGGCGACACCAGCCAAGCAAAGGCATATCAGCCGAACGGAGAGCTTACCGACTGGCAACAAAACATAGCCCGATATGCAGTAGGAAATAGCCGTTTGTGCCTTGCTTTGGGAGCTTCATTTGCCGCCCCGTTGCTTTCCCTGTTAAACGAAGAATCGGGGGGCTTCCACTTGATGGGCGATTCTTCAGACGGCAAAACCACAGCCGCAAAAGTAGCCTTGAGCGTATGGGGCAAACCATCAGGCAGCCTGTTATCTTGGAGCGGTACGAAAATAGGCTTTTCCAACACAGCCGCCGCCCGTAATGATGGCTTGCTGGTGTTGGACGAAATAGGACAGGCAAGCCCGCACGTTATCGGCGATACTGTTTATAGCGTTATGAACGGTATCAACAAAGTGCAAGGCGCAAAACAAGGCGGGAACCGCGCTTTAAGCCGCTGGAAAGTGATGATGTTTTCCACCGGCGAAAAGACCCCCGATTCCATCTTGAAGCACCATAAGGGCGATTGGAACGCAGGACAAGCCGCCCGCCTGCCTAGTATCAGAGCCGCCGCGCAATACGGCATTTATGACACATTGCACGGATTTGAAGATGGCGCATTGTTGAGTGAGCATATCGCCCAATCAACAGAAAAATATCACGGAACGGCAGGAAGACTATTTATCCGACAGCTTTTAGACGACCTAGAACAAGCCAAACAGCACGCAACGGAGCGCATGGCCGCATTTATGGCAACCATTCCCGAATTATCAGGACAGGCGCGAAGAGTAGCAAAACGCTTTGCTATCGCCGCCGCTGCTTTGGAACTTGCCGCCCCTGTTACCGGCTTGCCCGTAGGTGTAGGCATGGCAGGCGTGAAAAAATGCTTTGATGAATGGCTGGAAGCCAACGGAGCAGGAAAACACGAAGACCGCCGAATCATTGAGCAGGCAGAAGATTTTATCGCCCAGCACGCGTTAGGCACGCGGTTTATGGAATGGAGCGATAAAAGCACCAATAAAGACCATGCAGGATATAGGAAACAGGAGGGGGAAAAATTGGAATTATGGGTAATCCGCCGTGTCTTTGCCGATGAAATCGCCCAAAGTTTCGATGAAGCGAAAGTTTGCCGCGTATTAGTAGATAATGGATTGTTGAAATATAACCACAAAAACAGAGGCTACCAACACCAGCGGAAAGGTAACGGCTGGTTTCATGTTTTAGCTACAAATATAGAACTGGACGACTAATCATTTACATGGGGTTAATTCCAAAATCCTAACCAAGCCCGCCATGACCAACACAGGCGGGCTTTTTTACGTCTAAACATTCAGGCAGACCAACCATGACGCATAAAATCGACAGGAAGCCCCTAAATCTCAAAAATTAGAGCTATTCACACCCTACCCTATACCTACCCCTACCAAATCAACAAAACGCGCTTACAGCGCAATTACGCCCTGTTTCCGCTATGACCAACAAAAACAGATGAGAGATAAATAATTTCGACACCAATACGCGCGCGCGAGTAATAGTGAGGTAGATGTGTTCTTATGAATACCCCCCCGCTTCCAGCAAAGACCAAATGCGCGCCCGCGTAATAATGAAGCATAAGCCTACAGCTATGTTTCCTGACGTTTTTTTATACTAATACGCGCGTAATAATGTAGCCCTTGAATTTTTGGAGCCCATAAAAAGGAAAGGAGACCAAGACACGCGAAAAGATAAAACCATATGCGCGAGACAAAATCACTTGTTACCTTTGTTACCACAAAACTTAACATTTATAACTATATGAATATAAATATAAAAACACAGAAAAAACGGTAACAAATGAACATAAATTTACTTGTTACCGATTTGTTACCACTTGTTACCCTTTTATATTCATATGGTTACATTAAAAAAACAGGAGCGGTAACAAATGGTAACAAGGTTAAGATATGTATTTTGTTACCACGAAAGCCACGAATGACAAGGGTTTCAGCCATTGGTAACAAGGTAACAAACGATTTTTGCGTTTTTTTGTATATATACGCTTTCTTTTGCGGGCAAATGAACGGCAGAACTGATACAGACAAAAGCAGACCGAAAGGCAATATCGGACGGCTGGAAAATAAAGCAAGCACCAGCCCACAAGACGGCGCGTGATTACCGGTGTTACAATCAGACCATATTTCACAGCTTGGCAGAAATGCCACAAAATATTTTTGCCCCTGCCACCCAAACAGCTTAAACTGACAATCTAGCAAGGGGTAAATAGTGCCAAAAAAATGCCCCTACCTTAAAGTTTTGGGGTAACTTTTGGGGTAACTTTTACCGCAAACAAGAACATGATTATATTTAAATCAATAAGTTAAGTTCAAAGTACGATTGACCCCGCCTCCACCAGATTTGAAGCGCAAACTTTTGATATAAAAAGGTTTGCGCTTTTTTATAAACTTAAACAGGCCGTCTGAAAAATTTTAGACGGCCTGTTTTTATATCAAATATCAGAATAAAACACTTTTTTCTTTCGATACATTGCCAATAGTGCTTTAAAAAAGATTGCAGCCTTACATTTTTCTATCTGATTTCATATTCATTTTACGATGCGGCCTAACCGTTACGCTCAATGGCAGATGATCTGACAAATGCTGCCAGTCTTTACTGTTGTGGATTTCAGAATCGATGACGTCAAGATTGCGCGTGTAAATGCGGTCGAGACTGAGGATGGGTAGGCGCGAAGGGAAGGTTTTGGGGCGTTTGCCTGTATTATCGACAAATACTTCGTTCAAATCTAATACCCTGCCAAGCTCACGCGCTGATTTCTGCCGCCAGTCATTGAAATCGCCGGCGATAATCAACGGGCTTTCCGGACGAATGTATCGGCCAACGTAGTCGCTGATGGCGCGGTATTGTTTGAGGCGGTCCGGCTCGCGCAAGTTGAGGTGGACACACAAACACACCAGCGAGTCTTCCCAACCTTCAGGCACGACTTCGCAATGCAACAGGCCGCGTTGTTCGAGTTTGTTGACACTGATGTTGAGGTTGTTTTCCGTTTTCAGCGGCAGGCGGCTGAGAATGGCGTTGCCGTGGTGGCGTTTCGGATAGACGGCATTTTTGCCGTAGCTGCGATGATAATCGAGGCTGTCGCCGATGATGTCATAATGCGGCGCATCGGGAAAGTCGGTACGGCGGCTTCTGTTGAGATGTTGCCCTTGGACTTCTTGTAAAAACAAAACGTCCGAACCCAATGCACCCAACGCGTCAGCCATGCGGTTGACCTGCACTTTGCGATTGAGCGCAGACATGCCTTTGTGCATATTGTAGGAAGTAATGGTAACTGGACGGGGAGACATGATGTGTGATAAAGCGGTTTATTTGTTTCAGTATAGCACCGGAGCGTGTGGTTTTACGGCAATTTTGGTTATACTTGTTTAAAGAATAAAACGGCGTTTTGACAGGGAATTTCCCCATCAAAACGCCTTCTGTTTTTCAGACGGCCTTACATCCGAATCAGTTGTTGATTACTTCAACATTGGTTTCAAAAGTGACGGTGTGTTGGTATTTAGATGCGGTTTTGCGTTTCGGATAAGGATATTTGGAAACGCTTTTCACTGCGCGTTCGTCCATTTCAGGATTACCGCTGGATTGAATGATATTCACACGGTCAACGTTGCCGGCAGGAGTCGTGAAAACATCCATCAAAACGGTTTTAACGCTGCCGTTTTGCGCTTTCATGGCTTCCAGAGTTTCTGTATCGGCTGCTTGTGCGGTACCGAATACAGCGGCAAACAACAGGGCTGAGGCGAGGAGTTTAGTCGTTTTCATGTTTTAGTCCTTATTAGGGTTGTGGTTAGGTTAAATATTTCAGACAGCCTGATTCGTCGTTATTTGAAATTCAAAATCGGCCAACCTTTTGCTTTAGCTTCTTTTTCCAGCTCGGCATCCGGATTGACGGCGACAGGTTCATCCACGATACGCAACAGCGGCAAATCGTTTTTGGAGTCGCTGTAAAAATAAACCTTGCCGTAGCTTTCAAATGTCTCGCCGCGCTCGGCAAGCCATTGGTTCAATCGGGTAATTTTGCCTTCTTTCAGGCTGGGCGTACCGACATAGTTGCCGGTATATCGGCCGTCTTCTCCGGTTTCAAGCTGTGTGCCAATAACATTGTGAATACCGAAAAGATGGCAGATTGGGGTAATGATGAATTCGTTGGTCGAAGAAATAACCAACATTTCGTCGCCCGCCATTTGATGGCTTTGCACCAACATACGCTGCATCGGAGAAATATGCGGAACAATATATTCGGCCATAAACTCGCGATGAAAATCAGCCAATTCTTCCTTGCTGAAACGGGCTAAAGGCGCGAGATGGAATTTGAGGAAGGCATCAATATCAAGACAACCGTTTTGATAGTCTTGGTAGAACTTTTCATTTTGCGCCTCGGTTTCAGCCGCATCGACTATGCCTTTTTTAATCAGGTATTGCGGCCAGGAGTGATCCGAATCGGTATTGATCAAGGTATTGTCGAGGTCGAAAATGGCAAGGTTTTTCATTGGGTTTCCTGTTGTTTTAAAAGCTGGCGCAAAAGCGGCAAAGTAATGCGCTTGCCCATCATGACGGCGTAGTTGTCGAGGGTATCGAGCATTTGCATCAGACTGTCCATATCACGCCGCCAATGGTTCAGCAGGTATTCGAAGATTTCCGGATCGATGGTTACCTGACGGGCGGCCGCCATGCTGACGAGCGCATCGATTTTTTCCTGGTCGGTCAGCGGTTTGACTTCGTAAACTAAGCAATACGCCATGCGTGTGCGCAGGTCTTCGCGGATAACGAGTTGCTGCGGCGTATATTCGGAACTCAAAAGCAAAAAGCCTTTGCCGCTGTTACGGAAGCGGTTGAAGATGGCAAATAGTAAAGCCTGTTCTTCATTATTAAGCTTTTCGATTTGGTCAATGGCAAGATATTCCGCATCCAACGCGGCTTCTGTCAGCGGCGTGGCGGCGGCATCAATATAGAGGACATTTCGTCCGGCATCGAGCGCCTGTGCGACCCACGCCTGCAAGAGATGGCTTTTGCCTGCGCCCTCTTCTCCCCACACATAGATAAATTGCCCATGTTTGTGCTGCAACACATACACCAGCTCGGCATTTTCTGTTCCCAGAAATTTGTCGAAGCCGGGATAATCATGGCTGGCAAAATCGAAGATGAGCTGGTTCACAAAGGCGCACCGGTTAGGTTGAAATCGGCTTTATTTTACGTTGTTTTGCCGTCCACCATCAAGGATAAAGGCCGTCTGAAGCCTATACCTGCAACATATCTGCACTTCTAAACATATCTTGACGCGCTTACGGCATTGGTTTTATTCCGCTTTGGTTTTACAATGTCGAACTTCTCGCCGAAACATTTGTCTGTTCTTTTTCAGACGGCCTTTTTATTTGGGGAACCTTAGTGATTTCTACCCTTATTGATTTCATCCTCCATATCGACCAACACCTTGTCCACCTCTCCGCCCAATACGGCCCGTGGATTTACGCAATTTTGTTTGTTATGATTTTCTGCGAAACCGGTTTGGTCGTAACGCCATTTTTGCCCGGCGACTCGCTGCTGTTTGCCGCCGGCGGTATTGCGGCCATCGGAGGTATGAACATCCACGTCATGGTATTGCTGCTCTTAGCGGCCGCCATTTTAGGCGATGCGGCCAACTTTATGATTGGCAAGTATTTTGGACAAAAACTGTTTGCCAACCCGGATTCCAAAATTTTCCGACGTTCGTATTTAGAAAAAACCCATGCGTTCTATGAAAAACACGGCGGCAAAACCATCATCATTGCGCGCTTTGTGCCGATTGTGCGGACATTTGCGCCATTTGTCGCAGGTATGGGCGATATGCACTACGGGACGTTTATCCGTTACAACATTATCGGCGCAGTGTTGTGGGTATTGTCGTTTTCCTATGCAGGCTACTTCTTCGCCAATATCCCCGTCGTCAAAAACAATCTGGGCTTAGTCATGGCGGCAATCATCGTGATTTCGATTTTACCTGCGGTAGTCGAAGTCGTCCGCGCCAAACTTAACGCCAAAAAATAACAATCAATCGAAAAGTTTGAAAGTTTAAACACATCAAGGAATTGTCATGCCGTTGCTGTCTATTGAGTTTGCGGTATTCTTTATCGTATTTTTGCCAGTGTACTGGGCATTTGCACGTTTGCCGCAAGTTCAAAACGTTTTACTTTTGGTTGCCGGGCTGGGCTGGCTTTACCGTATCGACCCTATTTTTGCCGCGCTGATTTTGGTTTACTCGTCTGTGGTTTACCTGATCAGCGTGCTGATGTTTTCTGAAAACGAGAATATCCGCAAATTTTGGCTGGGTTGCGGTATTTCGGCAGCATTGACTGTTTTGTGTTTCTTCAAATATTTCGACTTTTTCCGCCCGATTATTCAGCAATATACGGGGCAAAGCGCCGTCATCGACATCCTTTTGCCTCTGGGCTTGTCTTATTACACATTCCAATCGCTGGCTTACTTGGTGTATTGCTACCGCGAGCCTAAAGGAGACCGTTTTGAATGGCACGAGCTACTACTGCATCTGAGCTTCTTCCCCACCATCACATCCGGCCCGATTATCCGTTCGACCGCTTTTAAAAGCATAGACGGCGAACAAGCGGGGGCATTGGTGCAAATCCGCACCAAACAGGCACGCCAGCTGATTTATCCGGCTTTGGCGGTCGGCCTGATTGTGTTGGGCATTGCCAAAAAGTGGTGGCTTGCCGGCGTATTGGCGGAAGGCTGGGTATCGCCTGTTTTTGAAAATCCGGCTCAGTTCGACGGCTGGGGCGTGTTGTCTGCGATTTATGGCTACACCTTCCAACTCTTTTTCGACTTTTCCGGCTACTCGGATTTGGTCATCGGCTTGGCCATGCTGCTCGGCTTCCAACTGCCGAAAAACTTTGCCGCGCCGCTTCGCGCCATCAACATCCGCGACTTCTGGGACAGATGGCACATCAGCCTGTCCACTTGGATTCGCGACTATATCTATATCCCTTTGGGCGGCAGCAAAAAAGGCTTCGGACGCACCCAGCTCAACCTAATGATTGCCATGTTGCTTTCCGGCATTTGGCATGGCTACGGTTGGAGCTTTTTGATTTGGGGCGCGTTGCACGGTGCGGCTTTGGTCTTCCTTAACTGCGGAGACAAAATCGTCGGCCGCAATGCCTTAGGCCGTCTGAAAATCGGCAAACCGCTTGCCTGGCTGTTTACCTTCCATTTCGTTTGTTTCGCTTTTGTCGTGTTCAACAGCGCAACGCTTGCCGATACGGAAATGCTGTTCAGCGCCTTATTTGCCAATGACAAAGGTTGGAACGCGCCTCTGCCGACCGACCTCATGTTGCTGGGTGTATTTGCGATGATGCTTTTGCTGTACCCGTATTTGCTTCGCTTATTTGAAGCATCGGTAAAAGGCTTGGACAAACTGCCTGCATGGCTGTGGTTTATCCCCATCACGCTTATTCTCGCCCTGATTATCGTCTTCGCCCCGTCCGGCATTCCCGGTTTTATTTACGCCAATTTCTAAGGAGCAGAACATGAAACGCTTTATCTCCCTGTTTGTTTCTATTCTGCTCAGTGCGGTTGCACTGACGTGGTTTGCCCAAAACTCCATCAATGCCTATTGGCAGCAGACCTATCATGAAAACAGCCCGCTTGAGCCTTTATCCGAATACACTTGGTGGCGTATCGGTGCAGATTGGCAACAAAAAGCCTACGAATTTTCAGACGGCCTGAAAGCTTCGCTGGAAGCAGAAGACGCTTTAGCTTCAGAAGACTCTGATATTGAAACAACAAGGCCGTCTGAAAATACGGAAAACATTGAAGTATCCGACAATCAAAAAGACTCTGCTGCTTCCGATGCGACTAACAATACAGATACCACAGCCAGCGATCCAAGCAATCAGGACGATCAGTCGGCAACACAGGTCGTGTTGAAAAAAGGCAATAAAGTTTTCTTTGCCGGCGACTCGCTGATGCAGGGCGTTGCACCTTTCGTACAAAAACACCTCAAGCAAGAATATGGCGTACAATCAGTCAACCTCAGCAAACAAAGCACTGGTTTGTCCTACCCCAACTTCTTCGACTGGCCGAAAACCATCGAACAAACTTTGCAAAAAGAACCCGACATCCGCGTTTTGGTTGTATTCTTAGGCCCTAACGACCCTTGGGATTTCCCGATGGGTAAAAAATACCTGAAGTTCGCCTCCCCCGAATGGGAGGCAGAATACCTCAACCGCGTCCGCCGTATTCTTGATGCAGCCTCCGCACATGATGTCCAAGTCATTTGGCTGGGCATTCCTTACATGAAAAAAGCCAAGCTCAACGAACAGATGCGCTACCTCGACAAAATCCTGTCGGGTACAGTATCGCCTCAAGCCATTTGGCTGCCGACTGACAAACTGTTGAGCAATGGCGCAGAAGAATATGCCGACTCTGTCAAAGTAGATGGAAAAATCATCCGTTACCGCAGCAAGGACGGCATTCACTTTTCCGCAGAAGGCCAAAAGCTATTGGCCGGAAAAATTATGGAAAAAATTAATTTTACACACGATACACAACCATGAAATTTAATAAAACCTTACTCCTCACGCTTCTCGCACTCCCTATTACCGCCTGCGCAACCAATGACGGCCTGTTAAGCAACTACGGCTCCAACCACCCTACCTGGCTGAACAAACTGCAACAGCTCAACCATACTTCAGACGGCAAATTCCGCATTATCCAAGTTGGCGACTCCCACACCGCCGGCGACTATTTCACCGACCGCCTGCGTCGCCGTTTGCAACAACAATGGGGCAACGGCGGCATTGGTTGGGTTTATCCCAACACTGTCAAAGGCCAGCGCATGGCAACCGTCCGTTACAACGGCAGCGGTTGGAACACCATCAGCAGCCGCAAATCACACAGCGATTTTTCTTTCGGCGGTATTGAAGCACGCGCCGATGGCGGCAGCGTTACCTTAAGCGCAGCCGACGGCAGCATGGATATGCAACAAATCTCCATTTTCGGCAAACCGGTTTGGTCCGAGCAAACCCTGACCGTCAACGGCCGCGAAATCCCTGCCACACAAAACGGTTGGCAACTGATACGTACCAATGCTTCCCTGCCGATGACCCTAAGCAGCAGCATGCCTTGGCAAATCGGTTTCATTAATATCGAACGCCCCGGACGCGGCGTAACCGTTTCCGCCATGGGCATCAACGGCGCACAGTTATCTCAATGGTCAAAATGGCGGCCGGGTATGTGGGAAGATTTGGCACAAACCAAAGCCGATTTAATCATCCTTGCCTACGGTACCAACGAAGCCTTTTCCGGCAACCTCGATATTTCCTCTACCGAGCGGACATGGCGCAATTACATCCGTCAAATCAAAAACACCCTGCCCAACGCAGGTATCCTGATCCTCGGTGCTCCGGAATCTTTGAAAACCGCCTACGGCAGCTGCGGCAACCGTCCTGTCTTGCTCAGCGAAGTACAACAAATGCAGCAACGCGTTGCCCGTGACGAAAAAATCATGTTTTGGTCTTGGCAGGATGCGATGGGCGGAGCATGCAGTATGAAAAACTGGATGGCTCAAGGCTTGGCAGCCAAAGACGGCGTTCACTTCTCTGCACAAGGTTATGAAACTGCAGCTGATAAGCTTGCCGACAGCCTGATCCGCTTTGCCCAATAAATTGGCAAAAGCCTAAGTGCTTTTCATTAACAGCACACAAAAGGCCGTCTGAAATTAATATTTCAGACGGCCTTTTGTGCATCACTTATTCAGCAAACTGCTTAATTTTTAAGCCAATAAATTGCTGCTCATTCGTTGCGTTTGGTTTTCCGTAAAACGAACCAATCTTGCCTGCTTGTCAAAGCCTAATGGCTTGGCGACAAGGCGGTTGGGCAGCTTGTTCAAATGATGGTTGTAGCTTCCGGCTCTGCGGTTGTAAGTGCGGCGTGCCGATGCGACTTCCGCTTCTGCTGCATCCAGCATTTCCATCAAACCGGCCAATTGCTCATCAGGATACTGTTTCAAAAGGCCGTTGACGGCAGTTTGCAATTTTTTCAGCGCATGATTCAATGCTGTTTCGGCTTCGCACAGATGTTTGATTTTAGATTCGGAAAATGTTTTGGCAGTTTGCGCCAATGCGGTTTCGACTTCGGCACACATCTGCTGAACGTTTCGATCCGATGCAATGCCCTGCTCTTGCAGGTGTTTGCTGTATGCATCCAATACATGACGGACGGCCTGATGTCGGCAATCGAGTGCAATGCGCAAAGAGACAAAGGATTCGCGGCAGTCTTTTTTGCGGTCTTTCAACTGTTGTTTGAAATACAATAAGACGGCGGCGATTGATACGAAGATAAGTGCAAGACTAATAATGCCCATAGTGAGTTCCCTAGTTATGATGCCACTCATACCGGTGGCTGATTTTATTAACATCGATTATAATCCAATTTCAATATTTTTTCCCAATTTTCATAAAAAAGGCCGTCTGAAATTCAGACGGCCTGAATTTTATATTTCTATTTCAATGCTTTGACTTGATGTCAATCACCCACACTTCTGATTGCGAACCCAAACGCAGGGGAATACCCCAGAAGCCATAACCCGAAGTAGTGAAGAAATGACCGTTGCCGATTGCTTCATAACCATAAGCGAGACGATAAAGCGTACGGACGATAAGGTTGGCAGGTGCAACTTGGCCGTTGTGGACATGGCCGGAGACCTGCACATCTATCGGCAGCCGGGCATGGGCTCCGATTGAAGTAGGGCGATGGTCCATCAATAAAACCGGTAATTGGGTATTTTGACCTTCTAAAAGCTGCTCCGCACTGGGGCGTTTACGATCCAAATCATCGCTCCGCCCTACCAGCAACACACCATTCACTTCCAAAACCTGATTGGCCAAAACCGTCAAACCTGCCGCTTCCAATTCATGTTTGATACGCTTCTGATCGCGGAACCAGTCATGATTTCCCAAAGTGGCATAAACGCCCATCGGCGCAGCCAGCTTCTGCAAATGCGGTTTCATGTTTTCTTTCAAGTACGCATCGACGGTATCGTCCATCAAATCGCCCGGCAGCAACACCATATCGACTTGTTCCTGCTTCATGATGTCCGTCAGTTTGTCCAATTGACGCGTGCCAAACAAAATCCCCAAGTGCAAATCGCTGGCCACTCCGATACGCAGCGGCTTATCCATTTTCTTATTGATGAATACGGTTTGATGGCGGACCACGGGCGTATAGGCGTTATACATCCCAAAACCGAGTAAACCGGCCACAAACAAAGGTGCAAACAGCCGCAGACTTCGTGACAGCGGTTGGCGCGCCATAAAACGGCGCAGCAAAAGATACAGGATAAATGTCGCCAACGCGGCATACATCACAAACAGTAAGATTACCATCCAAAACGCCACCACGCGGAACATTATATGTCCCAACTCCAGCAGCAAGCCGACCAACAAGCCGTTTGTAATGAAATAGGAAATACCCATCAGCCAACGTCTGCCGACTTTGCCAATCCAAGGCGCAAACAGCCATTGCAGCGAACGCCCGAGCCCGAATGTAAACACTTGCAATAGAATGACGCTCACAAAAAACATCTTGCCAAACATGCCTTTCCGCCCTAAAAAATCAAAAGGCAGATTTTAGGCCGTCTGAAACTTTCAGTGTATAATCCCCCACGTAAAAACCCATAATATTTTGAAAGGAATCATCATGAGCCACCCTCAATCAGCTATTATTCCTGATCACGCACAAGCCGGTATTTTTATCGAAGCAGACATTTCAGACGGCCGCAACGAAGACATCAAATCCGCCTGCCGTCTTTCTTTGGAGGCTCTGGCCAAATTAAAAACCCGTTTTCCAAATGATATTTTGGGTTTGACCATTGCCTTTGGCAGCCGCGCATGGCAATCGTTCGGCCATACTGACGAAGGCAGCGAAATCAAACCTTTCCCTGAATTGGGCAACGGCCTCGCCCCCTCCACCCAACACGATCTCTATATCCACATTCAAGCCACCGAGCAAAAAGCCGCCTATGCCTTGGCACAATCTGTTTTCAGCGCATTCGGAGACAGCATCCGCGTAGCCACTGAAGAACACGGCCTGCGCCTGTATGAAGACCGTGGTTTGGACGGTTTTGTCGATGGTACGGAAAATCCGCAGGGCGATGACAATGTGCGCAATGTCGCCATTATTCCCGAAGGCAAACCGGATGCCGGCGGCAGCTATGTTTTGCTGCAAAAATACCTGCACGATTTGAAAAAATGGGATGCCGTCCCTACTGCCGAACAAGAAGCCAGCGTAGGCCGCAGCAAAGAAACCAATGATGAATTCAGCGAAGACGTGCGCCTGCCCGACTCCCATCTCGGCCGCGTCAATGTCAAAGAAAACGGCGTTGACTTGAAAATTGTCCGCCGCAGCCTGCCCTTCGGCAAAATCAGCGGCGAACATGGTTTGATGTTCACTTCCTATTGCAACACGCTGCACAATATTGAAGTTCAGCTGCTCAATATGTTCGGCGATGCAGACGGCAAAACCGACTTACTGCTGAAATATTTGTCTAAAGCCGTATCAGGTGCTTACTACTACGCGCCTTCTGTCGAGCGTTTGCAAAATCTTTAACGGCTCACAGGCCGTCTGAAAAAACCTGCTTTTTCAAAGGCAGGTTTTTGTTATTTAAATTCCCTTAATATTTTTATGGTATTATCATAAAAATTTATCCCATTGTTGCTTAATAAACCCTGATTGCAGACAAGGATAAAAACCGATACGCCCCAAGCAGCTATTTTCGATAAAATAAACCCAATTATTATCCCTATAAAATTACGACACCATGTATAAATCCCGCCTTCTTCCCCTGCCCGTATTGATTCTCTCCGCGCTAAACGCCTATGCGGCCAATACACCGAATCCGCTTAATCAAATCGATAAAAACGTACCCAACCAATTCGACAAAGACTTCCGCGACAATCTCGATCAGATTCATTCGGTCGAAATCCAAAAACGCGAGCAGTCGGCATGGGATTTACAGAAAAAACAAGATAACGACGCAGTTGCACAAGAAGGGCCGTCTGAAAACAATACCGAATGCTTGGATTACACCGGTATCGAACTTTCCGGTATTACCCTCATCGATTCCAAAAAGATTGAAGCCAAGCTCCCCAAATGCATCAATCAAAACAGCATCAACCAACTGAACCGGGACATCGTTGCCGAGTATATCGCTCAAGGCTATCCGCACACGCAAATCAAATTTGAAACCACGCCTGAACGCGTCCTGAAATTGGCCGTCATCGAAGGCAAAATCCGTGAAATTACCGGCAGCTCCCGTACGGTCAACGTCAATACCCTCTTCCCCAATCATCAAGGTAAACCGCTGAACATCCAATACCTCGACCAAGGTATCGAACAGGCAAACCATGTTGCCGGCAACAACGTCAGCATCGATGTTTATCCGCATGATGACGGCACCGCCTCCATCCAACTCAACAACGATGCCGAAAAACATTGGGGCGGCAGCATCACCATCGACAATAAAGGCAGCAAACCCAATACCACAACACTGCGCGGCAGCCTGAATATCGGCAGCCCGTTGGGATTGAGCGACTCCCTTTATCTAAACGGCTACACCAATCTAAACAACCACGACAGCCATTACAGTCGCGGCGGCAGCCTGTTCTACCAAGTTCCTTATGGCGCATGGACATTCAGCACTTACGCCGCCGCGTCGCAATCGCAAAGCATCTTAACGCCCAGCGTAACGCGCTACGCCTACCGCTCCCAATCCAAAGCAGCAGGAATCAAAGCAGACCGAGTATTCTCACGCAGTCAAAAACACATTGCCTCCGCCTATGTCGGTATCGACTATGTGAAACAGACTGCAAAATTTGCCGACAGCAAACTGGAATTGCAAAGCCCGGAAATCTATTCGGCACAAGTCGGCCTGTCGCACACGGCCATCCTGCCAAACGGCATTTGGCTCAACAATATCGGCGTGGAACAAGGATTTGCGAAAAATACCGAACATACGCCGTTTGACAAGCGCTATACCTCTGTATCCTTGCAAAGCAATTTGATTCAAAACCGCCTATTGGGCAAATGGATCGTGCGCAACCATCACCAAATCGATGCCCAATATAGCCCGCATGATTTGTTTGCCGCCAAAGAAATGGACATCGTCGGTTATCAAAATGTACGCGGTTTCCGTTCGACTTCTTTAAGCGCAAGCAGCGCAGTCCTGTTGAGCAATACCGTTTATTTCCGCCGCAATACGCCCCACGGCATCTATATCGAACCTTATCTGGGCGCAGACATCGGCGTTGCCAAAAATCATCACGAAAGTTCGCAACGCGCCATGGGCTTAGTGGCAGGTTTGAATTTGGGCAAGGCGGACAAATGGCAGCTTTCTGCCGACTACGGCAAAGGTTTTGCGCGCATACCCAACCAATCAAACAGCGAAAAACAGGATCATGTGACCGTTTCTTTACGCATTCCATTTTAAAATTATGTAAATACATATCCTTTTATCCAATATATAAACCGCTCGTCTTAACGTTATTAATTTTCTATTAATATCAACAAGATGAGCGGCTTTTATTTGCATTTGAAATAGTGCACACAAGGTCATACTGGTGGTATGATTGTAAAAATTTCCATACCAATGTTAATACATTCAAAAGTTTTCTCAACAGAAATCCGATACCCGATATGGGATTTCTGATTCACTCTCCATCACGATAAATAAGGATTAAAATCCATGAAAATCGACACTTTATATCAGCCTAAGCTCTCAGCTTCCGGCAAAGTGACTGTCGCCGTGTGCTTTGCATTCCTGGGAAATGCAGCGGTAGCCGCCAATATCGAAGCCATCGGCCAAACTTCGGTACAGCAGCAGAACAATGTCGACATCGTCAACATTGCCGCACCGACGGCCCAAGGTCTTTCTCACAACCAATACAACAAGTACAACGTTTCCCAACACGGCGCCGTTTTGAATAACGCCCTGTCCGCCGGCAAATCCCAACTGGCCGGAAACCTGTCTGCCAACAAAAACTTCCAAGGTCAGGCCGCATCTGTGATCTTGAACGAAGTAGTCAGCAAAAACCCTTCCCTGATTTTAGGTCAACAAGAGATCTTCGGTATTGCCGCAGACTATGTTTTGGCAAATCCTAACGGCATTACCCACAACGGTGGCAGCATCCTGAATGCCAACCGCGCATCCTTGGTTGTCGGTACGCCAACCGTTTCAGACGGCACGTTGAAATCTTTCCATATCAGCGACAATGGCAAACAGCTGCAAGTAAACGGCAATTTGAGCGGCAACCGCGTGGTTGACCTGCTCGCGCCGCAAGTTGTGGTCGGCAAATCAGCCAACGTCAATGCCGCCGACGCCATCAACGTTTCTTCAGGCAAAAGCAACTTCGACTACAAAACCGCACAAATCGAAGCCTTGGACGCAGCTTCAAATGCGCCGGTTCTTGACGGTCATATCTTCGGCAGTATGCGCGCCGGTACCATCCGCATCCACGCGACAGACAAACGCGCCAAACAAAACATTCAAAATGCCGCCATTACCGGTACCCGCTACCTGAATATCGACAGCAAAGGCAACCTGAGCATCCAGTCCGCCAACCTGACCGGCGCACAAATGGAATTGTTTGCCCGCGATACCGACATCAAAGGCACGGTTACCAGCCATTCCGCTAACAAATCTTCCAGCGGCAAAGAAGCGCAAAATGTTCAGCACTTCCGTTCAGACCGCAACAAAACGGAAACCTTTACCGCCAGCAATATCAATGCATCCGAGTCATTGACTCTGAACAACAGCGGCAGCCTCAACTTAAGCGCGGCCAACATCAATGCCGGCGCGCTGACCGCCTCTGCCACAGGCAACATCAATTCTAACGCGGTAAAAACCACCAACCGTACAGAATCCGACCACACTCAAAGCAAAGGCCTTTGGTACAACAACAACCTGAGTTCTTCTGTTGACGAAAGCCTGCATCAAACCAAAATCAATGCCGGCTCTGTCAATATTGCGACCACAGGCAAAGTCCAATTGGACGCGACCGAACTGAACTCGGCTGCCGATGCACGCATTGCCGCCCAACAAGGCATCGTATTGAGCAGCAACAGCGAAACCGACAGCAGCTCGACTTATGTCAGCTTCAAAAACGAAACTGCTGCCCTGAAAACCGGTATCGCTACAAAATCCTCCAAAAACTCTACCGCCCATCAAACCAAAATCTCCGCAGCCGGTGATATCGGTTTGATTTCTGAAGGCGATTTAAGCACTTACGGCGCAAGCATCGCGGCAAACGGCAATGTCGTTACCGATGTCAACAACATCAACTTGGGTACGCAAACCACCATCAACACCAGCAGCCTCGATGACCAGAAAAAATACTGGGGCGGCCTGTTCGGCGGTGAAAGCCAAGTTCAAAACAACCGTACCGAAAACCTGCACGGCAGCAGCATTACTGCCAACTCAAACGTAGTTTTGGGTGCAAAAAACGGCGTCAACGTTTACGGCAGTACCGTCGAAGGCCAAGCCGGTACATTCGTCAGCTCCAAAGCAGGCAATGTTGATATTAAAAACGCCACCAGCACCGACACTTCCGCACAAAGCGCGCGTAAAGGTACGATTTTCAATATCACGACCTCTAAAACCAGCAGCAACAGCAGCATTGAAAAAGTAACCGGTTCCACCCTGGTTTCCAATGCCGACCTGACCGTTGTTTCCAACAAAGACATCAATGTGATCGGCTCTGCATTGTTTGCGGCACAAAAACTGCAACTGGCTTCCGCAGGCGATTTGACCATCGATGCTGCCAAAGCGGTAGAAAACAAACAGGTCAACGAGTATTCCATCAAAGGCTACTCCGGTACTGAAACCAATAAAGAAAACGGCAGCGTGACTGCCAAAGCCGGTATCAAATTCACCGATACCCACACCGACACCCATTCTGTCGGCCTGAACGGCAGCATTTTGACCGGTAAAAACACCCAGTTGTCTTCCAACTCAAACGTTACCGTCAGCGGCAGCCAAGTCAACGGCGAAGAATCCGTCAACATTTCCGCAGCCAATGACGTTAATGTTGTTGCCTCCAAAGGCAGCAGCACAGTGACCGAATCCGGCCGCGTAACCGATTTGGGTGTATCTGCCACCGCATACGGAAAAAATAACGCCGCAGGCGTCGGCGTATCTGTCGGTATTACCAGCACCAAAACGGATGCAACGACCGTAACGGACACATCCCATGTATCCAACATCAACACCGGCGGCAACACCACCATCACTGCCAACGGCAATATTAATCAAGAAGGTACCGTGATTAATGCGACCGGCAATGTGATTGAGTCTGCCAAAAACGTTACTCATGCGGCGGCACACAGCGGCGCAAAATCCGATGTGAAACAAAACGGCGGCGGTTTGGTCGTTTCTGCCGGTATCAGCACCAACAAAGGCATCGGCGGTGAAATCACTGCGCAAGGTCAAGGCAACTCTTCGACCCACAATGAATCCACTGCAACCGTCACCACCATCAACGCAGGCAATGCCATCGTTTTGGCAAATGACAAAGTGTCTGATGAAGGTACAAAATACGATGTAACCGGTGCGATCAACATTGACGCAGGTTCATACCACAACACTGCCGCTCACAACACCAGCAACAGCAGCAGCAAACAAGGCGGCGCGTCTTTGACTGTCGGCGCATACACCAAAGACGGTTCAAACGTTGATGTGAATGCCAACCTGAACGTCAACTACGCTGATGAAAACAAAAAAGAATCTACCGCCGTCAAAGGCGATATGAATGCGGCCAATGTTGTCATCAACGCCAAAGACTCTGCTGAAATCGCATCCAATATTACCGCCAACAACAACGTCAACATTACCGCAGGCAACGGCGTAACCTTCACCGAGTCAGCCAATACTGCCTCCAACCAAGGTACAGCCGTTAATGTCGGTATCGGCGCTGGTGCGACAATCAATGTTGAAACCGGTGTAGCCGTTCCTCACGTCAACGGCTCTGTCGGCGTCAACAAAACCAATAACGCTTCTTCTACCGCCGCAGGCGCAAATGTAGCTGCCGGCAACGATATTAAAATCAATGCCAACAACGGCGACGTCAACCTGCACGGTACCAACTTGGTATCCAACAACTCCGTTGAAGTAGAAGGCAACAAAGTCAATACTTCCGGCGCGATCAGCAGCGTTAACGAAAAAAATCTGACCGTCAATGTCAACGGCAGCTACGCTTCAGGCAAACCAAACGGCGGCATCAACGCCAAAGGTAAAAACGACGCCAACGTAACCAATACGGCAAACGTCATCCAAAGCGACAATGTCGTTATTACTACCGGCTCTCCAACCGGATTGAGCGTCAACAATACGGCCATCAACGGTAATAATGTTGTGCACTACTATGACAACACTAAAGCTTCTGCGGCGAACCGTTATACCTACCGTCCTCGCCAACCAAGCTACGCCAAACGCCGTTTGCGTTACTAAGATGCGCTATTGAAGTCATTGAATAGCCATTAAGACATGCCGTCTGAAAACAGAAAGTTTTCAGACGGCATTTTTATCATCAATGCAAAACCACACACTATCTCTGTTATGATAATGCCTCGCTAATATTATTCCGTTCCAACCATGTCTTCCGCCCTTCCTTTTGACGCGCTCACCCTTTCCATCGACGGCACCAACCTCATCGAAGCTTCTGCCGGTACGGGTAAAACCTACGGCATTGCCGCGCTCTTTACCCGACTTATTGTTTTAGAAAAAAAAGACATCGAGAAAATTCTGGTCGTTACCTTTACCAAAGCGGCGACAGCAGAACTGAAAACCCGTTTGCGCGCGCGTTTGGACGAAGTGTTGCAGGTTTTGAACGAAATCCAAACCTTGGGTGGCGAGCCGGAACATATTTCAGACGGCCTGAACAAATATTACGAAAAAGAGAAAAAATCCCCCGATAACTTTCTCAATCGCTTGATTCCTTTGGCTTTAGGCGAGCAAGACGGACAGGAAAGCTGCCATCGCCTGATTCTCCGCCTCAAAGCAGCGCTGAGCCAGTTTGACAACGCATCGATTTACACCATCCACGGCTTCTGTCAGCGCGTCTTGCGCGATTACGCGTTTTTGTGCAGCGCACCTTTGGATGTCGAGCTGTCGGACGACTCGCGCGAAAGGCTGCTGATTCCAGCGCAGGACTTTTGGCGGCAGAAAGTGGCAACCGATACCACATTGGCACAATTGGTTTTTGACCGAAAATGCACACCCGAAGAAATGCTTGCCGAAATCAAAAGCTATACCGGCCGCCCCTATCTGAAATTCAGACGGCCTGAAGGCAATTTGAAAGAAGCTCAAGCCAAGCTTCAAGAAACATGGCAAAAAATTTGCGGCCAGTTGAAAGACTTGGAAAAAGCGTTTTGGACAATTTTTCCCAAACTGAACGGCCAAACCTACAAACGAAAAACCTTTGAAAATGTTTTTACCGATTTAAAAACAAACGCCGAATCCAACCGTCTGCCCCGCCTGAGCAAACAAACGCTAGAAAAATTAAGCCTCTTCAGTATCGATACGCTCAACAGCAAACTGAAAAAAGAATATAAAGCCGATGCCGATGCGCCGGAAATTATTCAGCTTCAAGCCTTGGCTAATCTCGGTCGTGATTTGCAGGCAATGAAAAGCGCGGAAGAAGCAGTCTTCATTTGCCTGCAACTCGACCTACTTTCCTACATCAACCAATCCATTGCCGAACAAAAAAAATCACGCCGCGAGCGCGTGTTTGATGATTTGCTGCTGGACGTCCATCAGGCATTGACCACCAATGAACACGGCAACGCATTGGCAAAAGCGGCAGCGGCAAACTGGGAAATCGCGCTGATTGACGAATTCCAAGATACCGACCCGTTGCAATACGAAATTTTCCGCCAAATTTTTATCGAACAAGGCTGCCCGCTGTTTCTCGTCGGCGACCCCAAGCAGGCGATTTACAGCTTTCGCGGTGCAGACATTTACGCCTATCTGCAAGCCGCTCAAGATGCGGACAGGCATTACACCCTCGCCGTCAACTACCGCAGCCATGCCAAGCTGATCAACGGCATCAGCGCTTTGTTCAAACAAAAAAAACATCCCTTTGTATTGGAAAACATCGATTACAGCGAGGTCTCCGCCAGCCGCGCCGAAAGCCGGCTGTCGCCACACCGCCCTGCCATCCAAGTGCGCTGGCTCAATACGGACGATCAAACCGGCAAAGAGATTTTGCGCAGCCGAGCCGCCGAATATTGCGCCGATGAAATTGCCTTTGCGCTCAATGAAGCAGCCGAAGGCCGTCTGAATTTCAAAGGCCGCGCGCTGGAATCCGGCGATATTGCCGTTTTGGTCCGTACCAACAACGAAGCGGCGATGATTGCCGGAAAACTGAAACAGCGCCGTATCCAAAGCGTGTTGCTGTCGCGCCAGTCCGTTTTCGATTCCGCCGAGGCCGACTCGCTGTCCGCGCTGATCGGCTTTTGGCTCAACCCAAGGCAAACCGACTGGCTGCGCTTTGTCTTGACCGGCGTTTTGTTCGGCTATACCGCCAAAGAGATTTACGAACTCAACCACAACGAACACCAGCTGCTCAAATGGCTGGAGTCGTCTGCCGAGGCCATGGAAAAATGGCGGAAAGGTGGCATTTTTGCCGCCGTGCAGCAGTTTGCCGTCCTACATGATATTGAAACACGCCTGCTCAAAGGCGGCAACGAGCGCAGCCTGACCAACTACTACCAAATTCTGGAGCTTTTGGCCGAAGAAGACAGCCAAAGCCGCAACCCTGCCGCCCTGCATAAATGGTTAAACGAACAAATCAGCCGTGCGCGCAGCGGCCATTTCCCGTCAGATGCGCAAACCATCCGTCTTGAAAGCGACGAAAAACTGGTCAAAATCGTTACCATGCACGCGTCGAAAGGTTTGCAATATCCTTTGGTTTACTGCCCCTTCGCATGGGATACCAAAGACAATTCCAAAGAAAACTGGAAAATCCTACATACCGAAAACCATGAAACCGAGCTGCTGGCGAAATCGCAAACCTCGGAAGCAGAACTAAGCCATCTGGCCGACGAAAAGACGGCAGAAGATTTACGCCTGCTTTATGTCGCCCTTACCCGCGCCGAAGAACAGCTCAACATCTACGCTGCCGCCAACAAAAACTGTACGCCGAACAATCCTTTTGCCTATCTGCTCGAAGGTTTGCCGGATGCCGGCCGCGAAAGCGTCAGCCAAAGCTATCAAAGCACGACAGACGTTGTGGAAATGCTTAAAACCAACTGGCAACGCTTTATTAAAAACGCGCCTGAAAATACGGAGTTTGCCTTCACGGAAGAAGCTCCGCCGGAAACCGTCTACCAATACAGCCGCCAGCAAGACCAAGCCTTGAGCGCACATAGCATTAAACGCCGCGATTTTGACTTTATCCGCCACACCAGCTTTACCGGTTTGAGCAGGCATACTAAGTCAACCGACGAACAACACGAGCCTTTGCAACCTGCCATCGATCCGGCAGAAAGCGCAGACCGTGCCATGCCATCTGAAAACCTGCCGTCCCCACTTTCAGACGGCCTCGATATCCATCATTTCCCCCGCGGCACCAATGCCGGCGTATGTTTGCATGAAATGTTGGAAAAACTCGACTTCGCCGCCTCTGCCGAGAGCCAATCCGAAATGATTGCCGAAGTTTTGCAACGCCACAGCTTTGAAGACAAATGGCTGCCGACGGTGAGCGCCATGCTCGACACCTGCCGCCTGACGCCTTTAATCGGCGAGAGCCTGTCACAGATTCCGACGACCCGACGCCTGCCCGAAATGGGGTTCACCCTGTACATGGACGATTTCAAACTGGACGACTTGCGCCGTTGGTTTGCCTCAAGCGAAGCAAACCTGCCGCCCGAATGCGTTCAAGCCGCGCAACTGCTTGATTTCCATGATTTACAAGGTTATTTGAACGGCTTCATCGATATGGTTTGCCAAGATTCAGACGGCAATGTCGTTTTAATCGACTACAAATCCAACCATTTGGGCAACGATGCAAGCGCCTACACGCAACAGGCGATGAACGAAGCCGTGGCGCATCATCACTACTACCTGCAAGCCCTGATCTATGCTGTTGCCATTGCGCGCTACTACGCTCTGCGCGGCAAGCCGTTGCCCAAAATCGCCATCCGCTACCTTTTCCTGCGCGGTATGGACGGCTCGGATCAAGGTATTTGGAAATGGGACATCGATACCGCCCTGCTTTCCACTTTTGTTGAACGAAAAACAAATTCTTGATAAATAAAGTACACCTCTTCGCCTTTTCCTCCAACACAACAGCCGAAATCCTGCATTTGGGCTTCGGCTATCAGGGGTCTCAAGAAATAACTGTACTTTTACTGGTCCGTACAAAACAAAAAAATAAAGGGGCTAATATAATATCAGACCCTTTATTATTTAAATTCTATTCATCAAAATGGAAAATCATCATCCAAATCATCATCCAAATCAAAATCAGCTTGTTTATTTTTCATTTGCTGCTGCATAAATTCAAGGACATTCTCATTAACAATAATTGATTTTTTATCAATCCTTGTTTTTAATAATGTACCTTCTAGCGATCGGCATCGGCTTAATGCCACATAGGTTTGTCCATGGGTAAATGCTTTTCCTGCATCAATGATTACCTTATCAAAAGTTAAACCTTGACTTTTGTGAATCGTAATAGCCCACGCCAATTTGATAGGAAATTGTGTAAATGTACCAATTACTTCAGGCTCAATTCTTTTCTTTTCTCTATTATAAGTATATTTATGTTCTTCCCATACGTTTCTGAAAACTTTGACAACTTCATTATTTGAGTACAATTTAATATAAATAACATCTTCAATAAGTTCTTCTCCATTCTCATTAATAGATCTTTCTTCTTCAATTTTTTCAACAACTCCCATACTTCCATTATAATAATCAGGCAGGTTATTTTTTATTAACATCACTTGAGCACCAACTTTTATAGATAGCAATATATCTGCAGGCGCCGATTTTTCATCAAACATTCCTGTAATAATAGAATTAAAAGAGTAAAGTTTTGTTGTAAGTTTTGCCAGTTTTATAGAGTTTAATGAATCTGCATCTTTTCTATGTGTTGAAAGCGTAATGTAACCATCTAGAGAATGGTTATTGATATTTCTTAATCGAGAGTTGAGCAACTGTAAATCTGATATTGTTGTTTCGTTTTCTCTCACTCTATTTAATAAATCAATAAAGACCGGATCACTCTGTCTATAAATCTTTTCTAATTCAATATATTTAAATTTTTTATTTTTAAATGCATAAGATTCAAAGAAAAATTCATTTTTATAAAACTCACCAAGAAATTCCCAAAACCTAGAATCAGCAATAGGAGAAAGTTGAAATAAATCTCCAATAAATACCATTTGAACTCCACCAAATGGTTTATTGTTATGCCTCAATCTTTGAAGAATCTGTGAAATAGCATCTATGATATCACAACGTACCATAGATATTTCATCAATAATAAGTTTCTACATTTTTAATAATGTCTAGTTTATCTTTATTAAATTTTAATTCCTCTATAGTTAATCTTGAATCATCAGGTAAATAAGGACTAAAACTAAGTTGAAAAAAAGAATGTAGTGTAACGCCACCAGCATTAACTGCTGCTACTCCTGTAGGAGCTAGAACAATAAATTTTTTCTTTAATTGCGAGGTTAGATATTTTAAAAATGTTGTTTTACCAGTTCCTGCCTTCCCCGTTAGAAACAGGCTTTCGTTAGAATTATTAACAATATCAAAAGCGTCTATAAAAGCTGGATTGTTTTCATCTAGAATAACGCCATCAATTCTAATACTTTTTTCTGTAAGAATATCATCGTCAGTGATGTCATCATCGATGTCATCATCAGTAATGTCAGTAAAATTATTATTATGAGATAAAGGCTCTTCGGTCTCAAAATCATTATGATCATCTAGGAAGCATGGTACTTCATTTTTTTGATCAAGTAGTTGTTGTAAACTTTCTTTATCTTTTTGCAACGAAACCAATTCATTTTTTAAGTTTACTATGATTAACTCATAATTAATTTTATCTGATTGTAATTTTTCAAGTTTTTCTTCTAAACCTTCAATCTTATTGATCAAATACTGAATATGCTGATTTTCCCCAGACAATAGTTTTTCATTATCTGAAGTTTTTTTAAATAAGTTAAGTAAGAAACCCATTTTTATTTCCTTTTTTTACCCGTAGTGAATTATATCATTAGAATATAAAAGTATCTAGTGAATGAATATAGAGGCTGTCCTAGATAACTAGGTAATCCAAATGTAAAGAAGGATGTATTCTAGTTATCCAGGACAGCCCTTTGATTATTTGTGCAAACCGCATTCCTTACTGTCTTTGCTCTCCCACCACCATCGTCCGGCACGGATATTTTCACCCAGCTTGACCGGACGCGTGCAGGGTTCGCACCCAATACTGGGATAGCCCTGATGATAAAGCGCATTGAGCGGAACTTGGTGTTCGTGTGCATATGCCCAAACATCCTGCTCTTCCCAATCAAAAATAGGATTGAATTTGGCGATGTTGCGACCCGTATCCAGCTCTTCAAAATTCAATTCGCTGCGCGTTTCGGACTGGCTGCGGCGTTGTCCGGTCAGCCATGCAGGCGCGTTGTGCAAAGCGCGGTTGAGCGGTTCGATTTTGCGGATATGGCAGCAACGGCGGCGCAACTCGACGCTGTCGTACATGGCGGTCGTGCCGAATTCAGCTTCAAATTCATCGGCGGTTTGCCGGTTGGGATAAAACACTTCCAATTCGGTTTGATAACGCGCATTGGTTTCGGCAATCAGCGCGGCGGTTTCGGGATTGAGTTTGCCCGTATTGAGCGTAATGATGCGGATGGGCAGTTTCAGACGGCAAACGGCATCGGTAATGACCATATCTTCAACCGCAAGGCTGGATGCGAACACGGCTTGCGGATAGCGCGCGGCAATGTCTTGCAAACGGCGCTCCAAAGCAGCCGCCAACTCAGGCAGGCGGCGGCGTTCGGCATCATTGGTTTCAGGGATTTTCCAGAATTGTGGGCGGAATAAAGACATGGCTGGTTGTTCCTAATAATTTTCAGACGGCCTGTTGAAACGGCTGTCGATATGGTTATGGAACGATATTGTCCTGCGCCCTATCTTCAAACGGAAAGAATGCTTTTCTATTTCTTTATAACCAAAGCGTCTGCTGCTGGTTTTTCGGCAGCAAATGACTCACGCCGATACCGATCAGGCGGAAGGCGTCTTCGCGTTGCGGCGGTATGCGTTGCAACAAAGTATGCGCCGCCTGAAGCAGCGAAGCACTGTCGGGAAGGACGGAAGAATACGTCAGCGAACGCGTAATAATGCGGAAATCGTGGGTTTTGAGTTTAAGGGTAACGCCTTTGGCTTCAACGTTTTTGCGCTCAATCTGCCGCCAAAGGTCTTCGGCAAGGTGCGGCAAATGGCTTGAAGCCTGCGCCAAAGATAAATCTTCGGGCAAAGTGATTTCAGTTGAGATTTGCAGGCGTTCGCGTTCGGCTTTGACCGGCCGCTCGTCGATACCGCGTGCCAAATCATAAAGGCGGTAGCCGTAGCGGCCGAAATGGTTTAAAAGTTCGCCGCGCTCAAAACGGCGCAAATCGCCGGCGGTTTTCATACCGAGGGCATTCATCTTTTTCAGCGTGACTTTGCCGACACCGGGAATCTTACCCAACGGCAGGCTCTCCAAAAACGCCATGATTTTGGGCGGCGGCAGCACAAACTGTCCGTTTGGCTTGCGCCAGTCGGACGCGATTTTAGCCAAAAATTTATTGGGTGCGATACCTGCAGAGGCCGTCAAACCGGTTTCTTCAAAAATTTCGGCGCGAATGCGTTTGGCCACCTCGCTGGCATACGGGATATTTTTAAAATTTCGGGTAACATCCAAATAGGCTTCGTCCAAAGACAAAGGCTCGATCAAATCGGTATAACGCCGAAACACGGCATGAATCTGCGCCGACACCTTGCGGTACAAATCGAAATGCGGCGGCACAAACACCGCCTGAGGACACAGTCTTTTTGCCGTCGCCACCGACATGGCCGAGTGCAAACTGAATTTGCGCGCTTCATAAGACGCAGCACAAATAACCGAGCGCGCGCCATCCCATGCCACAACGACGGGCAGCCCTTTCAAATGCGGCTGCTCGCGCAGTTCTACCGAAGCGTAGAATGCGTCCATATCGATATGGATGATTTTGCGTTGGGACATGGGAAAAGGTGGATAAGGAAAAGGCTTATTGTAACAAAAGGCCGTCTGAAATTTCAGACGGCCTCCATGTTCACACCTTATTTTTTACCGGAAAGCTGATCAAACAATCCGCCGTCGGCAAAGAATTTTTTCATGATGTCCGACCAAGCGCCGAACTTCTCATTCGGATTGAAAGTTTCAATCTCAGGGAAATCGGCTTTGTGTTTCGCCAATACTTCGGCATTGCGCGGTCGCAGGTAAAGATTGGCGGCCAACTCTTGGGCCGGTTCGCTCCAGAGGTTTTGCAGATAGGCTTCGGCAGCTGCACGCGTGCCTTTTTTGTCGACTACGCTGTCCACAACGGCAACCGGCGCTTCGGAAAGAATAGTGTAGCTTGGGTAGACAATTTCAAATTGGTCTTGGGTCAGCTTTTTGCTGACGTAGTTGGCCTCATTTTCAAAGGTAACCAAAACATCGCCGATATGGCGTTGGCTGAAGGTCGTCGTTGCTGCGCGGCCGCCGTTTTCAAACACCGGCGTGTTTTTCAGCAATGCGGCCACAAAATCTTTGGTTTTGCCTTCATCGCCGTTATTGACTTTCAAACCATAACCGTACGCACCCAAAAAGGCGTAGCGGCCGTTGCCTGTGGTTTTCGGGTTAGCCAAAACGATTTGCACGCCGTCTTTGGCCAAATCGCCCCAGTCCTGAATGTGTTTCGGATTGCCTTTGCGTACCAAGAAAACGACGTTGCTGGTATAAGGCACGGCATTATCCGGCAGGCGTGTGTTCCAGTCGTCTTTGATCAGGCCTTTTTTCACCAAAAGCTCGATATCGGAAGTCTGATTCATGGTTACCACATCGGCAGCCAAACCGTTGGCCACGGCCAAAGCCTGCTTGCTGGAGCCGCCGTGCGACTGTTGGATTTCAACCGTTGCGCCGCCGTTTTTAGCAGCATATTCTTTGACAAACAAAGGATTGTATTCTTTATAAAAATCGCGAGCGACATCATAAGAGACGTTCAACAACTTCACATTACCGCCCTTGCCTGCGGAAGCTGCATTGTCGGCAGATTGTTCGTTTTTGGGAGAGCAGGCACTCAACGCCAGCGCGGCGGTCAATGCGGCAAAAGAAAGGGTACGGATATTCATGGTCGGCTCCTATTAAAAGTATGGCGATACTTTATCGGGATCGGAGGCAAACGGGAAATAATGTTTGCTTTTGGGTTTATCAGTTTTGGTTATATAAACCGAGGCCGTCTGAAATCAAAAAATAATTATTTATAACTATAAAATCTAAACCATATTATTTACAAAGTTAATAAAAAAGAGTACCGTTCGTATTCGCCGAATCATTAGGCGTTTTGTTCAATAATAGAAAGATGGAGTGTAGAAACGATGAAACAGTGGATGCTTTTAGGATTGCTGGGATTGGGCGCAGTGGCACAGGCGCACGATGTTTGGGTGGCCGCACCGGCACATCAGCCTGCCGGCAAAATCCTGCATGCGGATTTGGGTTACAGCCACGACTTCCCCAATGTCGAAAAAATCGCCGATGACCGCGTGCATATTTTCAAACCGCTGCAATTGACCGACAGCTCAAAGAAAACCGTTGATTTGGTGAATAAGGGCGAAAACTATCAATACGTTTCCAAAGCCGCCCTGCCCGCAGGCTCCTACTGGGTCAGCGCGACCTACCAACCGACTTTCTGGTCGAAAAACCAAGACGGCTGGAAACAGCAAACCTTGAAACAGCTGGCCGGTGCCACCTATTGCGAACAATCGCAAATGTTCGGCAAGAGTTTCATCCACGTGGGCAACGGCGCAGTCGATGAAGCGGTATTGACCCGCCCTATCGGTCAAGAGCTGGAACTGGTTCCGCTGAAAAATCCGAACGCAGTCAAAGCCGGCGGTATTTTGCCAGTCAAAGTCCTGTACAAAGGCGAGCCTTTAGTTAAAGCCACCGTTACCGCCAGCTCCGACACTTTGGCCGAAATGGACTTGGAATCAACCCATGACCACCGCGAACCTCAAGGCTTCTCCGGCAAAACCGATAAAAACGGCGTGGTTAATGTGATTACGCTGATTGACGGTTTGTGGAAAATCAAAGTGGTGAACGAGACCGATTACGGCGATAAAAGCGTATGTCAGAAAGACAATACTTACGCGACGCTGATTGTGCCTGTCGGTACCAAACGCGCGGCCGCACGCCATGCCCACCATCATCATTAACAGCCATTAAAAAAGGCCGTCTGAACTTTCAGACGGCCTTCATTTATTCTAATTCATAACCCAAATTTCTAAAAAAACGGGATAATGTTTCCAATTTATCCTCATTCAATTGGACAAAACGGACACGGTTGCAGCCGGTCAAGACTACATTGCCCATCCAGTGCGCCCCAAAGACGTGCTCTAAAGGGACATTCCTCATTCGATTGATAAACGGTACTTCTGAAGAAAATTGTGTTGCAATATTCGGAGGCGCAAATTTCAGACCCAAGTCCTGCAATGTATAACGGTGTTGCGCCGTCAAAAACATATCTTCGTGGTGCAGCCGCACCAGCCATTCCATACCGGCAATTTTTCCGTCTCTCGGCGGCAAAGGCGGCCGGATTTCTACATTTAAACCCAGTTGCCGAGGCATGGTTAAAAGCCGCTTGCTGCGCAGGCTGAAACCGCCGTTCTGCGGCTCGTCCAAATTCGAAGAATTCTGAATCAGATGCTGTTTGGCCAAATATTGGTCGGTCCCCTTCAGGAAAAACTGCCCATCGGCTTCGGTTTCCAACAAAATCGGCAAAGGTGCGCCGATATAGTCATATTCCCGATAGGCATCCTGCCAGTTTTGACCGTTCAGCACCCAGCCGTCATTTTGAACAATCAAACAATAATCGGTTTCGATGTAATACATCAGTTGGTACAAAACAAACAGATTGTATTCCAGATAACCGAATGGCCGGCAAGGCTGATGCAGGATATTTTCCGGCAAACCTTGCGGACGGCTCGGGCTAATCAGCAATCCGTGGCTTCCGGGCAATTCGGCACAGCTGCGGATAATGGCATACATCGTGCCCTCGGTATAAGAATCTGCGCCGGTAATACCCACCACGGTAATGTCAGCAAAACTCATTATATGTTTCTCCTATTTCAGACGGCCTTTGCGTTGTTTACGACACCTTGTTGCAGATTTCTTTCAAACGGTACAAGGCATCCAAAGCTTCACGCGGCGTGAGGTTGTCGGGCTGAATTTGCGCCAAAGCTTCAGCCAATTCATTGGTCTGCAAATTATCGACAGGTTCAATTTCTTGTGCTTTCCCTTCCTCATCTTCCCTATTTTCAGACGGCATGGCGCTGAAAATATCCAACTGCGGACGGTTGGCGGCGGCTTGGTTTTCCAAATCGTTTAAATGCTTTTGAGCCGCTTTCAAAGCGCGGTTGGGCAGGCCTGCGAGTTTGGCGACGGCGATACCGTAGCTTTTGCTGGCGGGACCGGGTTCGATGTGGTGGAGGAAGACGATATCTTGTCCTTGTTCGAGTGCGGAGAGGTGCATGTTGACTGCTGTTGCGTGGGCTTCGGGCAGTTTGGTCAGCTCGAAATAGTGGGTGGCGAAGAGGCTGAAGGATTTGTTTTTTTGCAGCAGGTGTTCGGCGATGGCGTGTGCGAGGGCGAGGCCGTCGAAGGTGGAGGTGCCGCGTCCGACTTCGTCCATGAGGACGAGGGATTGGTCGGTGGCGTGGTGAAGGATGTAGGCGGTTTCGCTCATTTCTACCATGAAGGTGGAGCGGTTGGAGGCGAGGTCGTCGGAGGCACCGATGCGGGTGAAGATTTGATCGATGGGGCCGATTTGGGCGGCATCGGCAGGCACGAAGCTGCCGGTGTGCGCCATGAGGACGATGTGGGCGACTTGGCGCATGTAGGTGGATTTACCGCCCATGTTGGGGCCGGTCAGGAGCATGAGGCGGTGTTTGTGGTCGAGGCGGGTGTGGTTGGCGGTGAAGTGGCGCACTTGTTGCTCGACGACAGGATGGCGGCCGTTTTCGATATGGATGACGGGGTAGTCTGCGAACTCAGGACAAACGAAGCCGCGTTCGGCCGCAATCGCGGCAAACGTAGAAAGTACGTCAAGGGCGGCCGCGGCTTTGGCTGCTTTTTGAAGCTGCGACAAGGCCGTCTGAACTTCTTTCAGCAGGGCTTCAAACAGGCGTTTTTCCAGTGCCAATGCCTGCTCTTGCGCGGTCAGGACTTTGTCTTCGAAGGTTTTGAGTTCAGGAGTGATGAAGCGTTCGGCGTTTTTCAGAGTCTGGCGGCGTTGGTAGTCGGCGGGGGCTTGTTCGGCTTGAACTTTGGATAGCTCGATGTAGAAGCCGTGGACGCGGTTGAACTCGACTTTGAGGGTGGAGAGGCCGGTGCGTTCGCGTTCGCGCGCTTCGAGGTCGAGCAGGAATTCGTCGCCGTGGTTTTGGATGTGGCGCAACTCGTCGAGTTCTGCCGAATAGCCTTGGTTGATGACGCCGCCGTCTTTGAGCCAGACGGCGGGTTCGGGCATCACGGCGGCTTTGAGGATTTCGGCGACGGGCAGGGTTTCGGGGAAAACGGCTTTGAGGGTTTCTAAGAGACTGCTGCCCTCGGAGGACAATTCGATTTCGGACAGGGCAAACAGGCTGTCGCGCAGGGCAGCGAGGTCGCGCGGACGGGCGTTGCCGACGGCGATGCGGGCGGCGATGCGTTCGATGTCCGCAATGTTTTTCAGACGGCCTTGCAAAGTTTCGTATTGCGAACCCAACGCGGCAACGGCTTCTTGGCGGGCGCGGATGTGGGCGCGGCTACGTAAGGGGTGGTGCAGCCAAAGTGCTAAGAGGCGGCTGCCCATGTGGGTGGCGCAGCCGTCGAGTATGGAAAACAGGGTCGGCGATTTTTTGCCGGAGAGGGTTTGCGTGATTTCGAGATTGCGGCGTGTGGCGGCGTCCATGCCGATATATTGGCTATCGGTTTCGAGCGAAATGCCGTCGAGGTGTTGTGGCATCAGGTTTTGCGTCAGGCGGATGTAGTTCAACAACGCGCCCGCCGCGCCGACGGCAGCTTCGTGTTCTTTGCCGTCCAAACCGAAGCCGTGCAGGTCTTGGCAGCCGAAGTATTCGGTCAACAATTTCGCGCCGGCGTCAGCGGCAAACTGCCATGAGTTCAGGCGCGTAATGTTGGCGGAGGCTACCTGAAAACCGTCAGGCAGGCTTTTGCCTTCGGGCAACAGGATTTCCGCCGCCTGCAAACGTGCCAGCTCGTCGGCTAGTTTGTCCGCCGTCGTCAGCTTGGTTTTGAATTCGCCGCTTTGCAAAGATGCCCACGCGATGGCGACGTGTTTTTTATCCGCGTTCACCGCCGCGATGCGGTTGGTTTCCTTATCTTCCAAAAACGCCGCGTCGGTCAGCGTGCCGGGCGTCACAATACGCACGACTTTGCGCTCCACCGGCCCTTTGCCTGTGCCAACTTCGCCCACCTGCTCGCACACCGCCACGCTTTTGCCCATCTTCACCAGCCGCGCCAGATACTGCTCCGCCGCGTGAAACGGCACGCCCGCCATCTTAATCGGCACGCCGTCCATCTGCCCGCGCGTGGTCAGGGTAATGTCCAACAACTTCGCCGCTTCCACCGCGTCATCCAAAAACAACTCGTAAAAGTCGCCCATACGGTAAAACACCAGCTTGTCGGCGTGTTGCGATTTGATGGCGAGATACTGCTGCATCATCGGGGAAACGGTGGGTTTGGACATGGAAAAGCCTTAGAAACGCAAAAGCGTTATTGTAACAAAAGGCCGTCTGAAAACCTAAATAAGCTTTCAGACGGCCTTTTATGTATGCCAAAATAAGATTAGTTATAAACGAAAATAATGTCTAAGTCTTTCTTCGGCAGGAAATTTTCTTTGACTGCTTGGAAACGGTTCGGCCCTACTTTGCGCAAGGATTTGTCCCAGCAGAGTGAAATCACAGTATTGGGCTCGCGATCTATGGTCAACGTGAATTTTCCTATCGGTTTTGCCCAGTTAGCACCTGTAGTCAAGACATAACCCAAATAGTGATAAAGCTTTGAACCTTCTTCCACAGTCTTAAAGTTTTTAAGGAAGTTTTCATCCATACAGTACTCATCTATGAATGCTTTGCTGTCTTTGGCTTTGAGCGAAGGCAGGAAGCTGCCGCCAACCAGCGGGGTGTATTGGTGTTTGATTTCGGTGACGCTGCCGGCTTTGAAGGTTTGCTTCCAGCTGTAAACAATCTGCGCCGACCAATCGGGCAGTTCATCCGTCTGTTTGGGCAGCATGGATTGGACTTTGGCGGAGCGGCAGGCTCCGATTTTGCTGCCGATTTTTTCACCGTCTTGCTTTTTCGTCCAAGGGTGCATCAGTTCCTGATCGCTCAAACCGCATTTTTTCAAGTCGGCGGTTACATCCACCAACGTTCCGTTACTACGTTCAAAATAGGCGCGGACGTGGGCTTGCGGGCGGACAGGTTTGCCGTCGGCGTAAATGCGGAAGCTGTTAACCAAGCCTTTGGTGTCGGCAAAGTCGGAATCGGTGAAAGCAGGAACGATGGGCAAAGGAAAAAGAACCGTCTCGGTAATGTCTTGCGCTGTAGTATTTTTAAACTTGTAATGTACGCGGATTTGCTTTTCGCTGATGTGCAAATCTTCGCTCTGCATATCGATATGCGGATTTTTCAGATATTTGATGCCGCTTGTGCTGACCGTACCCATACTGTCATTGGCATGAGCGGCCCCAGCCAGCAGAAAAAGCAAGATTAAAGCTTTTTGTTTCATGATTTAACCCCTTTGAAACAGGCCGTCTGAAAAACAGGTTTCAGACGGCCTTTAACAGCAGCTTGGTTTTAAGCCAAAACCACTTCCAAATTATCAATCAGGCGCGTGGTACCCAAACGGGCGGCGGCAAGCA
The DNA here is from genome assembly GCF_002863305.2 of Neisseria perflava. NCBI lineage: Bacteria > Pseudomonadati > Pseudomonadota > Betaproteobacteria > Neisseriales > Neisseriaceae > Neisseria > Neisseria perflava. The sequence goes on from NZ_CP136962.1 coordinate 1,124,918, forward strand.
CCACCAATTCTTTATCGCCAACATGAGCCACTGCCAAGTTGTGTGCATGGCGGATTTCAACGTAATCAACCACCCAGCCGGCATCGGTCAAACGACGGATACATTCGGCTTCAAGCTGGGCGTAATCCAGATTGCCGTTTTTCAAGGCGGCAGCAATGTTTTGCAACTCTTGATAGAGGCGGGGCGCTTCTGCGCGTTCTGCTTCGCTCAAATATTGGTTGCGGCTGGACAGTGCCAGGCCGTCTGAAGCGCGGCCGGTGTCGACGGGAACGATTTCGATATTGAAATTCAAGTCTTCGACAAAGCCTTTGATAATCGCCAGCTGCTGATAGTCTTTTTTACCGAAACAGGCGGTATCGGGTTGAACGATGTTGAACAACTTGGTCACAACGGTTGCAACGCCGCGGAAATGGCCCGGGCGGAATTTGCCGCACAATTCGTTTTGCAGGTGTGGAGGCTCGACATTGAAACGCTGTTCCACATTCGGATACAGCTCTTTTTCATCAGGCGCGAACACGACGGCAACGCCTTCGCCCACCAATTTGTCGGCATCTTGCTGCAAAGTGCGCGGATATTTGTCGAAATCTTCGCCCTGTCCGAATTGCAGGCGGTTAACAAAAATACTGACCACAACATTATCGGCACGTTTTTTTGCTTCGCGCACCAGCGCAAGATGGCCTTCGTGCAGATTGCCCATGGTCGGCACAAATGCCACTTTTCCGGCAGTTTTGCGCCACTCGCGCAATTCTTTAATCGTATGAATGATTTGCATGGTTTGAAAAATCCTTTATCTTTTCCGCCGTTTCATCAACGGAAATCACGCGCCGATTATACGCTTTTATTCATCAAAAAGGCCGTCTGAAATAAGTTTCAGACGGCCTGGTTTTTATTTTATCCGGCAAACGTATGTTCGACAGATGGGAACGTTTTTGCTTTGACTTCGTCCACATAGGCTTTGACCGCAGCTTGAACGCTGTCTTTGCCCTGCATAAAGTTTTTCACGAATTTGGCGGTTTTACCGGGAAAAATACCGAGCATATCGTGCATCACCAAAACCTGACCGTCGCAATCCACGCCTGCGCCAATACCGATGGTTGGGCAAGAAACTGTCTCGGTCACTTTTTTCGCCAACTCTGCAGGAACGCATTCCATCAATACAATTGCCGCACCTGCCGCATCATGCGCTTTAGCATCGTTGAGCAACGCTTCTGCCTTGTCGCCGCGGCCTTGAACTTTATAGCCGCCAAATGCAAACACGGATTGCGGAGTCAGGCCGATGTGGGCGCAAACAGGGATACCGCGCATTTGCAAAAATTCAGTGGTCTCCGCCATCCAGACACCGCCTTCGAGCTTGACCATATGTGCGCCGGCCGCCATCAACTCTGCCGCTGCCGCAAATGCCTGCTCTTTGCTCTGCTGATACGCGCCAAACGGCAAGTCGCTGACAATCATGGCATTTTTAGCACCTCGAGCCACACATTCAGTGTGGTAGCACATATCCTGCAAGCTCACCGGCAAAGTGGACTGACGACCTTGCACCGCCATACCTAAAGAATCGCCTACCAGCAATACATCCACGCCGGCATTATCCATCAGCGCGGCAAAGCTGGATTCATAAGCGGTCAGCATGGCGATTTTTTCGCCCTCTGCTTTCATTTTTTGCAAAGTGTTTACGGTAATCATGTGTTTTGTGTGTTCCGCCCGACGGGCAGCCCTTTGTTGTAATGGAAACGCGGTATTATAAGGTCTGCTTTTAAAATATCAAAGCATAAGCAAAAAGCCCGACTGCTTTCACAATCGGGCTTTTAATTGGTGCCGGCACCAAGAGTCGAACTCGGGACCCCCTGATTACAAGTCAGGTGCTCTACCAACTGAGCTATACCGGCTTACTGAAATGCCTTGCGGCACCATCAGTCTTTAACTGGTGCCGGCACCAAGAGTCGAACTCGGGACCCCCTGATTACAAGTCAGGTGCTCTACCAACTGAGCTATACCGGCAAGGAAGTCGGCATTATGCCGATAAGTTCCCATTTTGGCAAGCATTTTAAAACAAAGTTACTCACGAAATTATAAAAACCAATGATTTTAAAGAAAATTAAATACATACCTTATCTTTCCATCCAACACACTCAAAGGCCGTCTGAAAACCACCCCAGCGCAAAACATCATTGTTTCTGTTAAAATAACGCCTTCAATATCTTTTGCCTGCACCCATGCCACCCCGCCATCCTTACCACCGCCTGCGCCCAGCCAAATCCCATCTGCCCGAAGTCGGCATTTCCGAAGAAGGCAATATCCGTTCCCTGCACTTGGGCAGCGACACCATTCAAAGCTCCATGAATGTCGATCATCCGTCCGAGCTGGTGTTGTCGTACAGCCGCGCCATGATGGGTTGGCTGCTGTTTACAGAAACCCCGCCCAAACACATCACCCAAATCGGCTTGGGCGGCGGCTCGTTTTCCCGTTGGATAGACAGCTATCTGCCCCACACCAAGCAAACCGCCGTGGACATCAATCCTCAAGTCATCGCCGTGGCGCGCAGCCTGTTTGAATTGCCGCACGAAGGCGAAAATTTCGAAATTATCGAGGCGGATGGTGCGGAATATATTAAAGTGTTCCGCCACAATACCGACGTGATTTTAGTAGATGGTTTTGACGGCGAACAGATTATCGATGCTTTGGTGGAAGAACCCTTCTTCCAAGACTGCCGCAATGCACTCTCTCCAGACGGCGTATTTGTTACCAACTGGTGGAGCGGCGATCAGCGTTATCAACGCTTTGTCGAACGCCTGCTCAACGTCTTTGACGGCCACGTGCTCGAGCTGCCTGCCGAGAGCCACGGCAACGTAGCGGTCATGGCATTCCAAAGCAGCCCTAAAGAACAAAATCTCGACAACCTAAAAAAACGCGCCGAAAAATTAAGCGAAAAATACGGCTTGGACTTCAAACGAATGCTTGCCGATTTGAAAGCCAACAATCAAAACAACGGCAAGAATTTTTATCTGTAAACCGCTTCAGGCCGTCTGAAAACAAACAAGGACACACTCATGCTCAAACCCGACATCATTCAAATCCCCGGCCCGGCCGGTTTGCTGGAAACCATCTACCTGCCAAGCACACAAGAATCCGCCCGCGGCGTTGCCGTCATCAACCACCCCAACCCCCTGCAAGGCGGCACCAACACCAACAAAGTCATCCAAACCGCCGCCAAAGCCCTCAGCCAACTCGGTTTTCATTGCTACCTGCCCAATTTGCGCGGCGTAGGCAATAGCGAAGGCGAACACGACTACGGCCGCGGAGAAACGCAAGACTGCATTGCCGTTATCGACTACGCCCGCGCGCAACATCCAGACGCACCGCAATTCGCCCTGGCCGGTTTCTCATTCGGCGGCTACGTTTCCACCTTTGCCGCACAAGCGCGCACGCCTGATTTACTGTTGCTGATGGGTGCCGCCGTCCATCACTACACCGACCGCCCGGAACCATCCAACGTTCCTGATGTCGCCAAAACATTGATGATTCATGGCGCGGAAGACGAAGTCGTCGAAGTCAACAAAGCCCTGACATGGGCAGAACCACAAGGCCTGCCTGTTGTGACCATTGCCGGCTCGTCCCACTTCTTCCACGGCAAACTCATTGTTTTACGCGATACGATTACACGGTTCGCACCGGCTTTATTAGGCTAAAATCCGGCTACAAAATAAAACAGGGCCGTCTGAAAGCTTTTTCAGACGGCCCTGTTTGTATGAAACCTTATTAACTTATAATTTAAGCTAAACCTCCTAAGATTTTAGCATGTGTTTTAGAATCAGTTTTTGCCACAAACTTGCGCCCATCAGTTAGACGACCTACTACAATAATCTCTTTTGTATTTCCACCAGCCATCACTCCTGCAAGCAAACCCACACTACCAAATAGCAGTGCTCCCGCTGCACCCCAACCAATCGCACCGCCCATACGTTTTACAGATTCTTCAGTTGCTATTTCATACTCTGTAATATTATTGAACGGAATCTCTACCTTTTTTCGCTTATCTTTTAATCCAAGTAATCCTGATAAAAAAGGATGTTTTAATTCACCTTCTGGATAAACAAAATGTGGTTGCGGATATTCAACATAAACTGTTTCTTCAGGCAAGTCCCCTGCAATAATCTCAAACATCATTTCCCCTTTCAGATAGAAATTTTTTCATTCCAAGAAGATAAATCGATTCGACACCATAATCAACCAAATTATCAAAAGAGATTTAATTATCATTAAAAAACGACCTACCGTATATTCATTTTTACAGATAGGTCGTTTAACCGATTAAATATCCAAAAGATTCTTAAATCAATGCATCAATTCTGAGTCAACCAATACTGCAAACCAATCAAAGTCTTACCATCTTTGATTTCATCGTTTGCCAATGCATTGCGGACCTCTTCCTTGCTCATCAGGACGGTTTCTGTAATTTCATCCTCATCGTTGCTCAATTCACTGCCCAAACGCACGCCTTGCGCTTGGTAGAGATACATTTTTTCATCACAAAAACCGACTGCAGTATAAAAGGAGTACAACAGTTTGACGCTATCGGCGACATATGGCGTTTCTTCCGCCAACTCACGCAAAGCGCATTCGGCAGGATCTTCGTCCGCCACATCCAATTTACCCGCCGGCAATTCCAACGTCGCCTGATCGGCGGCATAACGCCATTGGCGCACCAAAACAACTTTGCCGTCTTCCGTTTCCGCCAATACACACGCAGCACCCGGATGACGGATCACAACCCGTTGGCTTTCGTTGCCGTTGGGCAGGCGAACCCGATCGCGGCTGATGGTAACAAAAGAACCTTCGTAGATTGGCTCACTGCTTAATTTAGTTTCTTTCAAATCCATTTTTACCTCATTTCCAAATTATTAAATATTAAAGGCCGTCTGAAATTTTACAGAAATAAACTCAGAGGATGCCTTTTCTAATAGTTACCGCTGATGTCGTTGTTGCAAACGCTCCGTATGTGTTCGCAGCTTTTCACTATTTGCTTGGTAGTCACTTGAAGACAATACAGCAACTATTGCCTCTACCTCATGAGGAAGCAATAAGGCCGTCTGAAAATTCTTAATATAAGCCGCCGCCTGCCTAATACAGCAAACATTTGGTGGCATTTTCGATTTCAACTCACAATCACCTAAGAAAACTACCATTGAATGAAACTTCTCCTCAGGAAATTGCAATAGTTCTGACAATGCTTTGATATGAGCATAATTCTGACGCAACGGATTTTGGAAATAATGTTTCTGTTTATAGATGATTTGCGTCCATTTAGATTGTTTTTCACTACCAAAAATCCAGCCTGTGTAATTTTTAGTTTCTATCACAAATATCCCAAAAATTGAGACATAAATATGATCAATTTGTGTCGTACCATCTCGAGATGGAATAATTAAATCGTGAAACTCAAAATAAGTTTTCTCATCTAAATTTTTTCCAATTACAGAACGAACAGCTATTTCCCCCATGCTTCCCTTTATTTTAGGATTTCTCAACAGTGCTTTTAATAAAAGCAAAGGAATAATGATCAGAAAAATCCAAAATATACCTGACATACTTCCCAATATTTGTTCAATCATGACGTTTTCTTTTTTATTTAAAACTAAAAATTTATATATTTATGGTTTATTCCCGAGTGCGTTCAATCTCAATACCGACCTGCGCCACATCGGGCAAGATACCTGGTTTCACAATACGTACGCGCACTTTGACTGCACCAAAATCATTTAAAATCAATTGGGCGATATGTTCCGCCAAAGTTTCCAGCAGTAAAAAATCCTGTTCGGCAAGGCTGCGGCGTACGACTTCGCATACTTCGCCATAATGAATGGTGTCGCCGATATCGTCGCTCGTGCCGGTACGCTCGGGAACACTGATTTCCAAATCCAAAATCAAAGTCTGTTTACGCTCACGTTCCCAATCATATACGCCGATTAAAGTATCGGCTTTCATGCCGTACAAAAAGATTTTATCCATTTGCCTGTCCGTTTTTTTGATAGAATAACCGTTCCCATTTTAAGTAAAGCACCCAAAATGTTCAATGTACTTGCCATTATTGCCGCCTATCTTATCGGCTCCCTGTCTTTTGCCGTCATCGTATCAAAATATTACGGCATGGACGATCCGCGCACTTACGGCTCCGGCAACCCCGGTGCCACCAACGTCTTGCGCAGCGGTAAGAAAAAAGCGGCCGCACTGACCCTGCTCGGCGATGCAGTAAAAGGCTTGGTTGCCGTCATCTTGGCACGCTGTCTTCAAGATGCTTTAAATTTGTCTGATGCAACGATAGCCCTGGTCGCCATCGCCGCATTGGTCGGCCATATGTGGCCAATATTTTTCAATTTTAAAGGTGGGAAAGGCGTAGCCACCGCATTGGGCGTTTTGCTCGCCCTCTCTCCCGCAACCGCCCTACTCTGCGCCTTGGTTTGGCTGGTCATGGCGTTCGGTTTCAAAGTATCTTCCCTTGCCGCACTGGTCGCCACCGTCTGCGCACCCATCTTCGCCTTCTTCATGATGCCACACGCCTCTTGGGCATGGGCAACCGTATTCATTGCCGCATTGGTGTTGTACCGCCATAAAAGCAATATTCAAAACCTGATTCAAGGCAAAGAAAGTAAAATCGGAGATAAAGCCGAAAAATCTTAAAAACGTAGACATATTCAAATAAAAGGCCGTCTGAAAATATATTTTTCAGACGGCCTTCTATATTACTCAATAATTAGAATGGAATATCATCGTCGATATCATCAACCGGAGCGGTCGGTTGTGCCGGAGCGGGACGACGGGCTGGGGCTGCTGGGAGTTCTTGAGCCGGAGCAGATTGGTATTGCTGCTGTGGCGCTTGTTGGTAACTGCCTTGGCTTGAATGGCCGCCTTGGTTGTAGCCGTCATCATATGGTGCGCCGCCGCTGTTGTCGTTGCGGCCGCCAAGCATTTTCATTTCGTTGGCGATGATGTCGTAAGCGGTGCGCTCGATGCCGTCTTTGCCTTGGTATTTACGGCTTTGGATACGGCCTTCCAGATACACTTGGCTGCCTTTACGCAGGTATTGACCGGCGATTTCGGCGAGTTTGCGGTACATGGTGATGTTGTGCCATTCGGTACGTTCTACGCGTTGGCCGTTACGGTCATTCCACGTTTCGCTGGTGGCAACGCTGAAGTTACAGACGGCCTCGCCGTTGGGCATATAGCGGACTTCCGGGTCGCGGCCGAGACGGCCGATAAGGATGACTTTATTTAATGACATTTTACACTCCTGTGATGATTTTTTCGGCGGCCTCTTGGTCGAATCCTTTTTGCAAGGCCTTGATATAAATGGTTTGTTTGTCTGCGCTGAAGCTGATGCTTTCGACGCCTTCAATTTCGGTCAGTTTTTGGTAGAGCAAATCCGGATTTTGTTGCCATTCGGCGTTAAGCGGATAGCTGAGGTTTTTGACGGGTTTCGGTGCCGGTAAGATGAGTGCCAATACCAGCCACAGCAACATCAATACGCTACAAAAGGTAAAAACGCCTGAAAACCCATATTTTTGGAACAATAAGCCACCGGTCGCGCCACCGACAAACAAGCCGACCGACTGTAATGTGTTATACACGCCCATCGCCGTTCCTTTCAAATCGGACGGGGCGATTTTCGATACCATAGACGGCAGGCTGGCTTCCAATACATTGAAACCAATAAAATAAACAATCAAATAAGCGGTAATCAACCATATTGAGTGCATGCCAAACAGCAAGCCGATTTGTGCCGCGGCAATGCAGACGATACCGAGGATAAACACTTGCTTGAGCTTGTTGCGCGTTTCGCCGACGATAATCAGTGGCACCATAATAATCAGGCCGGTAATGGTTGACGGCAGATAGACTTGCCAGTGATGGATTTTTTCCAAACCCAACTGCGTCATGGCAAACGGCAATGCGGTAAATAATGCCATTTGCGCCGCATGCAAGGCAAAAATACCGAAGTCGAGATTGAGCAGCTGGCGGTTTTTCAATACTTCGCCCATACGCGAAGGCTGCGCCTGTGTGTCTTCGTGCAGTTTTGACACTTCAGGATCAGGCGTCATCCACGCAACCACGCCGATACTGATTACCGTCAGGATACCGGTCAGCGCAAACAGGCCGGATACGCCGATAAAGCTGGCAATCATCGGAGCAAGCACCAGGCTGACAGAGAAGGTCAAGCCTATGCTCAGGCCGATCATCGCCATCGCACGCGTCCGTACTTCGCTACGGGTCAAATCCGCCAGCAAAGCCGTTACCGCCGCGCTGACGGCACCCGCGCCTTGAATGGCACGCGCGGCAACCAGCATTTGCAGGCTGTCGGCAACTGCGGCCAGGAAACTACCGGCGGCAAACACAATCAAGCCGATATAAATCACTTTTTTACGGCCGAACTTGTCGGAAGCGATGCCCAATGGCAGCTGCAACAAGGCCTGTGTCAGCCCGTAAATGCCCATTGCCATACCGACCAATGCTTTATTATCTTCCGCACCGGGCAACGAAGCGGCATACATTGCCAAAACAGGCAGTACCAAAAACATCCCCAGCATACGCAGTGCGTAAACGCCGGAGAGTGTGGTACTGGCACGCCATTCGTGCGGAAACATTTGAATGCGGTTATCTCTTGCCATAAATAATGTTTCAGACGGCCTTAAATTTGCGAAAGGCCGTCTGAAAGTGTGAATTAACAGATTTTCTGATTATACAGGATTCAAAGGAATTGCATGGGGCAAATCGCAAGCCGCTCAACCCCACTGCCATCTATTTCGCCACGCGCCTAACACGGCATTCGGATATTTGTTGCTGCCCAAGCTGCCGTTAAACCTTGCCAAAGCGCGGACAATATTGCCTTTTTCGATATTGTTGTAATGGCGCAGAATGGTGCAGCCGTAGCGCAGATTGGTGCGGATGTCGAAAAGGTTGTGCGACGGATTGCCGATATAGTTTTTCCAAAACGGCATCACCTGCATCAAACCGCGCGCACCCACGCCACTGATGGCATATTGGCGAAACGCGCTTTCCACTTCAATCAAACCCAAAATCACTTGAGTATTGAGTCCGGCGCGGCTGCTTTCGTATTGGATATTGATCAGCAGGCGGCGGCGCTCGCCTTCATCGGGAATAAAGCGTGCCAATCGGGAAGACATCGCCGCCAACCAACGCTCCCCTTCCCTTGCATCGGTAAACACCAGCCGCGCAGGGCTGGCGCTATTGATCGAACTTCGCATCACGGACGCCACATCATCGGCCAGCGTTTCTTCACGTTGCGCCCCCGCCCAAGCGGCCGTAGGCGTCAAAAGCATGGCTCCGCCAACTTGCAACAGGCGGCGGCGCGATAAAAATAAGGAATCTTGGTTTTCCGATTTCATGTGTTTCTCTTTTTAGGCTGTCTGAAAAGTTCAGACGGCCTTTGATATATTTGCTTAAAATCAGCATTATAAAATACATCTATGAGCAGAATCAAAGAGCTGTATTCCTTTTATTGTCAAGTGATACCGCCTCAAGTAACATTTAGGTTTTTCTAATCAAGCGGTATTTTTTATGACCACCACTCCCGCCAACGTTTTAGCCTCCGTCGATTTGGGCTCCAACAGTTTCCGCCTGCAAATTTGTGAAAACAACAACGGCCAGCTGAAAGTCATCGACTCCTTCAAACAAATGGTACGCTTTGCCGCCGGCTTGGACGAACAAAAAAACCTGAGCGAAGCCTCTCAAGAACAAGCCTTGGAATGTTTGGCAAAATTCGGCGAACGCCTGCGCGGATTCCAACCTGAAAACGTGCGCGTGGTGGCCACCAACACTTTCCGCGTCGCCAAAAACATCGCCCAATTCCTGCCCCGTGCCGAAGCGGCGCTGGGTTTCCCCATCGAAGTCATTGCCGGCCGCGAAGAGGCGCGTCTGATTTACACCGGCGTAGTGCATACCCTGCCGCCCAAAGGCGATAAAATGCTGGTTATCGACATCGGCGGCGGCTCGACCGAATTTGTCATCGGCTCTGATTTGCAACCGCTGACCACAGAAAGCCTGCCTTTGGGCTGCGTAACGTACAGCATGCGCTTCTTCCAAAACAAAATTACCGCCAAAGATTTCCAAGCCGCCGTTTCCGCCGCGCGTATCGAAATCCAGCGCATCAGCAAACTGATGAAGCGTACCGGCTGGGATTTCGCTATCGGCACGTCCGGTTCAGCAAAATCCATACGCGACGTTTTGGCGGCCGAATTGCCGCAAGAAGCCGATATTACCGCCCAAGGCATGCGTTATCTTGCCGATAGGATTATCGAAGCCGGTTCGGTTAAAAAAGCCAAATTTGAAAACCTCAAACCCGAACGTGTCGAAGTTTTTGCAGGCGGATTGGCCGTGATGATGGCCGCTTTTGAAGAACTCTCACTGACCAAAATGACCGTTACCGAAGCCGCCCTCCGCGACGGCGTGTTCTACGACTTAATCGGCCGCAGCCTCAATGTCGATATGCGCGAGCAGACAACGGCAGAGTTCCAAAAACGCTACCACGTCAGCCTCAACCAAGCCAAACGCGTTGCCGATACCGCGCAAGCCTTCATGAACAGTCTGTGCCACGCCAAAAACGTAACCGTTCAAGAGCTTGCCCTGTGGAACCAATACCTCAGCCGCGCAGGCCGTCTGCATGAAATCGGTTTGGATATCGCCCATACCGGTTATCATAAACACTCCGCCTACATTCTCGAAAACGCCGATATGCCGGGCTTCTCACGCAAAGAGCAAACCATTTTGGCGCAACTGGTTATCGGCCATCGCGGCGACCTCAAGAAAATGGCGGACATTATCGGCGACAACGAAATCATGTGGTGTGCCGTATTGTCCCTGCGCCTGGCCGCCCTCTTCTGCCGCTCGCGCCTGCCGCTCGATTTGCCGCCGCAAACCCAGCTTCGCATAGATGAAAGCAACCACAGCTTCATCTTGCGCATCAACGCCCAATGGCTGGAGCAACACCCCCTCATCGCCGATGCGCTGGACTACGAAAGCGCGCAATGGCAAAAAATCGATATGCCTTTCTCGGTTCAAGCACAATAAACCGCGCTCCGTTATAATAGGCAGCTGTTCAAAATCCAAACCGCAGGCCGTCTGAAAACGACAGCCTGCCATACATCAAGGAAAACCATGAGAAAACCCCAACGCGGCTACGCCCGCCAAGACCGTGTCAAAGAACAAATCATGCGCGAGCTTGCCGAACTCGTCCGCACCGGCCTGAAAGATCCGCGTGCAGGCTTCATCACCATCAACGAAGTCGAAGTTACCCGCGATTACAGCCACGCGACCGTGTTCTACACCGTCCTCGACGACAGCACGCGCGACATCACCGAAGAAGCTTTGGAACACGCCAAAGGCCATTTGCGCAGCGAATTGGCCAAACGCATCAAACTCTTCAAAACGCCTGAGCTGCACTTCAAATACGACGAATCACTCGAACGCGGCATGAGTATTTCCAGCCTGATCGACCAAGTGGCGGCGGAAAAACCGGTTGAAGACTGATTGATTAAAACACACAGGCCGTCTGAATGCTTTCAGACGGCCTAAACATTAACGCTCCCCTACTTAATATGACAGCCAAACCCACCAAACGCCCGGTCAACGGCGTTCTTCTCCTCGACAAACCCGAAGGCCTTTCCAGCAACACCGCCCTGCAAAAAGCGCGGCGTTTGTTCCGTGCTGAAAAAGCCGGGCATACCGGCGTACTCGATCCTTTGGCCACAGGGCTTTTGCCCGTTTGTTTCGGCGAAGCGACCAAGTTTGCCCAATACCTGATTGATGCCGACAAAGCCTATACCGCCACGCTGAAACTGGGCGAAGCCAGCAGCACGGGCGATGCCGAAGGCGAAATCATCGCCACCGCACGCGCCGATATTTCATTGTCCGAATTTCAGACGGCCTGCCAAGCCTTAACGGGCGATATCCGCCAAGTTCCACCCATGTTTTCCGCCCTCAAGCACGAAGGCAAACCGCTATACGAATACGCACGCAAAGGTATCGTTATCGAACGCAAAGCGCGCGATATCACCATCTACTCCATTGATATCACTGAATTTGATGCACCCAAAGCCGTGATAGACGTACGTTGCAGCAAGGGTACCTATATCCGCACCCTCAGCGAAGACATCGCCAAACACATCGGCACATTCGCCCACCTGACCGCCCTGCGCCGTACTGAAACCGCCGGCTTTACCATTGCCCAAAGCCACACGCTCGAAGCCTTGGCAGAATTGGACGAAGCCGAACGCGATGCCCTGCTGCTGCCTTGCGATGTCTTGGTGCAACATTTCCCCAAACTTGAGCTAAACGACTACGCCGTTACCATGCTCAAACACGGCCAACGTCCCCAGTTCACCGAAAACATTTCCACCGATCAGCCCATCCGTGTATACAGCCGAGACGGCACATTTATCGGGCTGGTGGAATATCAAAAAGAAATAGGCCGTCTGAAAGCCTTGCGCCTGATGAATACCGCCGACCAATAACTTCCTGCAAAGAGAGCCGATCATGAAAGTCTATACCGCCGCCCAAATGCGCGAACGCGAACAAGCAGCCGTCGATAAAGGCACGAGCTTCGACCAACTGATGGAAAACGCCGGCAGCTCTGCCGCCCGAGACCTCATGAAGCGTCATCCTCAAGCCGGACGCGCCCTGATCGTTTGCGGCAAAGGCAACAACGGCGGCGACGGCCTAGTCATGGCAAGATATATGCAGGCGCAAGGTTGGCATATCGATATTCTGTTTTCACTCGGAGAAAACCTCTCCCCTTTGGCTCAAACCAATCGAGAACGCCTCAACGGTTTGCCCCATATTGAATTGATATCCGCACAAGAACTGGAAGGCCGTCTGAAAAAAGGTTACGACATCATTATCGAAGGCATATTCGGCACAGGCTTCAGCGGCGCGCTTCCAACCGAAATCGCCGCCCTCTGCCGCCAACTCAATCATTCAGACGGCCTGAAAGTCGCCCTCGATATTCCCACCGGCCTCAACTGCGACACCGCTGAAGCCGATCCCGACACATTCCGCGCAGACCTGACCTACACCTTTGCCGCCTACAAACCGGCGCATTTAAGCGAGTCCGGCAAAACCTATTGTCAAGAAACCGTCTGTTTACCTATTGGCATTGATTAAAAAAGCAAATAAGATGTCATATTTAAATCGCTTTATTTTTAGAAACAACACATTCTAAAAAAACACGCGAATTAATTTACAATCCAATTATCAACGACACGGAAACAGACAATGAACGAACAAGAATATCGCCAAACTTTTAAAGAAGATCAGGCTGTCGGCTGGGAAGCCATCGATACTGCGCTTAAAGCACTTTATGGTGATATCAAACCTCGTCATTACGGCTCTATTATCAAATACATTCTAGGTGGTGATGACCCATTAGACGGCAGTAGTATTTATGATTGCGAAGAGCAAACCTTCCATCGCCACATTGTTTCCTACGGCATGAGCGAACTTTACTTTAATCCAGAACTTGCCGGTGCAGATTACAGTAAATGGGGATTTGAATTTACCTTCCGTACTCCCCCTTACGATCAGGATCCGGATTCTGGCTACAACACCAAACACGAGCCTTACTGGGCAATTAATCTAATGAATAATCTTGGCCGTTACGTTTTTGAAAGTGGTAACTGGTTTGAAGCCTACCACTTTACTTCAACTAACGACCCTATCCGAATGGATACAGAAACCGCCATCGTCGGCGTAGCCTTCGCACCAGACCCCAAGCTGCCCGCTATCAAAACGCCAAACGGTGAAGTTCAATTTCTGCAGATAGTCGGCCTTACCCAGCCCGAGCTTGACTGGCTCTGGCAAGATCCAACAACCAAACGTTGCCAAGAGCTGATCGATATGATGCGCAAAGACAATCCGCTGTTGATTACCGATTTAGCGCGTACAAAAAGCTATGTACAACCCTAATTGATTAAACCTAAGGCCGTCTGAAAACAGATTTTCAGACGGCCTTAGGTTTATATTTCAAGCAACTTACTTCCAAATCTGCGCCAATTTGATCCCCAGCGCCGTCAAACCAAACGAACCGAAAACATGCAGACAGGTTGCCATCAAAGCCATGCCCCAGCGTTGCGCCTGCATCAAACCCACCATCTCCACTGAAAAACCTGAAAATGTGGTCAAGCTGCCGAGAAATCCGGTAATCCAAAGCAAACGCCATTGCGGATCGGTTAATAGTTCTGCCAATACGCCGATCAGCAGCGCGCCCAGCCAGTTTGCCGCCAATGTACCGATAGAAAAAGGCGCCGAAGACACCAGCACCAAGCCAAACAGCCAACGCAATACAGCCCCGACAGCGGCACCGCAAACAATGGGAAAAATATAAGCAAACATAACACGTTAAAAATTCAATTGAAAACAGGCCATCCGGTCATGAGGCCGTCTGAAAACCACACAAAGATGCCTTCATATCTTATTGCCAAATTTTAGGCGCGGATTTCAAATACCTGCCGTCATCAAAAGTACAAATCCATTGCGGCTTGAGCGCGATAAAAATGGCTGTTGAAATACCGCTCAAAAATGCCTCTGCCCAAGCGATTAAGAAGAAAACAGGAAAAGCGGTTTTCCACAATACTGTCGTATCAAATACATCCGCCCAGTCCAACAAACCGACCAAAATTACGCCGGTAAACACCATGCCGATCGCCGCAGCCCAAAAACCATTCAGAAAAATAAAGATAAAGATATTGGCAGGCAAACGTGACACCCAATGGCGGAAACCCAAGTTCACCAACAAAGGCGGAAGCAATACAGACAAGGCATTGATGGGGAACATATGCCAATCGCCCCAAAGCCACAAATATGGAAAAAACAGCAAAACGCCGATGCAGAACGCAGCAGAGGTGCCCAGCATTAAAGCCGTCAGGTTTAAAGCAAGCAAATGATAGCTCATGCCGGCCAGTTGTCCGCTTTCCGGAGAGGCATTCAAACTCCAAGCCAGCGGCAACATCACGGCAGCCAACAAAAATGCGGAACGATGCTGCGATACCGACACCCATGCCTGCTTTGCACACAAAGCAAAAATCACCAGCAACACAGGCCATGCCGCCATCACGACACCAACGGGAAACCATCCGTTTTGAAAAATCATCATCTCATCCGCAAAATGTTCAGACGGCCTATTATACGCGCCTCAAGCCACAGCTTTGACAATCCTGTCCGCCTTTGCCGTTAAAGCTTGTTTCAGCTGGTTTTGTTTACCCGAAAAAAGCGTTAGAATAACGGACTTTGCCGTTTAATTAAGGGGATGAACGCATGCTTTGGACAATATTGGCTTTAATTCTGCTGGCCGCCATAGCCGGCTTGTTCTGGTGGCGCCAGAAACAAGAGCAAAAGTGGCGCCAAGAATTGGCACGACTCAGTGGCGATGAAGAAGAAATAAACGAAGAAGACAGCCCGGTCGGTTTTGCCAGCCAACTGGACAGCCTGAAACGTTTGTTCAGCATGAACAAGCGCACCGCCGACAACCATAAAATCGCCCGCATCCGCCTGCTTTCCGCGCTCGAACACAATAAAATGCAACACGCCGAAACAGACGAAGAGCACGCAGCAGAGCCCGTTGCCGAAGAGCCGGAACACATCGCAACGACCGAAGAAGAAATCAAAGTGGCGCCTAAAACCCGCAAATCTACCAAGCCGGAACGTATTCCCAAAATCACGCCGTTTGCGCAAATGGAAACGCCCGAATACAGCCCGTCTTTGGTGCAAAACAGCAATTTTGAAGAAATCACATTAGAAGAAGCCACCCGTTCCCTGCACGAAGCGGCGGTTGAAGAATGGAACGAGCATTTGGCCGAAAAAAATGCGCCGATTTACAAAGACGAAGTCGAGACCCCATTGTTGCGCGCTTCATCCCTGCCGATGACAGGTATGGAAATCATCGACTACAACGACCCTATCTTGCGCCGCACACGCGAACGTGCCTTGGCGCGTGCCAACAATGTCCGCGTGGCAGAAGCGAATGCACCGCATATCGAAACTGTTCAGACGGCCTTAAGAACTGCCGAAAAAGAAGCCATCCTCCCCTATACTTCCATGCAGGCATTCCCTTCTGAAATCCAAGCGGAAGATATTCACGACAACCTTGCCCGCCGTACCGCCGCTCGCCACAAACTGGCCGCAGCCGTCGCCCCATTGCGCGACTACTCTCCGCGCACCATCGAAAATGACGAAATTTTGGCCAACTTGGGACAAATCAGCCGTCCTGCCAGCCTGCGCCGTCAAGTCCGCCATACCGAAGCGGCCGCCGAAAGATGGGCGCGTAAACGAGCTGCCACGGAGGCTGTTGCACCACAACCTGCCGCACCGGCAACGCCGTCCCGTCCAAAACCGGCTGCGCCTGTTAAAAAATCCCCTTATATCTCCCGACCTGCCGCACCAAACGCAACCGTAGTCGAGCCGCCTGCCGTACCGGTTGTCCCTATGGCTAAAACCGATATTCCCGAGCCACCCGTTTTCCAAACCTCGATTGCGCCGATTGATATTCCCGAGCCGCCTGCTTTCGAACATAAAATCCAAGTGCCGATTTTTGATGCACAAGTCAATGCGCATGTTAGCAATCAGCCTGAACGCAGTATCCGCGATTATTTAATCAGCGAATCAGCCGAAGAAGAAACAGAATTCGATGGTGAGCCGGAAGCGCCTGTACAAGCGGAAGCAGAAGCGATTCAAGCGGTTGAAACCATTGAACCCGTTGAACCTGTTGAAACAATCGCAAGGCCGTCTGAATATACACAGACAATCGTTGAAACGCCTGTTCGAAGCGTAGAACCAAGCGTTCAAGAAGATACACCAAGCATAGCTATTCCAACTTCGGCAACCCTGACCGATGCGCTTCTGCCGACCACTGCCCTGCTCCTGCCGCCGCAGTTTGACCCGAGCGCCTCGCAAACTGAAGAACAGTTGCTGGAAAACAGCATTACCATCGAAGAAAAACTGGCCGAGTTCAAAGTTAAAGTCAAAGTGATGGACTCCTATTCCGGCCCGGTCATTACGCGCTACGAGATTGAGCCTGATGTCGGTGTGCGCGGCAGTGCCGTTTTGAACCTTGAGAAAGACTTGGCACGCTCGCTTGGCGTGGCTTCCATCCGCGTGGTGGAAACCATCCCCGGCAAAACCTGCATGGGCTTGGAATTGCCTAATCCGAAACGCCAAATGATCCGCCTGAGCGAAATCTTCAATTCACCTGCGTTTACCGAATCTAAATCCAAACTGACCCTCGCCCTCGGCCAAGACATCACCGGCCAGCCTGTTGTGACAGACTTGGCCAAAGCGCCGCATCTGCTGGTTGCCGGTACGACTGGTTCGGGTAAATCCGTAGGCGTGAACGCCATGATTCTGTCCATGCTCTTCAAAGCAACGCCTGAAGACGTGCGCATGATTATGATTGACCCGAAAATGCTGGAACTGAGCATTTACGAAGGCATTCCGCACCTGCTCGCCCCTGTCGTAACCGATATGAAGCTGGCTGCAAACGCGCTGAACTGGTGCGTCAACGAAATGGAAAAACGCTACCGCCTGATGAGCTTTATGGGCGTGCGCAACCTTGCCGGTTTCAACCAAAAAATTGCCGAAGCCGCCGCTCGTGGCGAAAAAATCGGCAGCCCGTTCAGCCTCACGCCTGAAAATCCTGAGCCATTGGAAAAACTGCCGTTTATCGTGGTCGTCGTAGATGAGTTTGCCGACCTGATGATGACCGCCGGTAAGAAAATTGAAGAACTGATTGCCCGCCTTGCCCAAAAAGCACGCGCAGCCGGTATCCATTTGATTCTTGCCACCCAACGCCCCAGCGTGGATGTCATTACCGGCCTGATTAAAGCCAATATTCCGACACGCATTGCTTTCCAAGTATCCAGCAAAATCGACAGCCGCACGATTCTTGACCAAATGGGCGCGGAAAACCTGCTCGGCCAAGGCGATATGCTGTTCCAGCTACCCGGTACCAACTATCCGCAACGTGTACACGGCGCATTCGCTTCCGACAATGAAGTTCACCGCGTAGTGGAATACCTGAAACAATTTGGCGCACCCGACTATATCGACGATATTTTGAGCAACGGTTCCACCGAAGACTTTACCGGCACCAGCCGCAGCAACGACAGCAACCTCGACCCCATGTATGACGAAGCCGTTTCCGTTGTCTTGAAATCGCGTAAGGCCAGCATTTCCAATATCCAACGCCAACTGCGCATCGGCTACAACCGCGCCGCCCGCCTGATTGAACAAATGGAAGCCGACGGTATTGTTTCCCCGGCGGAAAACAACGGCAACCGCACCATCTTGGCGCAAAGCAGCGACCATCTGGATTAATTTATCCTTGCTTAAATCAAGGCCGTCTGAAAACTTTTCAGACGGCCTTTTTAAATCAGATATGGTTCAACAATTCCAATCAAATAAACAAGCAAATAAGTAATCTATAAACAACATTTCTTACTAATCTAAATGCTTTTGCATTGACGGCATTTGCTTCACAAAAAACAAGGTTCAATCAACCAAACTCGACCTGCAAAATGCATATCTCTACCCGTTTGTCACTATTTTCAGACGGCCTTTTGTCAAGACCGGAAAAAACAGGTAAATCCGTTTTTCGATTAGAAACAATATTATTATGATTCATGCCCTCGGCAACACCCCAACCTTTACGAGGAAAAACAAATGAAAAAATATTTTGCAGAATTTTTCGGCACTTTCTGGCTGGTATTCGGCGGCTGCGGCAGCGCAGTATTGGCAGCAGCCTACCCTGAACTCGGCATTGGCTTTGCCGGTGTCGCCTTGGCGTTCGGCTTGACTGTACTGACCATGGCTTACGCCGTCGGCCATATTTCAGGCGGCCACTTCAACCCTGCCGTTTCCGTCGGCCTCTTCATCGGTGGCCGTTTCAACGGTAAAGACTTGTTGCCTTACATCGTATCCCAAGTTGTCGGTGCGATTGCCGCTGCAGGCGTTCTGTATCTGATTGCTTCCGGTAAAACCGGTTTTGATGCTGTTGCTTCCGGCTTTGCCAGCAATGGTTTCGGCGAACACTCTCCTAACGGTTACGACATGATGGCCGCGTTGCTGATCGAATTTGTCCTGACTGCATTCTTCCTGATCATCATCATGGGTTCTACCGACAAACTGGCTCCGGCCGGCTTCGCCCCTATCGCCATCGGCCTGGGTCTGACCCTGATTCACTTGATCAGCATTCCTGTGACCAATACTTCCGTCAACCCTGCACGTTCTACCGGCGTTGCCTTGTTCCAAGGCGGCTGGGCTGTTGAACAACTGTGGTTGTTCTGGTTGGCCCCTATTGCCGGCGCAGCAGTGGGCGCGGCTATTTACCGCTTTGTTTTGGCAAACAACGACAACAAATAATCTGAACGGAATGATATTTCCGGTGCGGCCGACACCTTAAACCGTCCGCACCCAAGTTGCCGAGACACAAACGCACCGCCTGACTCAGACGGTGCGTTTGTTTTTGCCATGTTACAATACTTTCTTTTCCCACATTCTCAAACCATCATGCAAACCTTACCTTTTCAAACCGATATCGCCGCCAGAATGCTGGTCAATACTGAAAACGAAACCATCCATCCCGATGCCGTATTCGTACAAACGCAAAACGGCTATTGGATTGCTTGGCACGACCAACAGGCCGCCCTGCTTGCACCCAACACACCACCCGATATTCCCTGCTGTTGGGTAGAAGGCGCAGAAAGCCTGGAAGAGCTGGTAAGCATGGTAGAAAACGGTGAATTTGACGAAGTCGAAGAATTTGACGGCGACGACGATGCTTGGCAAGAAGCACTCGGATGCGGCCATCATCACGAAGGACACTGCGGATGCAGCCATTGAGATGTACAAAACGCCTGCTTCCGGCACTTGCCCTTTGCCTGACGCTTAACGGCTGCGTTGTAGGCGCGGCTGTCGATTTGGCTGCTACAACTGTCCTGACTGCCGGAAAATTGGTTGTCAAAGGAACGGGGGCAGTGATTGATGCCGCCATTCCTGACGGCAAAAAAGACAAGGACAAAGAAAAGAGCAAAGAAAAGCCAAAATCGGAAGAAATCATCTATAAGGAAGAGTCCTCCGATGAAGTAACGCAATAATTCTTCAGACGGCCTTGGTAAGGTAACCCATCTTACTGAGGCCGTCTGAACATTCATCCTTACATATAGCCTTGTTCACGCAAAGAACAGGTTTCTTTTGCCGTTACGATAAAATGGTCCAAGAGCGTAATATCCACCAAACTTAAAGCCTGTTTCAAACGCTCTGTAAACTGCACATCAGATTCAGACGGCCTTGCCGAGCCGCCCGGATGATTGTGTGCCAAAATCAAACTGTCGGCGTATTCATCCAATACCAATTTGACAATTTCACGGATATAAACCGTGTTTTCCGCCACCGTACCGCGCGACAATTCCCGTACCGCAATCAATTGATTTTGACGGTTGAGCAGCAACGCAACGCTGACTTCGATTTTTTCATGCCCAAGATGCAAGCGCAGATAATCCGCAACCGATTTCGGGTTTGACAAAACCATCTGCTCCTGCAAATCTTCACCCAAAATCCGCCGCCCGATTTCTTTGACCACTGCAAACTGAGTATAACTCGCCAAGCCCATGCCCTTATAAGCAGCAAGTGTTTTAGCATCCGCACTCATCAGCTTCCCCAAGCTGCCAAACTCACTCAACAAATAACGCGCCAAATCGACCGCGCTCATGCCGCGTGTTCCGACACGCAATAAAATCGCCAGCAACTCCGCATCACTCAACGCCGCCGCGCCGCGCTCCAACAGCTTCTCACGCGGCCGCTCCCCCTCGGGCCATTCTTTAATGCTCATGTTTTCCCTTTTTATTCATATAACGGATTTGGTTTTTATTCAGAACAAAACCATCTTGCCCGCATAAAACGCAATCCGCACGACTTTATTAAAATTAATGCAATTTGCGTATTTTATTCTATCTTAAATTATTTTTTAAGACATTTGAATATAAATTAAATCCTTTTGTGCAGAAAAACAACGTTACCCATTTTTGCTATCCTGTTCCCCTGCCTGCCTTTCCTTTCCTATTTGTTTCAAATCAGCCGCTACAAGCATTTTCATATTGCCCCTATGAGGCTTAGGCTAATATAATATTGAGTTTGCCGAAAGCAAAAGCTGAGGCTTAAACTGCTTTCTATCCACGCTGCCCGTGCGCTTTACAAGAGTTTCAGACGGCCTCCGTCCGACTCCCGCCAGCAATCAAACAGCTTTTTATCACCCATTCGAAAATCCGTTTTGCCGGTACTCGTCTTTCTTTTTGGAGTATTGCCATTATGACCGCAACCACTGCGTCTTCAGCCAAACCTTATTTGCAAATCCAAGGCTTGGTGAAAAAGTTTGGTGACAATTACGCTGTCGATAACATCGACTTGGACATCTATCAACACGAAATCTTCGCCCTTTTGGGCAGCTCAGGCAGTGGCAAATCCACACTGCTGCGCATGTTGGCAGGCATGGAAAGCCCCAATCAGGGCAAAATCATTCTCGACGGCCAAGATATTACCAAGCTTGCTCCGTATGAGCGCCCAATCAACATGATGTTCCAAAGCTATGCCCTGTTCCCGCACATGAGCGTTGAACAAAACATCGCTTTCGGCCTGAAACAAGACAAAATGCCTAAAGGCGAAATCGACGCCCGCGTCGAAGAAATGTTGCGCCTGGTGCAAATGACCAAATACGCCAAACGCAAGCCGCATCAACTTTCCGGCGGCCAACAACAGCGTATTGCTTTGGCGCGCAGCCTGGCGAAACGTCCGAAAATCCTGCTGCTTGACGAACCTTTGGGCGCACTCGATAAAAAACTGCGCCAACAAACCCAACTGGAATTGGTCAACACGCTGGAACAAGTCGGCGTAACCTGCATCATGGTTACCCACGACCAAGAAGAAGCGATGACGATGGCTACCCGCATCGCCATCATGTCCGACGGCCAATTGCGCCAAGTCGGCACACCTAGCGACGTGTACGACTATCCTAACAGCCGCTTTACCGCCGAATTTATCGGCGAAACCAATATTTTTGACGGCGTCGTTATTGACGACCGCGCCGATTTCTCCATCGTCAAATGTGACGGCTTGGAAAACCACGTCCGCATCGACCACGGCTTGGGCGTTCCGAACGATCATGAAATTTGGATCAGCATTCGCCCTGAAGACATTGATTTGCACAAAGAAAAACCGGAACACTTGGGCGCGCACAACTGGGCCCAAGGCACGGTTAAAGAAATTGCCTACTTGGGCAGCTTCGCGATTTACCACATCAAACTTGCCAACGGCCGTGTCGTCAAAAGCCAAGTTCCCGCACCTTATTGGTATGTGCGCAACATTACGCCGCCGACCTGGGACGAGACTGTCTACATCAGCTGGCCTGAAAACCAACCAACACCTCTGTTCAGTTAATTTGAGGGAAATGCAATGAACCTTAAAAAACTGAAAAACAAACTGTTCCGCCGCCCCGGCCAGCGTGCAGTGATTGCCGTGCCGTATATTTGGCTTTTGATTCTGTTTCTGATTCCGTTCGCCATCGTATTGAAAATCAGCTTTGCCGAACAAGAAATCGCCATTCCGCCATTTACGCCGCTGACAACGATTGATGAAGACTTAGGCCGTCTGAACATTGCCATCAGCTATCAGAACTACGCCGACATTTTCCAAAACTTTTGGAATACGCTCAATCCGTTTGGTGACAGTGAAAACAGCAATATCTATCTGATGACCTACTGGTCTTCGATTAAGACGGCGCTGACGACGACTATCATCTGCCTGTTGATCGGTTATCCGACCGCTTATGCCATTTCGCGCGCGAATCCGGCTGCGCGCAACGGCCTGCTGTTGGCAATCATGCTGCCTTTTTGGACCTCTTTCCTGTTGCGTGTTTACGCATGGATGGGCTTATTGGGACACAACGGCATCATCAACAATTTCTTAATTAAATACGGAATCATCAGCGAGCCTTTAGACTTGTTCTATAATGCTTTTTCGCTGAATTTGGTGATGGTTTACGCCTATCTGCCGTTTATGATTTTGCCGCTGTACACACAATTGGTAAAACTGGACAACCGCCTGCTCGAAGCTGCTTCCGACTTGGGTGCAGGTCCGATCAAATCGTTCTTTACCATTACCCTGCCTTTGTCCAAAACCGGCATCATCGCAGGCTCTATGTTGGTCTTCGTTCCAGCCGTCGGTGAATTTGTGATTCCTGAATTGGTGGGCGGTTCTGAAAACCTGATGATCGGTAAAGTATTGTGGCAGGCATTCTTCGACCAAAACAACTGGCCGCTGGCTTCTGCCGTCGCCGTCGTCATGGTTGCCCTGCTGGTTGTACCGATTGCCCTGTTCCAGCACTATGAAAACCGCGAATTGGAAGAAGGAGGCAAATAATGCAGAAAACCAAATTATCCTGGTTCTTGAAACTGATGCTCCTGCTCTCGCTGGCATTCCTCTATATTCCGCTGGTGGTTTTGGTCATCTATTCTTTCAATGAATCCAAACTGGTTACCGTTTGGGGCGGTTTCTCAACCAAATGGTACGGCGCATTAATGGAAAACGACACCATCTTGGAAGCGGCCTGGCTGTCATTGCGTATCGCCATCGTTTCCTCGCTTGCCGCCGTGGCACTCGGCACATTGGCAGGCTACGCCATGGCGCGTATTAAACGCTTCCGCGGCAGCACCCTGTTTGCCGGTATGATTTCCGCGCCTATGGTGATGCCTGATGTGATTACCGGTTTGTCCATGCTGCTGTTGATTATTCAGGTGCAGATGTTCCTGCAAGGCAGTGAATTGTTGCAATCGCTCTACTTCGATCGCGGCTTCTTCACCATCTTCCTCGGCCACACCACACTTTGTATGGCGTACATTACCGTCGTTATCCGCTCGCGCTTGGTGGAATTGGATCAATCCTTGGAAGAAGCTGCTATGGACTTGGGTGCCCGTCCGCTGAAGATTTTCTTCGTGATTACCCTACCACTGATTGCCCCTGCGATTGCTTCCGGCTTCCTCTTGGGCATTACCCTGTCTTTGGACGACTTGGTGATTACCTCCTTCCTGTCAGGCCCGGGTTCATCGACATTGCCACAAGTGATTTTCTCCAAAATCAAACTCGGCCTTGACCCTCAGATGAACGTTTTGGCAACCATCCTGATCGGTATCATCGGTACACTGGTTATTGTCGTTAACTACTGGATGATGCGTCAGGCAACCAAACGGGAACGCGAGGCTGCCGAAGCCTACCGCCAAGAAAAATTGGCAGCCGAGAAAGCCGCCTAATATGCAGACAGGCTGTCCGATAAAGTGTCGGAACAGCCTGTTTTATTAACTGCATCTTATCCTTTCAGACGGCCTGAACCCAAACCCACATTCCAGGCCGTCTGAAAACCTATTTTCAATGAAGTGAAAACCAACCTAAAGCTCAAATCATGATCAATCCCAGCTTCAAAGAATACCTTCCTTCCTACTATGTCAGCACGGCCAATCCCCATCCGTCTTATCCGACGCTTGAAGGCCGTCTGAAAACTGAAACCTGCGTTATCGGCGGCGGTCTGTCCAGCTTATGCACCGCCCTACCGCTTGCCGAAAACGGCCATGAAGTCATCGTACTTGAAGCCGCCCGTATCGGTTTCGGCGCATCAGGCCGCAGCGGCGGACAAGTCATCAGCGATTTTGCCTGCGGCATGGAAGAAATCGAAAAACAAGTCGGTTTGGAACAGGCCCAATGGTTCTGGCAGCAATCTCTGCAAGCCGTTGAACTAGTTGACTCGCGCATTCAAAAACACAATATCCAATGCGATTGGCAACGCGGCTACGCTACCGTCGCCGTCCGTCCTCAGCATTGGGAAGAATTGCAACAATGGCACGAACACGCCCAAAAACATTATGGCGCAAGCCATTACCAGCTTTGGGATAAAGCCACGCTGAAGCAACAACTTGCCAGCGATATGTATCAAGGCGCGCAATTTGATCCTTTATCCGGCCACTTGCACCCGCTCAATTACACCCTAGGCATTGCCAAAGCGGCAGCCGATGCAGGCGCACAACTTTTTGAGCAATCCCCGATGACGCGTATCGAGCCATGCGATAACGGCTGGCTGGTACACACGCCCAATGGCAGCGTTGAGTGCAAAAACCTCGTTTATGCCGTCAATACTTATGCCGGTTTACACCCGAAATTCAAAGTATTGGAACAAAAAGCCATTGCCGTCAGTACCTTTATCATCGCCACCGAGCCTCTGGGCGAGCGTGCCAAAGACCTGATCCGCAACAATATGGCCATCTGCGACAACCGCCACATCCTTGACTACTATCGCCTCAGCGCTGACGGCCGCCTGCTTTTCGGCGGTAAAGACAACGAGTTTATCGACGACCCTGACCGCATGACCGAACTCGTCCGCCAAGATATGCTGAAAGTTTTCCCGCAACTTGCCGATGTCAGAATCGAGCATTCTTGGGGCGGCGAATGCGACATTACGCGCAACCTCGCCCCAAATTTCGGCCGCCTCGCCCCTACCGTTTTCTACGCCCAAGGCTATTCCGGACACGGCATGGCGATTACCGGCATTGCTGGCTTGGCGATTGCCGAAGCCATCATGGGTGATGACGGCCGTCTGAAACCTTTCGAGCAACTGCGCCACAGCAACATCATTACCCAGCCTTTCCTACGCAAACTCGGCTCTTTCCTCGGCTCAAAATACTATCAATGGAAAGACAGCCACTAAACCCAAGCAACAAACATATTTCAGACGGCGGCAGATTCAAGTAAAATTCAGGCCGTCTGAAAGCTTAGATACGACAAAATTCAATCATTTATCAGCAAGGAAACCATCATGAGCAACCATCACAAACTCATCATCCTCGGCTCCGGCCCTGCCGGCTATACTGCCGCCGTCTATGCCGCCCGTGCCAACCTCAACCCTGTGATCATTACCGGCGTTGAGCAAGGCGGACAATTGATGACCACCACCGAAGTGGATAACTGGCCTGCCGATGCCGAAGGCGTACAAGGTCCGGAACTGATGGCCCGTTTCCAAGCTCATGCCGAACGCTTCGGCACTGAAATGATTTTCGACCAAATCCACACCGTTGATTTGCAAAACCGTCCGTTTACTCTCAAAGGCGATATGGGCGAATACACCTGCGATGCACTCATCGTTGCCACCGGCGCATCCGCCAAATATTTAGGTTTGCCAAGCGAAGAAACCTTTGCCGGCAAAGGCGTTTCCGCCTGCGCAACTTGCGACGGCTTCTTCTATAAAAAACAAGATGTTGCCGTAGTCGGCGGTGGCAATACCGCTGTGGAAGAAGCCCTCTACCTTGCCAATATCGCCAACACCGTTACCCTGATTCACCGCCGCGACAGCTTCCGCGCCGAAAAAATCATGGTGGACAAACTGATGCAACGGGTTGAAGAAGGTAAAATCATCCTCAAGCTCAACAGCTCGGTTGATGAAATCTTGGGCGACGAAAGCGGCGTTACCGGTGCACGCCTGAAACACAATGACGGCGGCACTGAAGAAATCGCCGTCAAAGGCGTTTTCATCGCCATCGGCCACAAACCCAACACTGATATTTTCAAAGGCCAACTCGACATGGATGAAACCGGCTACCTGAAAACCAAAGGCGGTACCGGTGACAATGTCGGCGCAACCAATATCGAAGGCGTATGGGCGGCAGGCGACGTAAAAGACCATACCTACCGACAAGCCATCACCAGCGCAGCTTCCGGCTGCCAAGCCGCGCTTGATGCCGAACGTTGGCTCGACCGCCACGGCGTATGAGCCTCTAAGCTACGCCCTATTCTTTAAAACATAATCAAAAGGCCGTCTGAAATTTCAGACGGCCTATAATCTATCTGCCACACTCAAATATTCATTTTAAAAGCAAATTTATATCAAATAAGTACTTTTGCTTTATAATAACGACAAATACCCAACAAACAGGGAACGAACATGAAAAAAACACTAACGACACTTATCCTTTGCGCACTGACTCCTGCCGCCCTGGCTGCCGATACTTACGGCTACCTGGCCATGTGGCAAAACCCTGCCGACAGCAATGAAGTGCTGCAAATCAAAACCACCAAAGAAAATGCCACCCAACTGGATGCGACAGCCGAACTCGAAACATTCTGTAAAGGCCAAGATGCCTTAGCCGGTATCAGCGCAGGCCAAGCAACAGGCTGCAAAACGGTTGTCCCTCTGCACAACACCTGTATCGCTGTTGCCTATCCTAAAGCCATGGGCAAATT
The DNA here is from genome assembly GCF_002863305.2 of Neisseria perflava. Lineage (NCBI taxonomy): Bacteria > Pseudomonadati > Pseudomonadota > Betaproteobacteria > Neisseriales > Neisseriaceae > Neisseria > Neisseria perflava. The sequence continues at coordinate 1,152,245 of NZ_CP136962.1, forward strand.
GACTGCTCAAAACGTAGTGGCCATTACCTCCCCACGTTTCAAAACCGTGCATCAGATTGCCTTGAACCAGTGTATCAAAAAATACGGCTCACAAGGACAATGTGCCTTAGAAACAGTCTATTGCACTTCCGAAACCTACTACCAAGGTACGGTCAAAACCCTTTGGGAAAAAATCAAATCCATTTAAGGCCGTCTGAAAATAAAACCGGCTTGCCCGATATTCTCCATATCACGGCAAGCCGGTTTTTTATTCTGGCTTTTATTTGCTGTTTTTTTCCAACAATTTGGCCACAACGCCTTCAGCCTGTTTCACCAAATCAGGGTTGGTTCGGAAGTGGTTTTCATCATTTAAAGAGTAGCTGACCGTAGAAACCGCGTACTTGGTGCTTCTCAACACAAATACGCCTTTACGCAAGATTTCGTTATTACCTTTGGTTTTGTAACGCAGATTATACGGGCAAGAAGAATCATACAGTTTGCCACGGTTATCCGCTGTCACAATCGTGCTGCCGATACCGCGTTTTGCCAAAGCTTTAGACAAAGCACGATCCAAATCATGCGGTCTTACTTTTGCATTTTGAATGATGCAGACATGTTTGATGCTGGTCAGCTCTTCAGGTTTCAATACTCTTTGTTCCGTAGTGGAACAAGCGCCCAACAACAATACGGCTGAAGCCGCCGCTAAAATCATGGTTTTCATCTGTTTTCCTTTTTAAAATTTTCAAACAATAAATATTCAGACGGCCTTTATAAAAAGGCCGTCTGAAAAAATCAACGTACGTTTTTCATCAAACGCTGTTTCTCACGCTTCCAATCCGCTTCTTTCAGGCTTTGGCGTTTGTCATGCTGTTTCTTACCCTTAGCCAAACCGATTTCCACTTTGATTCTACCGCGGGTGTAATGCAGGTTTAAGGGCACAATCGTATAACCGGCACGTTCGGTTTTACCGATTAACTTGTTGATTTCCGATTGTTTCAACAACAACTTACGCGGACGGACAGGGTCAGGTTTGACGTGTGTCGAGGCAGTGGGCAATGCGGTAATGTGGCAGCCCACCAAATAGAATGCGTCTTTTTTCCAGTAGATATAGCTTTCTTTTAATTGCACGCGTGCAGCGCGGATGGCTTTGACTTCCCATCCCTCCAATACTATACCGGCTTCGATTTGGTCTTCGATAAAGAAATCGTGAAAGGCTTTTTTATTATTGGCAATACTCATTGTGCTGATTCTTTACAAACTTTTCAGACGGCCTATTTTATCAGGCATGCTTAAAAAATAAAACGGCAAACGGTTTTGAAACGTTTATTCGCTTAAAACATGGCGACGGTAAAAGCGGTCTATATCGGCAATGGCTTTTTCATCTTCAGGGCGCAAATCCAGTTTCAAATCGGCAAGGCGGATCAAGATTTGGTCTTCACGCTCGGCAACGGCGCAGCTAACCTCACCTTCGCTGCGAAAATGACGGATAAGCTCGTCCAACTGGTTTAAAGCATTTTGATAAGATGAATTTTGATTCATAATTTTTAACCTAAACGCCCATAAAAAATGGCGGGAAACCCCGCCATGATTTTACGGCTTACGCCGCGCATTTGATTAAGCAGCTTGAATGTTAGCAGCTTGTTTGCCTTTAGGGCCGGTGGTTACGTCGAAAGATACGCGTTGACCTTCTTTCAGGGTTTTGAAACCATCCATGTTGATCGCTGAGAAGTGAGCGAACAAATCTTCGCCACCTTCATCAGGAGTGATGAAACCAAAACCTTTAGCGTCGTTAAACCATTTTACGATACCGGTTGCCATTAGAAACTTCCTATACTTAAAAATTAACAAAATCAGCAAAACAAGGCATACAGCAAACTAAAACGTTCAGCGTTTCTCCCCCGTATTGCATACGTGGTCGAGTGCCAACTTCTGCTTAACCGTCTTTTTACATTTGTTAAGACAAAACGTCAAGCTATGTTTTCAAAAAAGTGGGAAAATAGAAAAAAATTGCCGAAATACAACAGAAAACGGTTTACACTCTAAAACAGGCCGTCTGAAAACTGAAACCTAAGATTATGAACCATCCTAATACCGACCACCAATCCGATACCCTGCTCAGCGATATCAACACACAGCCTCCGAAACGTTACGGCGTATTTTTATTGAACGACGATTACACCACCATGGAATTTGTCGTCGAAATCCTGACCGAAGTCTTTATGCTTACACAGGAACAGGCAGTGGCCGTCATGTTGCTGGTGCACCACGAAGGCAAAGGCCTGTGCGGCACCTACACGCGCGATATTGCGCAGACCAAGCAGCATCAGGTCATGGAACGTGCCAAAGCTGAAGGGCATCCGCTCAAATGTATAGTCGAAGAGGTTTAAATCATGCTGTCACCCGAATTGGAACACATCCTGCAACTGCTCTATCGTGAAGCACGCAACGCTCGTTATGAGTTTATCAGCTTGGAACACCTGCTTTTGGTGCTGATAGAAGAAGATGCGGCTGTGCCGAACGTCTTGAAACTGTGTGGTGCGGATTTGAAAGTCCTGTCCGAGCAGCTTGCCGCCAGCGTTGCAGAAAACACGCCGCAAATTCCCGATCATCTTCTGGATACGGTCGAAACCCAGCCGACATTGGGCTTCCAACGCGTCATCCAACGGGCGATGGTGCATACCCAGTCTGCCGGTAAAGCCGCAGTAGAGCCTTTGGATATTTTGGTTGCCATGATGAGCGAATCCGAAAGCCATGCCGTTTATTTCCTCAAATTGCAATCCATTACGCGCTTTGAAGTCTTGCGTTGCATTGCCCATGGCTCGCCTGATGACGAAGACGGCAATGATTCAGACGGCCTGGGACGCGAGGGCGAAGAAGCGGAACAAAAAACCGGCTCCCTTTCCGACTACACCGTCAACCTCAACGCCGAAGTCAAAGCCGGCCGTATCGACCCTTTGATTGGTCGCAAACACGAAATGGAAAGGCTGGTGCAAATCCTGTGCCGCCGCCGCAAAAACAATCCGCTTTTGGTCGGCGAGGCTGGCGTGGGCAAAACCGCACTGGCGGAAGGTTTGGCACACCAAATCGTCAACGGCGACATTCCCGACGCGCTTAAAGAAGCCGAAGTGTACGCACTGGATATGGGTTCGCTTTTGGCGGGCACGAAATACCGCGGCGACTTTGAAGCGCGGGTCAAATCCGTCTTGAAACAGCTCGAAAAAATCCCGCACGCCATTTTATTCATCGACGAAATCCACACCATCATCGGCGCAGGTAGCACCAGCGGCGGCACGATGGACGCATCCAACCTGCTCAAACCCGCATTGGCGAAAGGCTCATTGCGCTGTATCGGCGCAACCACTTACGACGAATACCGCACCATTTTCGACAAAGACCACGCCTTAAGCCGCCGTTTCCAAAAAATCGACGTGGTCGAACCCACCGTTTCCGAAACCGTGCAAATCCTACGCGGCTTGAAACCGATGTTTGAAGATTTCCACCAAGTCCGCTATACGCAAGGCGCACTTGAAGCCGCAGCCGAACTTTCCGCACGCTACATCAACGAACGTTTCCTGCCCGACAAAGCCATTGACGTAATGGACGAAGCAGGAGCGGCGCAACGGATTCTGCCCAAATCCAAGCAGAAAAAAGTCATCGGCAAAGCGCAAATCGAAACCGTCATCGCCAAAGTTGCGCGGATTCCAGAAAAAACCGTGTCGCACGATGACAAACAAGTGCTGCAATTCCTCGGCCGCGATTTGAAAAACATGGTTTACGGTCAGGAAAACGCTATCGACGCGCTGGTCGCCGCCGTCAAAATGTCGCGCTCCGGCCTCTCCCTACCCGACAAACCGATAGGCAGTTTCCTCTTCTCTGGCCCGACCGGCGTCGGCAAAACCGAAGTCGCCAAACAGCTTGCCTACTCGATGGGCGTACCGCTGCAACGCTTTGATATGTCCGAATACATGGAACGCCATGCCGTATCGCGCCTCATCGGCGCGCCTCCGGGCTACGTCGGCTTTGAACAAGGCGGCCTTTTAACCGAAGCCGTCAACAAACAGCCGCATTGCGTATTGCTCTTGGACGAAATCGAAAAAGCCCACCCCGACATTTTCAATGTCCTCCTACAAGTCATGGACGCAGGCAAACTGACCGACAACAACGGTAAGAGTGCCGACTTCCGCAACGTCATCCTGATCATGACTACCAACGCAGGCGCGGAAAGCCTCAGCCGCCCCAGCCTCGGCTTTACCGCCAAACGCGAACGCGGCGACGAAATGCAGGCAATCAACAAACTCTTCACGCCCGAGTTCCGCAACCGCTTGGACGCGATTATCCCGTTTGCACCCTTGTCCGAACCCATCATCGTCAAAGTCGTGGACAAATTCCTACTCCAGCTCGAACACCAGCTCCTCGACAAAAAAGTCGAAGCCGAATTCACACCGGCATTGCGCAAATATCTGGCAGAAAAAGGTTTCGATCCACAGATGGGTGCACGCCCGATGAACCGACTGATTCAGGAAAAAATCCGCAAACCGCTCGCCGACGAACTCCTGTTTGGCAAACTCGCCGAAGGCGGCTTTGTGCTGATAGACTGGGATGCGGCAAAAGAAGAAGCCGTGTTGAAGTTTAAGAAAAGCAAGGTCAAACCTGAAGCAGAAACTGTTTAACTGGTTGAAAAATAAAAGGCCATCTGAGATTTCAGACGGCCTTTTTATCTCAATCAAAAATCTGATTTACAAAACGGACTTAACAGTGGCAACCACATTATCTACGGTAAAGCCGAATTCTTTGAACAGCAAATCAGCAGGTGCAGACTCGCCAAAGCGGTTGATACCGACCACGGCGCCGTTTAAACCGACGTATTTATACCAACCGTCGGCATGTCCGGCTTCTACGGCTACCCGTGGCAAGCCTTCCGGCAGAACGGCGGCTTTATAGGCGGCATCTTGGCGGTCGAATACATTGGTAGAAGGCATGGAAACAACGCGCACAGCAATACCTTGTTCTGCCAATACTTTTTGCGCTTCTAGAGCCAATTCAACTTCAGAACCGGTAGCAATCACAACAGCTTGCACATTGCCTTGAGCTTCACTGATTACATAAGCACCGCGCTTAATGTCGTTCAGCTGTTGCTCATCACGCGCTTGGAATTTCAGGTTTTGACGGCTGAAAATCAAGCTGGACGGATGATCAGCCGCTTTAACGGCTTCAGACCACGCCACCAAGGATTCGACGGTATCGCACGGACGCCATACGTCCATATTTGGAATCAGGCGTAGGGTGGCGGTTTGCTCGACAGGTTGGTGGGTCGGACCGTCTTCACCCAAACCAATGGAGTCGTGGGTAAACACAAATACTGGGTTGATTTTCATCAGTGCTGCCATACGCAGGGCGTTGCGTTCGTATTCGCTGAACATCAGGAAAGTCGCACCAAAGGGTTTCACACCGCCGTGCAATGCAAGGCCGTTCATGATGGCGCCCATGCCGAACTCGCGTACGCCGTAGTGGACGTAGTTGCCGCCGCGTTCGCGGGTAACAGACACGCTGTTTGACCAGTCGGTCAAGTTGGACGGGGTCAGGTCGGCAGAACCGCCCACCAACTCAGGCAGCTCTTTGGCCAGAATTTCAATGCTGTTTTGGCTGGCTTTACGGGTGGCGATGGTTTCGGCTTTGGCACACACTTCTTTCAATACGGCTTGAACGTAAGCATCGAAGTTGTCCGGCAGTTTTTTATCCATGCGGCGCACGAATTCTGCGGCTTCGGCAGGATATTTGGCTTGATATTGAGCGAAGAGCTCGTTCCATTCGGCCTCAAGTTTTGCGCCTTTTTCTTTTGCATTCCATGCGGCATAGATTTCTTGCGGAATTTCAAACGCAGGATATGCCCAACCCAAATGTTTGCGCGTGGCTTCGATTTCGTCCGCGCCCAAAGGTGCGCCGTGGGTTTTGTGGCTGCCTTCTTTGTTGGCGCTGCCTTTGCCGATTAAGGTTTTGCAGCAGATAAGGGACGGTTTGCCGGTTTCAGCTTTGGCCGCTTCAATGGCCGTCTGAATGGCATCGGTATCATGACCGTTTACATTTGGAATCACATGCCAGCCGTAGCTTTCAAAGCGTTGCGGGATGTTTTCGGTAAACCAGCCGTCCACTTTGCCGTCGATGGAAATATTGTTGTCATCATATAAAACAATCAGCTTGCCCAAGCCCAAAGTGCCGGCGAGTGAACAGGCTTCGTGCGACACGCCTTCCATCATGCAGCCGTCGCCCATGAAGACGTAGGTGTGGTGATCAACGATGTTCAAGCCGTCTTTATTGAATTCGGCAGCCAAGATTTTTTCGGCCAAAGCCATGCCCACTGCGTTGGCAATACCTTGTCCCAACGGGCCGGTCGTGGTTTCCACGCCGTCGGTGTAGCCGTATTCCGGATGGCCGGGAGTTTTGCTGTGCAGTTGGCGGAAGTTTTTCAAGTCTTCAATGGATACATTGTAGCCGGTCAGGTGCAACAGGCTGTACAGCAGCATGGACGCATGACCATTGGAAAGGATGAAGCGGTCGCGGTTGTAGAATTTAGGGTTAGCAGGGTTATGGTTGAGGAACTTCGTCCACAATACTTCCGCCATTTCCGCCATACCCATAGGTGCGCCGGGGTGGCCGGAGTTTGCTTTCTGTACGGCATCGACTGAGAGGAAACGGATTGCGTTTGCCAGTTGAGACATGGTTTGACCTTCCTTGGACAAGATTGGAAATATGAAAAAAGGTGTGCCGATTATCGCCTGAATCAGCCGTGCTTTCAAGGATAGCTTTTGATATTCACTTTGTCAGACGGCCTGTTTCCACTCGGTTGCCCGAAACGGAATGAATAGATGATATTAACTGTTATTTCGTTTTGAAACAGTGCTTTATATATTTTTATCGTGTAAATAGCAAATCACTATAAGTTTGCACACAGACTGATTCGCAAACCTTTGAATACTGCCCTTTTCAGACGGCCCTACATCAAACGGCCGCAAGGAATCCATTGTTAAGACGAAGTCCTTCTTTTGCTTTGAATAGAGTCAAATGTTATGATTTGCATGCACGCGAAAGGCCGTCTGAAAATATTCACATCAAACTACTACCATGACAACAGGCTTGTGTGCACTTCATCAAGGAACACTGAAATGTCACCAGAAAACCAAGCTGAAAACACCACACCCTCAACAGAAAAAACAGCAAAAGCCACTACGCCCAAACCTTCCAAACCCAAATCCAGCGTGATTCAAATCCATCCCGAAGGCGAACGCATCCATCCTAAAAAGGCAGAAGGACGCTTTGCCAAACTGCGTATCGCCGCCGTATTGGCGACCCAGTTTGTATTTTACGTTATTCCATGGTTCAACTGGAGCGGCCGTCAGGCGGTTTTATTCAATATCCCTGACCGTCATTTCTTCATTTTCGGACTGTCGCTGGGCATGGGCGATTTGATCTACCTTGCCTTGCTGCTGATGATTTGCGCATTCGGATTGTTTTGGTGGACAACCATTGCCGGTCGTTTGTGGTGCGGCTATTCATGCCCGCAAACAGTTTACACCGAAATTATGCTGTGGATCGACAACTTGGTCGAAGGCGATAGAAACAAACGCCTGAAACTGGAAAAATCGCCTTGGAACTTTACTAAAATTCGCATTAAGGCCACCAAATACCTGCTGATTTTCCTTGTCTGCGCATGGACAGGTATCACTTTTGCAGGCTGGTTTATCCCGATCCGCCAATTTATTCCCGATTTATTCACCGGAGCAGCAGGCGGCGGCGCAATGTTTGCCGCAGCATTTTACGGATTCATGACTTTCTTCTTCGCCCACATCATGCGCGAAAAAGTGTGTCTGCATATGTGTCCGTATGCACGTTTCCAAAGTGCAATGTTTGACAAAGACACGCTGATTATTTCTTACGATACCGAACGCGGCGAACCGCGCGGCGCACGCAAGAAAACCGCCAACAAAGAAGACAGCGGCTTGGGCGACTGCATCAACTGCACCATGTGCGTGCAAGTCTGTCCCGTCGGTATCGACATCCGCGACGGTTTGCAATACCAATGTATCGGCTGCGCGGCGTGTATCGATGCCTGCGACGAAATCATGGACAAAATGGGCTACGAGCGCGGCTTAATCCGTTATACGACCGAAGGCGCGTTGGAACACGAATACCCTGAAAGCGACATCAAAAAACGCTTGAAACGTCCGCGTGTAGCTGGTTATGGCGCAGTACTCCTGGTGGTCATCATCGCCTTCCTGGTCGGCATTTCCACCCGAAAAATGGTCGAAGTCGATATCCTGAAAGACCGTGGCGTCATGGTTCGCGAAAACAGCCAAGGCTGGTTGGAAAATGCCTATAACCTGCGCATTATCAACAATAGTGAAAATGAACAACTGATGACTGCAACCGTCAAAGGCTTTGATGAAATCGCGCTGACCGGCCTGCCTGAAAACGGTATTAAAATTGCGCCGCGGGAAACCGTTACCATCCCGGTACAGGTATCTACCATTCCCGAATATGCCGACAAAGGCAGCCATCCGATTGAATTTACCTTTATCTATCACGAGACCGGCTCTGCTGACTCCAAACCGACTACTTTAGAAGAAAAAGCAACCTTTATCGGAGAATAAACGGTGTCCCCACAACCCAAAATCAAACCTTGGTACAAACATATTTGGCCCTGGGTGCTGATGGCTGGCCCCATCTTCGTCGTTATCGCCAGCGTTTCCATGTTCTTCGTCGCAAAAGAACATACGACAGACTTGGTGTCTGACGATTACTACAAAGACGGCAAACACATCGAAATCCAACTTCACCGCGATGAAGAAGCCGTTAAACGGCAAATTCAGGTGCAGGTCTTAATCAGTCCGGATATGAATGCCGCCAAAGTATTCGTCAGCGGACAATTCGATACCAAACAGCCATTAAACCTATTGTTGATGCACCCAACACGCAAAGCCGATGACCAAACCGTCAAGCTGCGCGCCGTAACAGCCGAACCGCAAAACGGCCGCATGGAATACGAAGCCGTCTTTAAACCTTTACGCCCAACCAATCATTGGTACTTACGCGTTGAAGATGCCTCAGGCGTATGGCGTGTTGAAAACAAATGGATAGTCAGCCAAGGCAATGCAGTCAACTTGACGCCTATGGACAAATTGTTCGACAACGGCAAACAAGCCGCTTCAACAGAACAATAAATCCCGACCCAGGCCGTCTGAAACCTTTCAGACGGCCTGAAATCTTCATACCCTTTTATATTCCCTTCCAAATATGATTTTTTCCGATTGGCGCAGACTGACCGAAAATGAAGTCCGTATGGCAAAACAAGTTTTTGCGGACAGCATAAACTTCCACCGCATCAAAATATATCGCGGCATTCCACTTATACCCAACGCCAATACCGCCATTGCGCCCAATGGAAACATATACTTTCCGCGTAAACACTGCCCCGAAGATTTCACTCAAGCCGGCATAGCCTACAAAATTTGGCTGATTCATGAGCTGACACATGTCTGGCAACACCAGCGCGGTCACAAAGTTTGGCTTTCCGGCCTATTCATCATGCTCAAAGGCGGATACAGAAAACGCAAAGCTTACGCCTACCCCATCCCCTTACCCCACATCAACCAATTAAATATCGAACAGCAGGCAGACCTTATTGCCCACTATTTCGCAGCTACTTTTCTACCCCAAAACATTTACACCCCGCAACAGCCTATTTTTCAGACGGCCTTAGCAGATTTTCTTCACAACCCACACGACAAAAATCTATGCCCAAGATACTTGTCGGCAAAAAAACAACACTTCAAAAAGCAGAGTGAACAAATAAGCTATAATAAACAACCCGACACATCATCCAAAAGATCCCAAACCATGCCTTGGAACATACCTATTTTACTTACCTGGATGCGCGTCCTATTAATCCCCGTGTTCACCATCCTATTCTATTTACCGAACACATGGATTCAACCACAAACCGTCAACTGGACAGCCGCCATCATCTTTGCACTTGCCGCTATTACAGACTGGTTTGACGGCTTTTTAGCACGCCGCTGGAAACAAACCTCCGACTTCGGTGCATTCCTCGACCCCGTTGCCGACAAGCTCATGGTTGCCGTTGCCCTGCTCCTGCTCGTCAGCCTTGGCAGAACATACGCCATCTTCGCCATGATTATTATCGGCCGGGAAATTACCATTTCCGCCTTGCGCGAATGGATGGCACAAATGGGCAAACGCGGCAGCGTTGCAGTGGCCACTATCGGCAAATTCAAAACCACTGCCCAAATGATCGCCATCTTCCTTTTGCTTATCGGCACGGACAAATATAACGACCCTTTCTATCTCATTGGTAACATATTGATGTTTATAGCATCTGTATTGACCATCTGGTCAATGTGCTACTACCTGAAAATGGCATGGAAAGAATTCAAATAAATTTTTTAAAAAATAAAAACAAAACACTTGACGCACGCGATTAAATCCATAATAATTGCGTCTTCTTCGATATACGAAGCAACAAATATCAGAGCGGGAATAGCTCAGTTGGTAGAGCGCAACCTTGCCAAGGTTGAGGTCGCGAGTTCGAGACTCGTTTCCCGCTCCATACTGATTACTTGTTGATTGTTCTTTTTCAATATGCGGGAATAGCTCAGTTGGTAGAGCGCAACCTTGCCAAGGTTGAGGTCGCGAGTTCGAGACTCGTTTCCCGCTCCAGTTTAATTTCAGATGCACTCAAATGCGGGAATAGCTCAGTTGGTAGAGCGCAACCTTGCCAAGGTTGAGGTCGCGAGTTCGAGACTCGTTTCCCGCTCCATTAAATCATGTATCTGAATACGCGGGAATAGCTCAGTTGGTAGAGCGCAACCTTGCCAAGGTTGAGGTCGCGAGTTCGAGACTCGTTTCCCGCTCCATTAAATCATGTATCTGAATACGCGGGAATAGCTCAGTTGGTAGAGCGCAACCTTGCCAAGGTTGAGGTCGCGAGTTCGAGACTCGTTTCCCGCTCCAGTTTCATACTACAACACTCAAACGTAGTTTTGGCGAGATAGCAAAGTGGTTATGCAGCGGATTGCAAATCCGTCTACGCCGGTTCGATTCCGACTCTCGCCTCCATCCCTTTCATGGCGGGGTGGCAGAGTGTTTATGCTATAAGGGGTGCAACCCTTATACAGGCCGGTTCAAATCCGCGCCCCCGCCTCCAATTTCTCAATTTACTGTCTACGCCCGGGTGGTGAAATAGGTAGACACAACGGACTTAAAATCCGTCGGCCCTAAACCGGCCGTGCCGGTTCGATTCCGGCTCCGGGCACCAATAAATATCTGAATTTATTGAAAACCTAATATTCCAAATTTCTAATTGACAGCTTATTTGTAAGGCTGTCTTTTTTGTTTGTGCCTTATTTGTGTCTAACTTGCGCCATTTGTGTCAAATGTGACAAGCTCGTGCAAAACTTGAGCATGTTGATGAAGATGTTCAGGAGCCAAATGTGCGTATCTCTGCACCATCCTTAACGTCTTCCAACCACCCATTTCTTGCAACACTCTCAGTGGTACGCCACGCTGAACTAACCAACTTGCCCAAGTGTGCCTTAAATTGTGCCAAGTAAAGTCTTCTATTTCTGCCAGTTCTAACGTCTTCTTCCAATATCGGCTGTTAATGCCGCCAATTGGATTATTCCGCTTATTCACAAAAACAAATTTCTTATGCTTGCCTAACTGCCGCTTTAATACTTCAACAGCAGTATCATTCAAAGCAACACCCAGTGCATTTCCACCTTTCATTTCATCAGGATGATACCAACAGACCTTCCTGTCTAAATCAACCTGATTCCATGTCAAACCCAAAACATTTGCCTGTCGCAAGCCAGTATTCAGACTAAAAATGATCATATCAGCAAAATATTTGGGGCTGTACTAGATTAGTCCTTTTCACACCACTCCCGCAGGATTTTAAGCTGCCGGGAGGGTGTGCCGAAGTTAAACCGAAATTCGCATTCTTTCAAGAACAGCGGGAAGAATTTGCGTTCGATTCCGTTGTATTTGCGTAAGACGCGTTTTGCCTGATTCCAAAAATTATCAATGCCGTTAATGTGGTTCTGACGGTCTGCAAATTCCTTGGAATGGTTGATGCGGTAATGAATAAAACCGCTCACGTCCAACTTGTCGTAACTGCTCAGACTATCGGTATAAACAATACTGTCCGGCATAATTTTCTGTTTGATAACAGGCATCAGAGTATCGGACTTGGCATTATCTACGACAACGGTATAGCCCTGTCCGTTGCGTTTCAGGATGCCAAAGACAACTACTTTTCCTGCTGCACCGCGACCACGTCTGCCTTTACGCCGTCCGCCGAAATAACTTTCATCCAGCTCAACAGAGCCCTCAAAAACCTCATCGGCAGCCAAGGCCAAATGATGGCTGATAACCGTGCGGATTTTACGGTAGAACAATGCTGCCGAATTGGGATGGATACCCAAAATATCGGCGGCAGGACGGGCGGTAACTTCCAGTACAAAAAAACGGAGCAGTTCTTTCTGTACTTTTTTCTTTAATTTGCAGTGCGTTATCTTCATATTTCGAAGGTAACATATCTGCTAATCTAGTACAGCCCCAAAAGTTAACCCATCACTTTATAACAAACGAACAAAATAAAACCTATGCTCACAGCCAAAATCCGCCACCATATAACAACGGATTTCGTGGTTTACCGCGAGTTCGGGCTTTTGTGCGGCTCCAATATTCAGGCAGCGACTTTATTATCAGGGCTGTTTTAGTGGAGCGACGTGGCCGATAAAGAACCAAAACGTCAGGGTTGGTTTTATAAAACCGCTTCCCAGCTGTTCGATGAGTTCGGACTAACACGGCGTGGCTATGAAAAGGCAAGAAAATTCCTTTCAGGCAAAGGCGTTATCCAATGCCGACGTGCAGGTGTACACGGCAGGATGCACTGGCAGCTCAATAAAGAGCGTCTGTTAGAGTTATGCTATCTTGTCAAAGGCCAACCAGTGCCGCAATTCAACAGCCGTTACTATCTCGACATCGACAATTTCCGTCTTGAAAAGTGGATTAATCTCGACCTTTGGAATGACTTCCTCAAAATGCGTGCCGAAAAAGGCAAGTCAGTCACAATTAAGCAGAAAAAGATCCTGCTCAACCAACTCAAAGACCTCAAAAATAAAAATTACGACTTGGAAGCTGCTATGCGAAAAGCCATTTTAAACGGCTGGGCAGGCTTCTACGCATCCGACCGATCGCCTATCCCCTCACAACCGACACCTGAAGCAAAAGCCCTTAAGGTACTGGCAGAATATGAGGCACAAATCAAACAATCCGTTCATCCTCCTGATACAGACGGACAGCAGCGGAATCCCGACAACCCTCATCGTCAAAATCTCCAAAATTACTATAAGAAAAAACAGTTACCATCATTAGGCTGTTGGCACAGCCATGCCCCAAAGCTGCTCCGGCAGCTTTTTTTGCGCTTTTACCGGTAAATATGCCGCCTAAAAGGTTGTTTTGTCTGTTTCCCTAAACAATTTGAGATGTGATGGGCTGTTTTTCTGCTTCGTTTACCTATTTTTATCCGAATCAAATTTAAAGAATAAGTTTTAATGTTGAATATAAGTATCTGAAAATATTATGTTTGTACATAATGAGCAAAGAACTTTGGCTTTAGGGGACATAGAACTTTGTCCGTATAGGACGGCCTTTATACAAAGATCACGTTCACAGACCACTATCAAAAAATATTACAGGCTCATACCTGACTGTTTTTTGTGCAATTTATGATGGATGTAGATGGATATTGACGTTTGAGATGATATAGACTCTTTTTGAGGGAGAGATATGTACAGGTTTTGTGGATAAATCGTTAGAAATATGTACAGGGTTACTGTACAATAAATTATATTGCCTAATGGAGATATAAAAATGGACTATGTAATCAGCTACACCGCGGCCCGTGAAGATTTGGCGCAAGTTATGACTAAAGTTTGTGAAGACCAAGTAGTAACACATATTACGCGCCGGAACGGAGGGAACTGTGTCTTGATGTCTGAGGAAGAGTACAGCTCTATTATGGAGACACTTTACCTGTTCGGAAACCCTATTAATGCTGCACGTTTGGAACACTCGCTGGCGCAAGCAGAACAGGGGGAATTTGTAGAGGTTGATCTGTGAGGAAGCACCGTTTTACCGCTGATGCTGCCGAAGATTTGGCATATTGGAAAAAGCATGATGCTAGGAAGGTTGAACGGATTAAGTTGCTTTTGGAAGATATTAAAGCCAACCATCCGAAGGGAATCGGTAAACCCGAACCACTTCGTCACCATAAATCGGGCTTATGGTCGCGAAGGATTGATCGGGAACACCGTTTGGTTTATTCGGTAGATGAAGATACGGTAACTGTATATGCCTGCCGATACCATTACGAACGCTAAAATAACTTGTTGACTTTGAGGCCGTCTGAAAATTCAGACGGCTTTTTCATTTGTAGTCCTCCGGGTTAATCTGATTTTGCCAATCAAATTTGTTCTTTCCGGAAGTGGAACAAGCCAAAGTTTCTTTTTGCTTTTCAGGTTCAGAAACGGGGCTTTTTGAATTAGTTAATTTAATATCATTTTGAGATTTTTCTACCTTCTTTTCAGCTCCTAAATTCATTTTTTGAAGCCGGGAACGGATGAATCGATTTAATGCCTGTTGGCTTACTCTTACATTTTTCTTTTCAGCCAAAAACTGTAATATCAGTTTTTCAGTAAATCCAAGCTGCTTCATTTTTAAAATTTCATCTTTATAAGGCTCCAGTACGGATCGTTTACCTGGGCTCAATTTATTTTCATACGATTTGATGAAATCTTCTAAATCACTCATACACACCTCTTACAGCGTCAATACAACATTTATACAACCTATTTTACAAAATATACAACACTAATACAACATTAATACAACCTATAACAACACTAAACAACTAAAAACAACATATTTACAACAATTGACAACAAATACTTCATCTCCGCGCGTACTTCTTCTCTCAAAAAAGAATATTGAATAAGTACCGATAAATTTTAACTACAATGCAGGATAGGCAACGAGTGCCAAAAAACGCACTAAATGTGTTTTTCAATTCCGCCCAACAAGGCGGAAACGCCGCAAAGCGGCTGAAGGTTTGAACAACCATCGGGGGCATCTGCCGCAGTGTTATTGGTTGATGTCTAAATTTCAAAGCGCAAAAGTCCAGACTAAGACAAGTGTCTCAGTCTTTCTGGTCTCGTTATTTGGTGTCGTGGTTATACCGTCGAAAGAGGTATTAGAAGCAATGCTTTAAAAGGCATTTAAAGGCCGTCTGAAATGGGGTTTAAAACCTGTTTCAGGCGGCCTTTTTGTTTGTAGTCATATTGCGTATAATCAAACAACATTTTGACTATATCATATGGGGATAAATTATGAAGAAACTATTAATTGCCTGCGTAACTTTGGTTTTGGTGTCGATGCCTTTAACTGTACAAGCTAAGGGCCGTCAGCCTTGTTCGGGTAAAAAAGACGGTGTGTCGCATTGTGCGGGGGATAAGTTTGTATGCCAAGACGGCAGTATTAGTAAATCAAAACGTATTTGCGGCCGTTAATTAAGAGGTTGGTCATGAAAAAAATATTTAATGGGTATTGCGGTAGGATTGGCTTTAGCCGATTGCGGGCAGCAGCAGTCGGAAACTCATCCGGCTCAACCTAAACAGGAAATGACGGCAGAACAGGCAAAGTATGTGTTGTGCGGCCAAGCTTTGGATTTTAGCCAATTTCAAAATTGAAAGGAAATGTATGTCAAGAAGTGCAGAGCTACTCAAGGCCTATGAAGCCTTAGGCTACAAAGACTTCAAGTCTCAGTTCAAGCGACTGATAAAAGTCTTGAATGAGCATGATTTTAAGTACTGCTTAATAGGTGGACTTGCTTATAACGAGTATGCGCCCCAACCTAGAGCAACACAAGACCTAGACCTGCTGATCATCTCAGACGAGTCAGAGGTGATGGAGGCACTGGAGGAGTTTGACTTCAGGGAGATAGGAGCAGGCCAGTACCAGGTGAGGGCTGCCAAAGGCTCAGGCAAAAACGGGCCCTACGATTTGCTGTTCAATATCTGCTTTGACCCTAACTCATCAGCAGTGAACCGCGCCAAGCCTAGAAACATGTTTGGTGTGAAAGTCCCAGTTGCTCAGCCATTAGACCTTGCACTCATGTGGCTGGTTGCTGCTCCTGATAAGGCTCAGTCGCAGGCAGACTTCATAACTTACATGCAAGCAGGGCTTGTTGATAAGGACAAGTTATTGCGAGAAATCAAGGTTTCTGACCCTGCCTTAGGCCTGTCCCAGACTTATGCTGACATCCATGCAGGTTATCTTGCTGAAGGCAAATCCCGTACATGGTCACAGGTTCAGGAGGACTTGCAAGCAAAGCTGGGGATTAACAAGGCTGACTTCAAACGAGACCAGAAAGGCAAGCACAACTACAAGAAGCCCTCAAGCGACAAGCCTGTGACTGGTCGCAAGTACAAGAGATCTTGAAATCGAAACCGCAAGGGAATGACTGATGGACTATGATTGCGGCTATACGTTGGATATGGCCATGACTTACGGCACTATCCGTCTGGAATTGGATGAGCAACAGAAGGTGCGCAATTTGGCTGTCGGCTATCAAAACATCAGCGGTCAAGAGGGATTGCTGAAAAATATGAATAATGCCCTTGCCTCTTTGCAAACAGTAATGTCGGTTAATGGGTCAACCAAATTCGGTGAGACGGAATTGGGGAAAAAGCTGTTTACTACTTTGACCGATTTGATGGCTGAGAACAAGAATTCCGTCGGTGCGGCTACCAAGGATGTTGATTTTGATGGTAAGCGTTATACTGTTGGTATTGAAGGCCGTACTGTGGCGATAGTTGTGTGGAAGATACAAATTTGGGCTGTCTGAATTATTCAGACGGCCTTGTGCCACTAAATGCCTTACTTTGAAATACGGCTCGCCCATCTTAATACCTAAAGCCTTTGCTTCGGTAGATCGTGCAACCACACAGCCGTCGTTGTTTGACAAGACGACGACCGGAACATTCTTCAATTCCAGCCTGAAAACTCTTTCACAAGAACAGTAAAAGCTGTTTCCATCAATAAGAGCAAACATCTTAGCTTCCCTGACGAACATCTTTGATAACAAAGGTAACAACTCCAACGACTGTCCAGGTATCACTGTCATCAGGTATAAAGTCAGGGTACTCGCCGGAGGCATTTTCAGAGTGTAGCTCAGGCTTGCGACCTGGAACTTTGTACAGTCGTTTCATCGTAAACTCATTGCCAACATCGGCCATCACAATATCGCCGTGCTTCGGCGTTTTGGATCGGTCGATGATCATAATATCGTCTTTACCGATACCCGCGTCGAGCATGGAATAGCCGCCGGAACGTGCGGCAAAAGTGGCAGACGGGTTTGTAATAAGGTATTCGTTAAAATCGAGATAGTCAGCAACATACGGCTCCGCCGGCGATGGGAAGCCAGCGGGAATTTTCTCGAGAGCATATGGGACTTTTAGTGTTGTCCGATTGATGGGTATAAGGCTGCCTTGAGGCATAGCTGTAAAAGCAATCATGGCATCCACTGTTGGTATCAGCGACACCGGGATACGTTTAACTGCCGTTGCTTCACCGGACTTGCTTTTACGTCCTGCACCATCTCTACGGCCACCACGTTTCTTAGGGATTTCGCTCATAGTTCTTGTAATTTGATTTTGTAACAAAATCATTTTATCAAAGAATTATAGTTCTTTTGGATTTAAATTTCCCGTAACCAAACATCCTTTTGTTTAGAATACAAAAACACCCCGAAGGGTGTTTTTTCTTTGGAACAAATGACATAGTAATTTAGCGGTCAATCCCTTGTTTCTGAAAAGCACTCAAAGAGTCAAACTCCTGTTTAATATGAGACTCCAATTTTTCTAAATATCGAGTATTGCGATGAAGCTCATGGTCAATCGCCATACAAGGTAAATGGTTTTGATGGATTCTACTATCAAAAATCAGACCTTCGCGTGAATAAACAGCAAAATAATTAGCCTTACCGGAAAGAAAAACTCTATCTACATTCTCTGGAAGTTTTTCCACCACTAAATCATGATGTTCTTTTGTTGTTGCTCTTAGCGTTTCCCCAGCTTAGACCATTTCATCATGGCATTCTAATGTGCCTTACCAACTTACTTCTGAAGGAGCAGTTTGTAGATAGACAGCAGTTTGATAACCACGCTGTTGCATATCTTTCAAAGTCTTAATTGACGACTCAGGCATCCTGAAAGTTCCTTCAACAACAATGTTATACCCTTTTCCAAGTGCTTGCTCTATAAAACTACCTGTCATTTCTCTTAGAAAATATGCTGTATGCTTGGCGAAGTCCTTACCATATTGAAATACCTTTGTAACCGCAGAACAAATCGTCGCTGGATTGATTTGCAAAACTCAACTACTTATCAAAGCTTAAATTCAAACGCTCCACTAATTGCACTTGCGTTAAGCGGACTGCTTTTCGCTGTTATGAAACGCATTGCCTGGACTTTGGTTGATGAGAGATTCCACACTCATTGTCATAAAACGATAGCTAAATTTTATACTAATAGAATATAATTATAAAATATTATTAAGCAACAAATAGTACAATCTTCACAAAAAATAACACTGCTAATAATTTCCACAAAACAACCGTTCAGGCTACCCGAATTTAATAGCTTTATCTTCACCTACCACTCAACGAAGTTCATCATGAATCTCAAAATGAAACAATTGCCATATTCATAAGGGATTTATTCTTCATGATGATATTGCCTGCGCAGATTCCGCAAGTACTTTTGATTATGACATTTTATTTTGTTTTAGAAGCAACAATTTAGTTTTGAAATTAGTGATAGGAAATAAGAGATGCAACATATTCGACATCAATTAAATCATATTCAGCAAGAATATACTGAATTAAGAAAAATATTAAATAATCAAAAAGATGAATCCATTGTCGCAGTTTGGGGATTGATGAATGCAGGTAAAAGTTACTTGCTCAATATGTTGACGCAACATTTGGAAAACGAGTATTTCAAAACCAACGATTTTCGTGAAACAGCTGAAATCAAAACAGCACAATTTGGCAATATTACCTATTTGGATACACCTGGACTAGATGCCAGTAACACCGATGATTTGGAAGCATTGCGCGGTGTGGCACGTGCTGACGTAGTGTTGTTTGTTCATCAACCACAAGGCGAATTGGAAAAAATTGAAATAGACTTTTTGCAACAATTAAAAAATAGTTTTGGTGATCATGCTGAAAAAAACATTATTCTAGTAATCAGCAAAGTGGATAAGGCCACACCTGAAAACATCCAGCTCGTTGAAAATAAAATGTTGGCGCAATGCAACGATATTTTGGGGTTTTCGCCAAAATGTTTTCAGATTTCCAATACCCGTTTTCGCAAAGGCATGATAGAACACAAAAACGCGCTTACCAAAGCCAGTCGTATCAATGAATTGAATGATTATGTGCACCAAGTGGCAAGTGAAAGCAAGGGTGTGAGTAAGCAACGCATTGCTGTGAAATTGGCAGAATTAGCAGAAGAAAGTGATGATGTGATCAAACGATTGGAGCAACAACAAAATAAGTTAATTCGTAATTTAGCAGATGAGTTTGACTCATTTAATCAGACAGTTGATGACTTACGCGATTACGTTACTGATATACAGAAACGCTATCGAGCTATTTAATTAGAAGTAAATTTATAAAATTTGGAGATTAATTATGGCAATACCATTTTTAGTTGCAGGAGCAGCGGTGCTGCTAGGTGCTGCTATTGTAGGTTCTCGTAGTGATTCTAGCGATAACAACGACGACAACGATAATGACCAGGCAGCACAAGCAAAAGCTGCAAAAAAACAGGCCGCAAAAGAACGTAAAAAGGCACAAAAACAAGCATCAAAACAGTTGTTGCGTGAACAATTTGATACACGCTTATCAGAAACGCAAGAGACGATTGAAAACAATGTTGTGCCCTATTTCTCAATGAAATTTGGCGGACATTGCTCTATTAAAGAATATATTAACGAAAATAATCAGTATAATTTTTTTGGCATTTCTACGCAAAACACAGAAATGCAACCCTTGCACAAAACCGAAGTTAATCTGAATTATGTGAAAACAATGTATGACGTCGAAATTACTCCAGATATCGATTTGCACTATGCCTTGCAAGAGATTGAAGATTCTCAATTGACGTTGCAAGAAGCTCAACAATTAAAACAATCTATTTTACAAACATCCATGAAATTAAGGGGAAATAACTTATGAATGCTGTACTTACACGCGCCGATTTGTTGAAATCATTTGAACAACTGAAAGTGCAATTTAGCCAAGCACTGAATGATGCACAATCCAAAGACCAAGCTTTTGAAAGTTTGCGCCGTACTTTTTACGATAATTTGTCTCGGCGTTTGCAAGATGCAAAAAAAAGGCTACCTGAAAAAAATCCTTTGGCACAACAAGTCAGTCAATTTATGGATGTGCTGACTAGAACTAATGAAGAATGGGATAAAAAAATTGCAGGGCGCGACAAGGGCGTGGCGTTTCGCCAAAATTTTAACGATTCATTGCTGGTATTTGTTTATGGCAAAGTGAAATCTGGCAAAAGCTCGTTAGGCAATTATGTTGCTTGGGGCAATACCGACCCTGATACCGTACCTAATTTAAAACAATCAATTCATGAAGCTTTACAGCCACAATATTTTTCGCACGATCGCACCAATGTAGCTAGCGGCGACGCACTTAAAGAAGCGGAAAATAAACAAGAATTTCGTGTTGGCGCGACCGAAGCAACCAGTTCTATTCAAGGTTTTCGTTTGTCGGGTTTAACTTGGGTAGATTCACCTGGTCTGCATTCTGTGAATAGCGAAAATGGTCAATTAGCGCGTGATTATGTGGAACATGCTGATTTAATTTTGTACACCATGAAATCAGATGCGCCTGGACGCGAAACCGATTTGGCAGAAATCCGTGAATTATTTCACAAAGATAAAAAAACCGTTTTATTGCTCACAGGTAGTGATACAACTGAAGAAGATGAAGATGAAAATGAACAAATCATCCAAGTCCTTGTAATGAAAGACACCGATACCTGTGCAAAGCAGCGTAGCTATGTGGCTGACGCATTGGAAAAACTTAATTTACCTGCAACAAATAATATGGAAATCATTTCATTTTCGGCGCATTATGCCCAACTGCACGAGCGAGAACCTGAATTATTCCAAGATAGTGGCATGGGCCAGTTTTTCACTGTATTGCACGATTTGATTCATGCTGAAGGTGTATCGATGAAAAAGCGTGTACCGATGACTAATTTTAAAAATTTTGTGAGTGATTGTGTACGCGATATTGCGCCGTACCGTAGTTTATTGGCAGATTTTGAAAAAACGGTCGTGAATTTACAAAATAAATTGCCTAAAAGCATTTCTGCGGTGCAGTCGAAAGCAAAATCCGATATTACCAATGCAGTTAATCATGAATTTGATCTACTGGAAAATCATTCAGATAGCCAGAAGAAACAGGGGATTCAGACAGCGCAACAAAAATTAAGCAAAGAAAGTGCCAAAATCGTACAAAAACATTTGGCAAATGTGTTTGATGAAATTATGAACGATTTCCAAAAAGAAATTAGCGATGATTTCAATAGTAGCGACATGATTAAGCTACCTGATTTTTCAGTGGAAATGCAACAGCAAGAAATTGTTTCAGGTGTGAGTTCTGGAACGAAGAAGCGTAATTCGGGTATTGGTACTTTGATTGGGATGGGTATTGGCGCATTTATTGGTGGACCAGCTGGAGCGGTAGCAGGTAGTTTTGTAGGTGGTATGTTAGGTAACGTATTAGGCAGTGATGCATCATCAATTACCGAAAGAATTTCTTTACCTGTGGGGGACAATTTCCATGAAATCCGTTATGTTGCGATAACAGCTTATTCGGAAGCAGTTAGCCAACAAATCTCACAGAGTGCCGATAAACTACTCAACCAAGTTTTACAAGAAGCGAAAAAGTTGCTTCAAGACTTAAACGATGATGTACAGCACATGGAAAATCAATTACAAGATTTGCATGATGATGTAGAACTTGTATTAAAACAAATGTAATTTATTCTATAAAAAGGTAGAAACATGAGTATTCAAGCAGAAATTTTATTTCAAACCTATGATAAAACGGCTCATTTTGTTCAAACTAATCAGTTTGAAACCACTGAATTTCAAACTGTGCAAACCATGTTTGAAGACAAACGTAAAAAACCGGATGCACATATTATGGTGTACGGCGTGTACAACGCTGGTAAAAGTACCTTGATTAACGCACTACTGGGCAAAGTAGTCGCAGAAATCGATGATGTACCTAAAACAGATAGCGTGAGTGCATATCGTTGGAGGCAATACGATATCCTGGATACGCCAGGTGTAGATGCACCGATTGAACATGAACAAATTACCGATGAAGAAATGTTGAAAGCCGATGCGGTTATTTTTGTGGTTAATCCTGTAGGTGTGGCAGAAGAGTTGGGAACCTTGTCCAAATTATTAGAGTTGGTCAAAGCGCGTAAACAAGTCTTTTTGGTATTCAATGAAAAGCAACCGTTGGCTATTGAAGATTTTCAAAAACTGAAAGACCAAACGCAATCACGTCTGCAAGAATTAGCAGCTAAATCGGGGTTAAGTAATGTTTTAAAAGATATCCCTATTGTGCGAGTAAATGCGAAAAGTGCTCTTAAAGCTAAAACGGAAAATAAATCAGCTTTGCTAGAAAGTAGCGGATTTCCTGAATTTGAAAAGCGTTTGACTGAATTTTTGCAAAGCATTTCACAAGATACAATTTATGTTCGTTTGAAAAATGCGTTAGTCGATTTTCTTTCAGGCAGCCTGAATATATTGAAAATGCGTTCGCAAGCAGATATGGTAAAAAAATACGATGACTTGCTAAAAAATATTGAACGCAATAAAAATCAAGTTCGTCGCAATGTACGTCAAGCAATTGCCAATGAACGTAATCGCATTGGAAGCGAAGTTCAACGTCAATTACGTCGTAACGTTTTTGGAGAAGAAAATTTATCTGAATCAGATATCGAAAAATGTATTCAGGCAGCCTTTGAATACAGCGCAGAAAAAGTGAATAATACTTTACAAAATGAAGTTGAAGCCTTAATGCAACAATTACAGGTAGATATCGATAATATTCAAGCAGAAATTCCACCAAGTAATTTTGAAATGGCTAATATCAATATTCAAAATATAGATAATTCTTCGCCTTCAATGGAGAATGTAGAATCAATTGTGCAAGAAGCATCACAAATTTCACCTGAAATGATGGCGCAAACTGTGGAGCGATTAACTAAATTAGCAAAACCTGAATATATTGTGGAATCATTGAAATTTGTAAAAAAATATCTTCCTGAGCTTATGAAAGGCATCGGAATTAAAACAATGGAGAAATGGGCTAAGGCAATTATGAATAAATTACCGTATATCGGTCCCATGATTACAGGCCTATTTGCATTAAAAGATATATTTACAGAAGATAGCCAAACCACGCAAATGCAACAAAAAATCGATGAACACAATCGCCAACGTGAACGTACTATGCAACAAATTACCGACATATCAAACGATATTGCTTCGCGATTTGAAAATATAATGCGTGAACATACTGAAAAAGTAACTGATGAAATTTTTACCAATATCATGAAACAAATTCACGCTTTGCGCCAAGGTTTCAGAAACGATGACCGCCAAAATAGTGAATGGATTGAGCAATTATCAGCATATTACACTGTAGCATACAATGCGTGAACCGTTTCCATGTAATGCATGTGGCGAGTGCTGTCGCCGTGTCAATGAAAGCAAATTAACTGCTTTTTTGGACAGAGGTGATGGCACTTGTCGCCATTTTGATGATTCCAGTAAATTATGCCAAATTTATTTAGACCGACCTTTGATTTGTCGGATAGAAGAATTTTACGCAACTCATTTGAATGAACAAATAACTTGGCAAAAATTTGTACAATTAAATGTTGAAATATGTCAAAAGTTTCAACAAGAAAAAAAAGGGAGTTGATATGGATTTAGACGATTTAAACCAACTACACCACGACCAACGTAACCATTATCCTGAACCTTTCCGCCTACGCATTCATCGCGCAATTAGCTGGCTGAAACGCGCTGAAGTGTTGTTAGCAGACGGTGGTTCTTGCGAACTTAATCGAGCCTTAAAAATCAATACACCACACTCCAAAACACGCTTATCGAAAACTGCATGGCAAGTATTAGAAAAAACGCAAAGTGATTGGGATTTTGGTTTTGTGTCACTATGGATTGCATTTAACGCAATTTATGCCCGCGATTTCAATCTTAAAACTAGCCAAGATAGAGCTGTATTACGCGAATTTCTCAATCGGATTTGTCGCTTGGATGAGGATAAGCAAATTTATAACTTAGTATGGCAAGTGTTTTCTTCAGATCTTCGCGCACTGGTTAACAATCGTTATGTATTTCAATCATTTTGGGATTTTCATAATGGTTCGATTTCACGAGATGAATTTGAACACAATTTTTACGTGGCCAATCAGAAAATTAGTTCAGCATTAGCGCAGCAGGATACCGATACTTTGCTGATAGCAGTGTTTGACCGCTTATATACACTGCGTAATCAAATCGTACATGGTGGCGCAACATGGAACAGTTCTGCCAACCGCGAACAAGTCAAATCAGCTTGTGCGTTTTTAAGCAAAATCCTTCCCGTATTTTTGCACGTCATGATGAACAATCCGCTCGACGAAGCATGGGGTAACCCATTTTATCCATTTGTGAAAGGAGATTAATCATGCCTGTTTCGTTAAAAACGCCACAACAATGGGCATGTAGTCAATGTGATTGGCGACAAGCTGTGGTCAATAAATCGGATGTTTTGCTGCCTAAACTTGAAAAATGTCCAAAATGCGGTAGTGAAATTGGACTTAAAGCAACAATGATGACCAACCGTATCACTTCTATATTTAAATTATAAATAAGGTAGATAATTTCTCGTTGTCTTGTTTGTAGTTACATCTTGTCCCCTAATCAGTTTAATTTTGCAGGAGGGTTTTCTATCCAATCATTATTAATAGTCAGTGCTTCTCCCGAGACGTCTTTTGGGGTAAGCGGTCGTTATATGAAGGCTATCGTTCCTTTATTTCGTTTCTTAATCTACCTAGCGATTGAGTCTAGAGTGATATAAACTGTGTTGAAATATCCGAATCTGTTGGTATTTGCATCTACATATTTACCCAAATAATCGCAACGTTCTCCAGCTTACATATATTTCCCTTAGGGGCTGTACTAGATTAGCAGATATGTTACCCTCGAAATATGAAGATAACGCACTGCAAATTAAAGAAAAAAGTACAGAAAGAACTGCTCCGTTTTTTTGTACTGGAAGTTACCGCCCGTCCTGCCGCCGATATTTTGGGTATCCATCCCAATTCGGCAGCATTGTTCTACCGTAAAATCCGCACGGTTATCAGCCATCATTTGGCCTTGGCTGCCGATGAGGTTTTTGAGGGCTCTGTTGAGCTGGACGAAAGTTATTTCGGCGGACGGCGTAAAGGCAGACGTGGTCGCGGTGCAGCAGGAAAAGTAGTTGTCTTTGGCATCCTGAAACGCAACGGACAGGGCTATACCGTTGTCGTAGATAATGCCAAGTCCGATACTCTGATGCCTGTTATCAAACAGAAAATTATGCCGGACAGTATTGTTTATACCGATAGTCTGAGCAGTTACGACAAGTTGGACGTGAGCGGTTTTATTCATTACCGCATCAACCATTCCAAGGAATTTGCAGACCGTCAGAACCACATTAACGGCATTGATAATTTTTGGAATCAGGCAAAACGCGTCTTACGCAAATACAACGGAATCGAACGCAAATTCTTCCCGCTGTTCTTGAAAGAATGCGAATTTCGGTTTAACTTCGGCACACCCTCCCGGCAGCTTAAAATCCTGCGGGAGTGGTGTGAAATTTAGGGCTAGTCTAGTACAGCCCCATTAAAAAACATAAATATAAATAGACTAAAAAACTCCCAGTCATTTTTGTTTTACTGGTTATAGCATCATCTCATTTCATTTATTCACATCTAAGTACCTCAACAGCTTTTACAAATACTCCAGCAGATACACTTCTACCCTAATGGAGCCTTACTATTTCAATTTTCATCGAAGAAAAGCAAATTGAGACCTTTGCAAAATTCCCAAAAATCCCCTAAATTCCTACCAAGACATTTAGGGGATTTTCCATGAGCACCTTCTTCCAGCAAACCGCCCAAGCCATAATCGCCAAACACATCGACCGCTTTCCACTATTGAAGTTGGATCAGGTGATTGATTGGCAACCGATCGAACAATACCTGAATCGTCAAAAAAACCGTTACCTCCGAGACCACCGCGGCCGTCCCACCTATCCCCTGTTGTCCATGTTCAAAGCCGTCCTGCTCAGAAAATGGCACAGCCTATCCGATCCCGAACTCGAACACAGCCTCATCACCCGCATCGATTTCAACCTGTTTTGCCGTTTTGACGAACTGAGACCTTTGCAAAATTTCCCAAAATGATAAGGCCGTCTGAAAATCCTTTTTCAGACGGCCTTATCATTCAAATTAGAAGGACTTAAACCAATTTCTCCAGCATCCATTTAACGTAACGACTGACGCCTTGTTTTACATCCAAGAATTCTTCTTTATACCCGGCTTCGCGCAGCTTGGTTATGTCCGCTTGAGTAAAGCTCTGATATTTGCCTTTAAGTGCATCTGGGAATGGGATATAACGGATAAGTTCTTCTTCAACCAACTCTTTCAAACTCATTTCAGGCTTGCCTTCGGCCGCACGGCAGGCGTTGACGGTTGCGGCGGCGAGTTCGTTAAACTGTTGGCTGCGGCCTGTACCGAGGTTAAAGATACCTGAAAGCTCAGGATGATCGAAGAAGTAAAGGTTAACTTTGGCGACGTCTTCTACGCTGACAAAGTCGCGTGTTTGCTCGCCGTTGCCGTAGCCGTCATTGGCGCCAAACAGGTTAACATAGCCGTGTTCTCGGTATTGGTGGAAATGGTGGAAGGCGACGGATGCCATACGGCCTTTATGTTGCTCTTGTTGCCCGTAAACATTGAAGTAACGGAAGCCGACGACTTGGGCGGTCAAACCTTCTTTCATGCGGCGGCGCAATACTTGGTCAAACAAGAATTTAGAGTAGCCGTACACATTGAGTGGTTTTTCCAGTTCGCGCTCTTCGCGGAAGATTTCGCCTTTGCCGTACACGGCGGCGCTGGAGGCGTAGAGGAACGGAATACGTTCGTCCTGACACCAGTCCAAGAGGTCGAGCGTGTACTGATAGTTGTTGTCCATCATGTAGAGGCCGTCGTGGTTCATCGTGTCGGAACACGCACCTTGATGGAAAACCGCTTCGATATTATCGTAAGGCAGAAGATGGCCGCGCACTTGGCGGATGAATTCGTGTTTATCGAGATAATGGGCAATTTCACACTCGGCAAGGTTTTTAAATTTTTCGCCTTTGCTCAGATTGTCAACGGCAACAATGTCGGTAATACCGCGCTGGTTAAGTGCTTTAACGATGTTGCTGCCGATAAAGCCGGCCGCGCCTGTTACGATAATGGTCATAATGAGTTTCCTTTATTTTGATTTTTCAGACGGCCTTGAAGTAATCATGCCGTCTGAAAATAAAAACTTTTCTGTCTGGATTATTTTCCAACTCTTATTTTCAGACGGCATTTAGAATTTTAAGGCCGTCTGAAACAATCATTATTGCTCTTCCAATGCCTTGGTCAATTCGGCAAACGAGCACACCGCCGTACCAAGTTTTGCCACGACAACGCCTGCCGCCGTATTAGCAAGGTGCATCGCTTCGGGCATGGTATAACCTGCCGCCAAACCCAAACCCACTCCGGCAATAACGGTATCGCCCGCACCGGATACATCATAAACTTCTTGAGCCCGTGTAGGCTGATAAATCGGCTCGCCCTCATTGAACAAGGTCATACCCTCTTCGCTTCGGGTCAGCAAAATAGCGGTCAAGTCGAGATGGCGGCGCAGATTTTGGGCTTTCTCGGTCAAATCGTTTTCGTTTTTCCAGCTACCCACCACTTCTTTCAATTCTGCACGGTTAGGCGTAATCAGCGTAGCGCCGGCATATTTTTCGTAATCATCACCTTTCGGGTCGATTAAAACGGGTTTACCGGCCTGCTTCGCCCAATCGATCATATCGGAAATATGCGACAAACCGCCCTTGCCGTAATCTGAAAAAATAATGGCATCATATTCAGGCAACACTTCGCGGTATTGCTGCTTGATTTGTTCCAACACTTCACGATGAGGCGGCTCTTCAAAATCAAGTCGGATAAGCTGCTGATTACGGGCAACAACGCGCAGTTTGACAGTAGTCGCAATTTGCTTGTCACGCATCAGATAGGAAGAAACACTGTCTTGCGCCATCAACGCATCCAGTGCATCTGCAGCTTCATCATCGCCGGTAACGGACAACAGCCCTGCTTTACCGCCCAATGAGGCGATATTGCGCGCAACGTTTGCCGCGCCACCCGCGCGTTGGTCGATACGTCCGATTTTCGCCACCGGCACGGGGGCTTCAGGAGAAATACGGGACACATCACCAAACCAATAACGGTCGAGCATCACATCGCCGACAACAAGGACTTTGGCTTGTGAAAAACGTGATTTGAGGGTTTCTTGTTGGAACTTGGTGGGCATTTTATGCACTCCAAAATAAGTTGTTTATATGTGTGAAAACTTCAATATATTCTCAGCACTTATCTGGCAGATTTACTGATTAAAAATAAAATCTGACTTTTTATTATTCTTCAAAGTCGAAAGGAGACCAATCGGCAACAGGAGAAAAACAATCCTCTCCTTCTTTTTTTTCAAAAACACTACCAATATCCATCCAAAACAGCTCTCCAACATCTGCTTGATAATGAGTAAGCCGCGTTAAACTATGAAAAGAGAAATTTTCAGGATTATTCGTGTATTCATTATCTTCTGTTCCGGAAAATACTCGCCATCCGCTGTCAAATGGTAAATTTCCTTGATGCTCCCGATACATGAATCTAACAGGAAGCCCTTCTTTGACAATTTTATGCGATACGATTGCATACCATCCAACAGGTGCATCCGTTACAAGCAAATCATCTTCCGGGAATGCATCAAGATCAAAAATATTACTCACATCTGGACTACATTGAGACATCGGACAAATTCCTTTCCAAGCTGAAATTTTCTGGCTATTTATCTACCGTATCAAAGTGAGATAGTTTCTTTGAACAACATCAAAATTATTATACTTAAGCATTCGCCACGCGGTTCACTTCGCGCAATACGGCTACCGGATCAGCAGCTTTGGTTACCGGACGGCCCATTACCAGATAAGTCGAGCCTGCCGCCAATGCTTCGGCCGGGGTCATGATGCGGCGTTGATCGTCATTATTACTGGCAACGTCCAAGCGGATACCCGGTGTGACCAAGACGAAATCTTGTCCCAATTCGCGGCGCAACGGTGCAGCTTCTTGGGCGGAGCAGACCACGCCGTCCAAGCCTGAACTTTGCGCCAGTTTCGCCAAGCGGATGACTTGTTCTTCAGGGGCGATGTTCAAACCGATTTCGGCCAAGTCGCTTTGTTCCATGCTGGTCAACACGGTTACACCGATCAAAAGCGGCTTGGTGTGATATCCGACAACGGCTTCTACGGCGGCTTCCATCATGCGGCGGCCACCGGAGGCGTGCATATCGACCATCCAAACGCCCATATCGGCAGCAACTTTACAGGCCTGAGCAACTGTGTGGGGAATATCGTGGTATTTCAAATCGAGGAAAAGTTTGAAACCTTGATTGATTAAGCTTTCTGCCAAACTACGGCCGGTTGCGGTAAACAGCTCTTTGCCGATTTTGATTTGACACAATGTCGGGTCAAGATTACGAACAAATCCGAGCGTATCTTTTTCGTTGGCAAAATCAAGGGCGACGATGACGGGAGTACGTTGTTGCTGGGTTTGGAAGTCGGAGATTAAGGGATTCATAAGATGCCTGCGGATAAACGGTTATAGCTTCGATTTTAACAGCTTTTGTACACAAAAGGCCGTCTGAAAATATTTTTTCAGACGGCCTCATCACAACACACCTTAATTATTCTTATATAAATCTAAAATTTTTACAGAAAATTCATCATCACTGAAAAAAAAGGCTGGTGGAACTTCCAATACTTCAGCAATTTTCTGCAAAGTATTTAAATCAGGCTGATGATTTCCTTTCTCATAGCGATTAATACGCGTACTCGCCACAAACTCATCTAATCCTATCGCCAGTCCCAGCTTCTCCTGCGTCAAATTTTTTGCTTTTCTCGCTTCCTTAAATCGCTTTATAAAAACTTCTTGTAAATTCATAACTTCTATCCTAAAAATCAAAGTTACGAATTTCGTATATTTCTCTTGATTATTTACTACGAATAACGTAGTATTTAATGATTTTATACTTTACCTATTGTGAGAAAACCATGACACCGGACCAAGAATCAAAATGCCATAAAATTATTCATTCTCATGCAATTGCTGCTGCCGCAGGCAACGCCATACCCGTACCAGGACTTGGTATCGCTACAGATATGGTTACAATGACTACTATGTGCACAAGCCTTTGTGCTGTTTTTGGTGGTAATATGACCGAAGCGGCTGCCAAGGCAATGGCTATAGCTGCAATTAAAAATACCATGTTAAAACAACCCATAAAAACAATAGCAAAAGAATTGTCAAAATTAATTCCAGGCTTAGGCAGCGTTGTTGCACCAACTATTTCTGTTGCATTACTTGAAGCAGCAGGATGGACTCTTGCAAAAGAACTGGAACAAAAATTCAGTTGATTTATACAATAATGAAAAAGGCCGTCTGAAAATATTTTTTCAGACGGCCTCATGATTTTACTTCGGCAAAACTTATTTGCCCAAACCTTTCAATACTTCGGCTTTCACGGTTTCTACTGCTTGGGTACCGTCAACTTTGATATATTTAGGCGCGTGTTCGCCTTCCAATTTGCTGTAGAAATCAACCAAAACTTCGGTTTGCTCGTGGTAAACGGCAAGGCGTTTTTTCACGGTTTCTTCTTTGTCGTCGTCGCGTTGAATCAAATCTTCGCCGGTTACGTCGTCTTTGCCTTCAACTTTAGGCGGATTGTAGGTAACGTGGTAAGTACGGCCGGAAGCCAAATGCACACGGCGGCCGCTCATGCGGTCGACAATCACGCTGTCAGGCACATCGATTTCAACCACGGCATCCAAATCCACACCGGCTTCAACCATAGCTTCGGCTTGCGCCAATGTGCGTGGGAAACCGTCAAACAGGAAACCGTTTTTGCAGTCATCTTGGGCAATGCGCTCTTTAACCATGCCGATAATGATGTCGTCGCGTACCAAACCGCCTTCATCAATGATTTTTTTTGCTTCCAAACCCAGCGGAGTGCCTGCTTTGATGGCAGCGCGGAGCATATCGCCGGTAGAGATTTGAGGAATGCCGAATGCAGCAGTGATGAATTGAGCCTGTGTGCCTTTGCCGGCGCCTGGTGCGCCCAACAATAATACTTTCATGATGAGTCCTTCTTGGTTTATGGATTTAATGTTTGTTTAATTCTACACGCCTTGCGTTTATCGTTCAAAACTTCAGACGGCCTGTTCTGTGCCAAAGTGCTGCCACGCATCATCGCGCATTTCGATAAACCAGCTGTCTTCAGGGAAGCGTTCCAACGCGTCTTTCAACGTGGAAAGTAGGTTTTGGGACAAGGCTTTTGCCAAATATTCTTCCTCGTTGGCTTCTGCCGCTTTGTCCGGCTGTTGCGCTAAACCGAGGGCACGTGTCCGATGGCCGTGTGCCAGATAGTTGAGCGCAATCACTTTTTGTGCCCAAAGCTGGGGAATATCGGGGCTTTCCTGCAACAACACCGATAAAATCGATACGGCGACCGCCAACCGTCCGCCGGTCATGCGCAAATCTAAGGATTGGTTGGGCGGCAGGGTGCTGAGCATTTCTGCCATGCGAAACCAAAATTCGCCGCTGGCCTCGTCGGGCGCGGCCACTTTCAACATTTCGTAGTTGAACTCTTGATCGTCGTCTTTGACCAGCAAAGCGACATCGGCAAGCAGTTTTTGTTCGTCACGGCTCAAATGGCGTAAATCATTCATGTTTTTTCCTTTCAGACGGCCTCGAACACAGCCCTTACCCTGTCCAAATCTTCCTGCGTATCCACGCCGGCGGCTGGCGCTTCTTGGGCAATTTCAACGGCAATCGGATAACCGTGCCACAGGACGCGCAATTGTTCCAGAGATTCAATGGTTTCCAAAGGAGAAACTTCCATTTCGGAATAGCGTTGCAGGAAACCTGCACGATAGGCATAAATGCCGATATGGCGCAAAACAGTTGTTTCTGAAGGTAATTCGCGTTTTTCGGCGCGCATGGCGTCGCGCGGATAAGGAATCGGGGCGCGGCTGAAATAGATGGCGTTGCGGTTTTTGTCGAGGACGGCTTTGACAACGTTAGGATTCATAAACTCGTCAAAATCGTGCAATTCGTGGGCGGCCGTCGCCATTTGCACATTGTTTTCAACCAAAACTTCAGCCGTACGGTTGATGAGTTCGGGATCGATTAAAGGCTCGTCGCCTTGTACGTTCACGACAATCAGATGTTGCGGCAGTTTCAGCGTATTGGCCGCTTCGGCAAGGCGCGTTGTACCGCTTTCGTGTTGATTGGAAGTCATGACCACTTCGACACCATGCGCCTGACAGGCCGTCTGAATATCGGGATGGTCGGTGGCAACGACAACACGCGCAGCCTCACTTTTTGCTGCTTGTTCGGCAACGCGTACAACCATCGGTTTGCCGTGGATGTCCGCCAAGGCTTTTCCGGGCAGGCGCGATGAATCCAGCCGCGCCGGAATCAATACGACAAATTCGGTCATGCTTTCAGTTCCTCTTCGCTCAACGCTCGTGCTTCGTTTTCCAGCATATAAGGGATGCCGTCTTTAATCGGATAAGCCAGCTTCGCCTGACGGCTCCACAATTCCTGTTTGTCCTGATGATATTCCAGCCTGCCTTTGGTAACGGGGCAGACGAGGATGTCTAAGAATTTTTTTTCCATGGGGTTTCTTTCGGGTTTGATGGTTTTAGCGAAGCTCGCTTCGCTCGTTTTGGCGAAACTTGCTTCGCTCGTTTTCAGACGACCTCAAGCGGCATTATTTTTTCCGTGCCGGTTTGTTATGCTGTTTGGCGCAGGCTTGGGCAGGATTTTTGCCTTCGCACATGATTTGGCGGATTTCACGTCTCAGGTTTGCGCTTTGGTTGGATTGGGTGTATTTGCCGGCAAGGATGTCCATCATAGGTTTCACCGTTGCCTCAAGATAGCGCGGCGTTTTGTCCATTATCGATTGACCTACCGCCGTGCTGTAAAAGCCAATCAATGCGTTGACTTCTTCCTGCGTATAAACCGTCTTCATGCCGTCTAAAGTCGCTTTACGCAATTGGGCGCGCACTTGCGGCGTATTGATTTCGGCAATTGATTGGTTTGCATACTTTTTCAATACCGCCTCCAACTGCGGACGTTTGTCTTCCGGCACATCTTTCAAAAATTTCTGTGCATTCGGATCGGAAAGCACAATGCTCTCCATGCTTTGGAAAGACTGGTCTAACAGGGCATCCATCTTCTGTACTTCAAACAGACGCTCCAGCGACGCATCGCTGGGTGGGGCGGCAAATGCGTTGGCACACAATGCCAGCGCGGCGACGGGCAATAATAAGGTTTTCAGTTTCATTTTTTTCTACCTTTCAACAAAAAATAAATATTTACAGATGATCGGAGAATTATTTGGCACATTTCGGCAAATTTTTGTTGCCCTTGCATAAAATACCATGTGTCTGCTCCTCAAAAGCGGGCGTATATTTATCACTTGCATTGAGGTAGTTTTGACTCATGTTTTTTTGGATAATCTCATCACTCAGCTTATCGAAATGTTTGACTTTTTCGAGCGCAGACTTACCGGCACCATGCCCAAATGCTTCAGCCATCTTTTCTATATCCGATTAGCTCAACATATCCTCAAGATTTCCACCATGCTGTTGTAAACTTCTTATCTTTTTCAAAATATTTTTTCCCTGAGCTGAAGAGAAAAAACGGTTGGTTACATCGACTTCTTCTTGTGTAAATACTTTCTGTACGGCACGCTTTTCTTCATCCAACCATTGCTTTTTCAACTCAGGGCGACTCAAATCGTCTTGCATATTTTTCATATAACGGCTGATGACTGCCTTCATCTGCGCTTTTTGAGCTTTGGGCGTCATCGTTAACAAGCGCTCATTGTCCTCTTTATTCACCATCTCCAAAGAACGTTGTACTTTCTCGCTATAATTATTGCTTATCCCTTGAATCTCCAACCATTTCATTGCAGATTCATCACTTGGTTTAGCAGCCAGGCTTTGAGTGGATACAAATAAAGCTGCACAAGCGACCAACAAATATTTTAACTTCATGATTTACTCCTATTGCGTAGTTTGAAGATCATCTTTAAAACATCTGTGAAACATCTATAAGCATTTAGATTGAAACATTCGCGGATACAAACGCCGCCAAGTCCGGCTCAATTATCGCACAAACAGGCAATACCCATACATGATTCAGATTAAGACCGTCTGAAAACTTGACCGCATCTTTCTCCGTAATAATGACCACATCCGCATTGGGCAAGTCTGCTACTGCGATATCGGCATGGTCGGGCAGTGCGACGGTTTGGTTCAAGGTAATGCCCATATTCCGCAGCGAATCGAAAAAACGCTCCGGTTTGGCGATACCGGCGACGGCGGCGACGGTTTGGTTTTTCAGACGGCCTGTATCCAGTATTTCAGACGGCCTGTTCAAACGGTAAATCCGCCCTGTTTCAATATGGCTGGCAAACATATTTTCAGACGGCCTAAACGCCACATCTGCTTTTCCGCCGCTGACGACAACCGCATCAACGGAAGCCAACCGAGACAAAGGTTCGCGCAAGCTGCCGTTGGGCAGTAAATCCAAATCCATCCGCCCCGTATCTGCCGCCGGAAATACGGCAATTTCCATATCGCGCTGCAAGGCATAATGTTGCAAACCGTCGTCGGCCACAATCAATTCAAGCTCCGGATGCGCCGCAAGCAATGCCCTAACTGCTTCTGCACGGCTGCTGCCTACCGCCGTCGGCGCACCGGTTTGGCGAAACAGCAATAAAGGCTCGTCGCCTGCATCTGCCGCGCTGCTGGCTGTATTCAATACATGAACCGCCTTGCTCTTGCGCCCGTAACCCCGGCTGATGATGCCGACCTTAACGCCCTTTTTCTGCAAACCCGACACCAGCGCGGCGACTATCGGCGTTTTCCCTGTTCCGCCTGCATGGATATTGCCGACCACCACCACTGGCACAGGCAATTTTTCGCTTTTCAGACGGCCTGAAACAAAATCATCGCGCCGTTTCGCCGCAATTTTGGCAAACAGCTTGGACAATGGTTTTAACAGCAAAGACAAAAACGGATTGGGGGATTGCCAATGGCGCTCGATAATTTGGTGGAGTTTGGGCATACGCACGGCTTTTGAAGCGAAAATCAAACGATAATATAACACAAGCCTGCCCGGACAAGGCCGTCTGAACATGCGGCTTTGATAATATTAAAACAAAGGACGCAAGTTTCATAAAAACGAATACAACGAATCGTCCTAAAACCCTTATAATTCAGCTTTCCCAAATTTTTCCTGTTTCGCAATGTCCGAACTTTTCGCGCCCTCCTCCATTTCCGTATCCGAACTCAACGCCCTTGCCAAAGCTTTGCTGGAAGACCATCTTGCAGGCTTGTGGATTGCTGGTGAAGTATCCAACCTGACCCGTGCCGCCAGCGGACATTATTACTTCTCGCTCAAAGACAGCCGCGCTCAGGTGCGTTGCGCGATGTTTAAGGGTGCGGCCATGCGCTTGGCGAAGCCTTTGAAAGAAGGCGACCATATCGAGGTATCAGGAAAAATCAGTATTTATGAAGCGCGGGGCGAATTTCAAATTACCGTAAATGAGGTGTGGCTCAAAGGTTTGGGGCAGCTTTACGAAGCCTATGAACGATTGAAAGCGCAGTTGCAGGCGGAGGGTGCGTTTTCGGCGGAACGCAAAAAACCGTTACCTGCCCGTCCGCAATGTATTGGCATCGTTACCAGTCTGGCGGCGGCGGCATTGCGCGATGTTGTAACCACCTTAAACCGCCGCGCGCCCGAAATCCCCGTTATCGTTTATCCAACGCCCGTTCAAGGCACAGGCAGCGAATTGCAAATTGCCCAAGCGATTAAAACCGCTTCGCAACGCGCCGAGTGTGACGTATTGATTGTCTGTCGCGGCGGCGGCAGCATTGAAGACTTGTGGGCGTTTAACGAAGAACCGGTCGTGCGCGCCATTGAAGCCTGCGCGATTCCGGTCGTCAGCGGCGTAGGACACGAAACCGATTTCACGCTCGCCGACTTTGTTGCCGACGTGCGCGCACCGACACCGACCGGCGCGGCAGAATTGGTCAGCCCCAACCGCCAAGAATCGCTACATCGTCTAGCCCAAGCGCAAGGCCGTCTGAAAACTGTTTTGGAGCAACGATATTTCGATGCCAGCCAAAAACTCGACTGGTTGGCGCGGCAAATCCGTCATCCGCGCCAAAAACTTGACGATCAGCGCGCTTCAATCAGCAAGCTGGCGCAAATGCTGTCTTACTCGATGACGCAAAATCTCCGTGCCCATACCGCCCGTTTTGAACGCCAAACCCAAACCCTGAAACATTGCCGTCCTGATGTTTCCATTTACAAACACAACATCGACCGCTTTCAGTCGACCCTATCGCATTCCTTCCACCAGCTGCTTGCCCACCACCGTCAAAGCCTGACCGCCCAAACCGCATTGCTCGAAGCCGTATCGCCGCAGCATATTCTGGAGCGTGGCTTCTCGGTCGTCAAAAACACCCGCGGACAAGTCATCCGCAATGCCGATACGTTGAAACAAGGGCAAAAACTGCACATCACTTTTGCCGACGGCGAAACCGATGTACGCGTGACCAAAGAGCAGGCGCAGGGCGAGTTGTTTGACTGATAAAATAAAGGCCGTCTGAAGCTTTATGCGATTGAAGTGAAACTATGTCTGCCTTTTAAAAATCCTTAACCAACCAATGCGGTATAATGCCTCATCTGCACACGCAGCATATACGGAAACATTATGGACAACG
Source organism: Neisseria perflava (assembly GCF_002863305.2). Classification (NCBI taxonomy): domain Bacteria; kingdom Pseudomonadati; phylum Pseudomonadota; class Betaproteobacteria; order Neisseriales; family Neisseriaceae; genus Neisseria; species Neisseria perflava. The sequence goes on from NZ_CP136962.1 coordinate 1,189,635, forward strand.
CACAAAATACAGAAAATCCGATTCCTCCACGCAACTCCATCCGCAAAAACAGCATTTACCTGCTGCCCAATTCCTTTACCATCGCCGCACTGTTTTGCGCGTTCTTTGCCATTACCCAGTCCATGCACGGACGTTATGAAACAGCGGCGATTGCAGTTTTCCTTTCCATGCTGCTCGACGGCATGGACGGACGCGTTGCCCGCTTGACCAACAGCCAGAGCGCATTCGGTGAACAGCTCGACAGCCTCGCCGATATGGTCAGTTTCGGCGTCGCGCCTGCCCTGATTGCCTACAAATGGCAACTTTGGCAGTTTGGCAAAATCGGCTATTCCGTCGCCTTTATCTACTGCGCCTGCGCCGCTCTGCGTTTGGCACTGTTCAACACGCTTATCGGCAAAGTCGACAAACGCTGGTTTATCGGCGTGCCCAGCCCGACCGCCGCTGCGTTGATTGTCGGCCTGATTTGGGTCAACCACAGCATCGAACGCTTCCCCGGCGTGCATTGGTGGGCATTGGGTATCACCCTGTTTGCCGGCATTTCCATGATTGTGCAGATTCCGTTTTGGAGCTTCAAAGAAATCAACATCCGCCGCCAAGTACCGTTTATGGGCATGGTGTTGGCCGTGTTGGTATTGCTGCTCATCAACTGGGAGCCTTCTCTCGTCCTCTTCCTATTTTTCCTCGGTTACAGCCTGTCCGGTTATGTGATGGCAGTCATCCGTTGGTTTAAAAAACGCCATAAAACTCACAAACACGACAAGGCCGTCTGAAATGTGGTCTTGGGACATCATCCTTGCCCTGCTCGCCGTCGGCAGCGCGGCGGGCTTTATTGCCGGACTATTCGGCGTAGGCGGTGGCACGTTGATCGTCCCTGTCGTCTTATGGGCATTGCAACTGCAAGGTATAGGCGGCCACCCCTATGCACAGCATCTTGCCATCGGCACTTCCTTTGCCGTCATGGTGTTTACCACCTTCTCTAGTATGTACGCCCAACATAAAAAGCACGCCATCGATTGGGCGACCGTCCGCCGGATGACGCCGGGCATGATACTTGGCGTACTCCTCGGCGCAGCAACGGCAAAATATATGCCGACGCTGGCTTTGCAAGTTTTCTTTATTGCATTTCTTGCCTTTATCGCACTTAAAACCCTACGCGATTCCAAACCCAAACCTTCACGCACCCTGCCTGCCCTCCCCGGCCTGACAACCGTCGGCACGCTTTTTGGGGCGGCTTCGAGTTGGGTCGGTATCGGTGGCGGCTCGCTATCCGTTCCATTTCTACTCTATTGCAACTTTCCGGCACACCGCGCCATAGGCACATCTTCAGGTTTAGCATGGCCGATTGCGATTGCCGGCACCATCGGCTATTTTGCCAACGGTTTGCATATTGCCAACCTGCCTAAAGGCGCGGCAGGCTTTATCTATCTTCCGGCCGTGGCCATATTGAGCATTGCCACCATCCTCTTTGCTCCGCTCGGCGTAAAAACGGCGCACAAGCTGCCCGCCCGAAAACTCAAAATCGCCTTCGGTATTATGTTGCTGCTGATTGCCGCCAAGATGGCTTGGAATTTGATACATTAAATCTTTCTTGTGAAAAGGCCGTCTGAAAATCTTTCAGACGGCCTTTTTGATTGCAAAACAACAAACTAAATAAAACCTTTTTACCTTACCCGATTTGCCCCATCTCAAATACAGCCAAGCGCCATATCGCCCATCCTGCCACCAACAATCCGGCGCACAAACGAACCATGCGTTTTTGCAGAAAGGTTTTCAACTGCGCTGCAAATATGCCCATCGCAAGCAGGTTCGGCAATGTCCCCAATGCAAACGCCAGCATATACAGCCCGCCGTGCAAAGCATTGCCGCTGCCCAAGGCATACAAAGACGCGCTGTACACCAAACCGCAAGGCAGCCAACCCCAAAGCACGCCGACGCCGAAACAGGCAGGCACCGATTTAATCGGCAACAATTTGTTCAGCAAAGGATTCAGGCGTTTCCATATCGGTTTTCCGATGCCTTCGATTTTGGTTGCGGCAGTCGAAATACCGGCAAGATACAGTCCAAGCAAAAGCAATAAGACATTGGCGGCAATATACAAACCGTTTTGAACTGCGCGTGTATCGTCCAAGGAAATGCCGACCTGCCCGACCAAGCCGACCAGAAGGCCGATGACGACATAGCTACTGATGCGCCCCAAGTTCAACAATACAATCAGCCCGATTCGGTTTAAATGTGGCGGCAGCTGCAAAGCAAATGCGCTGCTCAATCCGCCGCACATACCGACGCAATGCGTTCCGCCAAAAAAGCCGAGCAGAAAAAGAGTAAGAAATGTGATTTCTTGATTCATGGTTTTTAATGATTCAAACGAATGGATGAGGCCGTCTGAAACTTTTCAGACGGCCCTGAGAATGCAGGATAAGCTTTTCAGCCCACCCTCTTCACGCTTTAGAAAAGCAATTAACTGCGTGCGCGTACGTCAAATGCCTGACGCAAACCTTCGCCGATCATGACCAGCAAAAGCAGCATCACCGTCAGCGTAGCGACGGCAGACAGGCCGATCCACCACGCGTCCAAGTTGTCTTTGCCTTGCGCCAGCAACTCGCCCAAACTTGCCTGTGAGGCAGGTACGCCCAAGCCCAAGAAGTCCAAACTGGTCAGGGCAAGTACGGCACCGGAAATACGGAAAGGCAGGAAAGCCAATACCGGCGTCAAGCTGTTGGGCAGGATATGGCGCCACATGATTTCACGGTTGCTCACGCCCATCGCGCGCGCCGCCAAAACGTAATCGGTCTGACGGTTTTTTAAAAACTCGGCACGGACATAGTCGGACAAGCCCATCCAGCCGAAAAGCGACAGCAATACCAGCAAAATCAACAGTCCCGGATTAAAGAACGAAGACAGGATAATCAGGAGGTACAGCTCCGGCATACCGCCCCAAACCTCGATAAAACGCTGCATCAGAAGGTCGGTTTTACCGCCAAAATAACCCTGTACCGCGCCTGCAACCACGCCGATTACGGTAGTCACCACAGTCAACACCAAGGCAAACAGCAGTGAATCGCGGAAACCGTAAACCAAGCGCGCCAACAGGTCGCGGCCGCGGTCATCCGTTCCCAAGATATGCCGTTCGGACGGTTTGGCAGGATCGGGGGCCGTATCAAAATCGTTTAAGGTATCGGCATCGTAAGGATTGGGCAGATAAAGGGCAAAATTGCCGTCTGAAGTGATGTTGTGACGGATAAGCGGATCCAAATAATCCGCAGGCGTATCGAAATCGCCACCAAATGCGGTTTCGTTATATTCGTTTACCAAGGGGAAGAAATACTCGCCCTGATAGCGTATCCACAAAGGTTTGTCGTTGCTCCACAAAGGAGCAAGCAAAGTGACGACAAACAAAACGGCCAAAATCCGCAAAGCCAACCAACCGCGCTTATGCTGCTTAAAGGCTTGCCAAGTAGGGTTTGAAGTAGATTTTTTCTTTTTCATGGTTCGAAACATTCTTTAATAATGGATTGAAGATATTTTCAGACGGCCTTATTTCTGTCCGCCAAAGTGAATGCGCGGATCGACCCACGAATAAGAAATATCCGACACCAATTTAGCCAACAACCCCATCAGCGTGAACACGTACAGCGTACCCATTACGACAGGATAATCGCGTTTCATCACTGCCTCGTAAGACAACAAACCCAACCCGTCCAGCGAGAACAGCGTTTCAATCAACAGGCTTCCGGTAAAGAATGCGCCGATAAATGCGGCCGGGAAACCGGTAATCAGAGGAATCATGGCGTTGCGGAAAATATGTTTCCACAGAATCTGTTTCTCAGGCAAGCCCTTGGCTCGGGCGGTATAAACATATTGACGGCGGATTTCTTCAAGGAACACGTTTTTCGTCAATACGGTCATCACCGCCAAGTTGCCTGCTACCGAAGCGGTAATCGGCAAGGCCATGTGCCACAAATAATCTTTGACTTTACCTGCCCAAGAGAGCGTATCAAAATCATCGCCGACCAAGCCGCCCTGAGGAAACCAGGCAAAAAAGCTGCCGCCGCCAAACAACACCAGCAACACCAAACCCAATACAAACGGCGGTACGGTATAGCCGACCAAAATGATCATACCCGTAATCGTATCGAAACGGCTGCCATCCCTGACCGCCTTGGCAATACCCAACGGAATACATATCAAATAAGTTAGAAAAAACGTCCACAAACCTAAACTCATCGATACCGGCATTTTTTCTTTCACCAATTCAAACACAGTTTGGTGATGGAAAAAGCTCTCGCCCAAATCGAAACGGGCGAATTTCCATACCATATCGGCAAAACGCGTCAAAGGCGGCTTGTCGAAACCGTATAAAGCATTCAGCGCGGCCAAATCCTCCGCACTGATACGGTTGCCGTTTTTGGCCAAAGTTCCGGGCATACTGTGTCCCGCAGTCTCGCCGCCAACCGCGCCCTGCGTCAGCTGCTGAACCATCTGCTCCACCGGGCCGCCGGGAACAAACTGAATCACGGCGAAAGTAATCGCCAAAATCCCCAACAACGTGGGAATCAAAAGGAGCAAACGATGAAAGATATAACGCCACATGGTTAAGTGTTCCTCTATTTTTTTGATTTGAAGGCCGTCTGAAACCGCTTGCTTCAGACGGCGTTATCGTAACGGATTAATAAGCGTTTGGACGATGATTTACTTCTCCAAAGCCTCCTGCAGTTTCTTCTCAATTAAATCCGCGTCAAACGATTTGGCAATCAGCTCAAAGCGCGAGTCACGGCGCCACGAAACTTGGTTTGCGCCCCATTGACCGTCCACCCAGTTCAGCCATACCCATGTACCAAGCACTTGGAACACGCCTTTGGCACGCACGAGACCGTCTGTAAATTTAGGCAGGTCGTTGAAGAAATCGGTCAGCTTTTCGCCGTCGAAATCGCGTCCGGCAGGGAATGTGAAACCTTGCGACTGGAAGCCCATGGTGTTGTCCGGCAGGGCTTTGAGGCGGTAGCGCGATTTTTCGACCACGGGAATATCAAGCCACTGGATGTCGAGTTGCGCATTTTGGACTTCAACCACTTTGGCTTTGGGCGGGAACAGCTTGGCCGCTTTATCATGAAATTCGGCCAGTTGCTCCGGCGTGCACAAGTCGGTTTTGCTGGCAACCAATACGTCGCAAATGCCGATTTGGTCTTTATACAAGGCTTGTTGAGCGTAATCGGGATTGATGAATTGACGCGGATCGACAACGGTAAAGACTGCACCGATTTCTAACATACTGTCGAGCGGTTTGGCTTTCAGTTCGTCGATAACGCTGGCGGCGTGCGCCAGGCCGCTGGCTTCAATCATCAAGCGGTCGGGTTGGGCATCGCGCAGCATCTTTTGTACGGTCGTACCCATTTGTGCGCCGACAGTACAGCACAAACAGCCGCCGGCGATTTCAGCTACGGGAATGCCGTTGTCGCTCAAGACGGCGCCGTCAATGCCGATTTCGCCAAATTCGTTGACAATGATGACCCATTTTTCATTCGGGTCTTTTTGTGCCATCAGACTTTTAAGGGCGGTGGTTTTGCCTGTTCCGAGGAAGCCTGAAATCAGGTGGACTTTAGTCTTTTTTACTTCTGACATTTTTTACAAATTCCTGTTAAAACAACATGTTCTTCTTTTAATGAGAAACCAGTTTCGGCCACGCCTGCACGCAATGCCGCCCATTCTTGGCTCAAGGTCTGCTCATCTGCTGTACCGCATTCGGTACAAACCAAAATAAACGCGCTGTGGTGCGCTTCGGCTTCTTCGTGGTCATGGCAATGGTCGTTGCACTCGTGCTGCGCGTGACTGCACAGAATATAGCCGTTGACCGCCGCCACTTTGTGCAAAACGCCCTGCTCCGCCCAAAAATCAAGGGCGCGGTAGGCCGTCGGCGGCGCAACCACGCCCTCGCTTTGCTGCTGCATCTGCGACAGAACGTTGTAGGCTTTAATCACGCCGCTTTGTTTCAAAACAATATCAAGCACTTGCTCGCGCAATGCGGTTACCTGCACACCATCGCGCTGCGCTTGTTCTAAGATTTTTTGTTTGATTGCGTTCATAACTGAAACAGCCTTTCAGACGGCCTTGTTAATAAAAAATTACATTATAACGTGTTTGTTCAATTTCAGATAACAAAGAGGCCGTCTGAAACGTTCAGACGGCCTGATGCCGATTACTTAAACCAAGATTTAATTTTTCCAAACAAAGACATGCTTTGTTTTTCAAACGTTTCTTCCTTCACCGGAGCAGGCTCATCGCGGTAAACTTTCATGCCTGCAAAGGTCTGGGCAACCGGCATGATTTCGATGGAATTGACGTTCATCCGCGCCGGACGCTGATAGAGCCATAAAGCGGTATCGGCAATATCTTGCGGCTGGATAAACTCGACATTCTCATAAACCTCGGCCGCACGCTGATCGTCGCCTTTGAAACGGACGTTGGAAAACTCGGTATCGCCGCACAAACCCGGTTCGATATTGGTAATGCGGATATTTTTATCTGCCAATTCGGCGCGCAGGTTCATACTGAATTGGCGCACAAAAGCCTTAGTTGCACCATAGACATTACTGCCGGAATAAGCATAACTGCCGGCAATCGAACCCAAATTGATGATATAGCCCTGTTTACGCGCTACCATTTGCGGCAAAATCTGGCGGGTTAGAAAAGTCAGGCCGATGATATTGGTTTGAATCATGGTTTCCCAATCGCCAAAATCGGCTTTATCGGCAGTATCCAAACCTAGAGCCAAACCGGCGTTGTTTATCAGGCAATCGATTTCGGACAAATGCTCGGGCAGGCTGTTCAAAGCATTTTGAATCGACTCCGTACGCGAAACATCCATTTCCAAAGGGTAAAACTGCTCGCCCAATTCCTCTGCCAACTGCTGCAATTTGTCTTCGCGCCGTGCCGCGCCGATGACATGATAGCCTGCCGCAACAAAAGTACGGCACATTGCCGCGCCAAATCCTGCCGATGCCCCGGTAATCAAAATTGCCATATCGTTTCCTTTCTGTACTCGTTTCAGACTTGGGTTTAAGGTATGATAACGCCTTATCAGACGGCCTGAGTGTTTGGCCGACTGATTTTAAATTTAACGATAATCATATCATTACAATAGGACACACTCCATATGAAAACCCGTTTTCTCCCTGTTGCTTTGGCAACAGTGGTGCTTACGCTTTCCGCCTGCGGTGGCAGCGGCGCGCCTTCCCAGCCTAAAGGCCCGATTTCCGAAGACCGTACGGCCGCGTTCAAATCCATGATGCCCGAGTTTACCCGCATGGGCAAAATGGTCAAAGACGAAGAGCCTTACGACGTAGAAAAATTCAAACAAGCCGCCGCAACCTTCGCCGAAAACAGCAAAAAACCGTTCACCCTGTTTGAATCCGACCCTCAAGGCAACGGCCGCGCCCTGCCTGCCATCTGGACAGACACAGCAACATTCAAAGCCGAAGAAGAAAAATTCGTTGCTGCGGTTGAAAAACTCAACGCCGCTGCCCAAACCGGCAAGCTCGAAGAAATCAAAGCCGCTTACGGTGAAACCGGTGCAACCTGCAAATCCTGCCACGACACATTCCGCGGTCCGGAATAAGGCTTAAAACAATAAAGGCCGTCTGAAATATCATTTTCAGACAGCCTTTGCTTCAACTGAATTCAAATCTTTCTATATTGACTTTATATTTTGCATTTCATGTTTTTACCGGTTTCATTTGAAACCGACGGCTCAATTCACATATCGCAATCAAATTTTCTTCTTCCGGCTGTTTAAATTCAATTAAATCTCCCTTCTTCTCAACCAACCAAATTCAAATTCAGACCTGCTTTATCTTTTCAGCCAGATGAATCATATGCGGGTGGATTATCTCCTGAAACAAGACTCTGCTTTATTTTTTAACAAATAAAAACCATTATCAAAATGTTTGTAAAGTTTAATAATATGTTATACAGTAGCAGCTTCGTTTCTGAGGTAACTATCATGAATCCGAATTTCAAATTAAATCTACTAACATTATCTTTACTGGCTATAACAAGTATCGCACACGCAGAAGACGAGGTTTCAACTCAAGAGCTTGATGAAATTCAAGTCAAAGGCAAACACATTGCCAAAGAGAAAAAAGTTTTTACCGAAGGCCAAGCCAAAAGTTCGCGTGAACGCGTTTATCAATCCAGCGAAAACATTGATACCATCGTTCGGAGCATGCCCGGCGTTTTCACCCAACAAGACAAGGGATCGGGGGTATTGGCGGTCAATATCCGTGGCGATAGCGGTTTGGGACGTGTCAATACGATGGTTGACGGCGTAACCCAAACCTTCTATTCCACTTCCGCCGATGCCGGACGCAGCGGCAGCTCCTCGCAATTCGGTACGGCACTGGATCCCAATTTTATTGCCGGTGTGGATGTAACCAAAGGCAGTTTCTCGGGTGCCAACGGCATCAATACCTTATCCGGTACAGCCAATTTCCGTACTTTACGGGTAGACGATGTGGTACACGGAAACAATACCTTCGGTCTCTTAACCAAAGGATTGAACGGCACAAACAGCACCAAAAGCAACTTTATGGCAACCGGAGCAGTACAAAAATGGTTTGACAGCGGAGCGCGCCTTGGCGCGTTATATGGTTATAGCCACCGTAATGTCGAGCAAAACTATAAAGTAGGCGGCGGCGGTCAGCGTATCGGCAATTTTGGCGAAGAATATTTGGACCGTAAAAAACAAGAATATTTTGAGAGCAACTTATTGAAATTCGACCACGAACAAAATCTCTGGGTTCGCGATTTTTCCAAACGTAACGCAGTCGGCAAAAGCTATTGGGACTACCCTTTCTCCAAAAAATATAACGATCCTGAGGTTTTGCAAAGAGATTATGTCGATGACTTGGAAAGAAGCTGGAAAGAGAATCTGGCACCGCAATGGGATCTGACTCCAATCGACCCGACCAGCCTGCAACAACGCTCAAACAGCCATTTGGTCAAAGTGGAATACGAAAACGACAACAACAAGCTGGACCTTCAGCTTCGTACCATGAACAACCGTATCGGCAGCCGCAAAGTAGAAAACCGCAACTACCAAGCCAATTACAATTTAAACATTGGCGATTATGTCGATTTAAACGTGTTGGCCGCCCATAATTTGGGAAAACAAAAATATCCGAAAAACTCACGTTTTTCAGGATGGGGACTGCTTGATTATTTGGAAACCAAAAATACAGCTAATCTTTTGGATATCAACAACAGTTTTTCTTTCAAACTTCCCCAAAAAACAGATTTAAAAGCTACTGTCGGTTTCAATTTCTTTAAAAACCAATACAGTAAAAACCGCTTTCCGGAAGAGCTGAGCCTGTTTTACGACGGCCCGGATCAAGATGCCGGCCTGTACAGCTTTTTAGGCCGCTTCAAAGGCGACAAAGGAATATTTCCTCAGAAATCAACCATATTGCAACCTTCAGGCCAGCAAAAATTCAATACGTTCTATTTTGATACTTCCTTGAAAAAAGGCATTTATCAATTGAATTACAGCGCCAATATGGTCAACTACCGCTACAAAGGCGAATATACCGACTACTTCAATACCCAAGAAGACTTTAAAAAAGCATTTGGAGAAGATTCTGAAATTTATAAACAGCATTGCACGCCAAGCTGCGACCTTTACGAACCGGTTTATACCAAATCCGGTAAAAAGCATGCGGTAAACCATTCGGTAGCATTAAACATCAATGTCAACGATTACTTTATGCCGTTTATCAGCTATTCACGTACGCATAGAATGCCGAATATTCAAGAAATGTATTTTTCACAAATCGGCGACTCGGGCGTCAATACCGCCCTCAAGCCGGAACAGGCCAATACTTATCAAATAGGCTTCAATACCTTCAAAAAAGGGATTTTCAAGCCGGACGATGTATTGGGTTTCAAACTGGTTGCCTATCGCAGCAGGATCAACAACTATATCCACAATGTTTATGGCAAATGGTGGGATTTGGATAAAGCACCCAGCTGGGTAACCAGTACCGGCCTGCAATACTCTATCCAGCATCGAAACTACGCCAAACCTGTCCATAAAAATGGTTTGGAAGTGGAAATGAACTATGATTTCGGCCGCTTTTTTACAACCCTGTCTTACGCCTATCAAAAAACCAACCAGCCGACCAATTATAGCGATGCCAGCGAATCGCCCCGCAACTCTTCTAAAGAAGACCAAATCAAACAAGGCTACGGCTTAAGCAAAATTTCCCGCTTACCCCGAGATTACGGTCGGGTTGAATTAGGGTCCCGATGGTTGGGCAACAAATTGACCATCGGCGGCATTATGCGCTATTACGGCAAAAGTACACGGGCAACGACTGAGGAGGAATTTGTTGACGGTACAACCGGTGCCAATACCTACTCTTTACACCAAATGGGCAGAAGGGTGATCAAAAAAACAGAAAGCATCAACAGACAGCCGCTGATTTTTGATTTCTATGCCAATTATGAACCGAAGAAAAACCTTATCCTTCGTTTCGACATTCAAAATGCGTTCAATAAACGCTATATCGATCCTTTGGATGCCGCAAACGATGCCGCAACCCAGCGCTATTTCAGCGTATTTGAAAGAAAAGGCGGTTTAGATGATGAGGAAGTCGAATGCGATGCCAACGGTTTATGCAATGGCAAATATGGCGGCACGACACGCTCCGTCTTGAACAACTACGCACGAGGCAGGACTTTGCTGTTTACCATCAGTTATAAGTTCTAAACCTATCTATCAGTATTCTTAATATTGCACTGATTAAAAAGCCGGCAAACGCAATGTTTGCCGGCTTTTTTCAATATATTCTCAAAATTTTCTTCATCTATACACAACAAAAAACCTGCCCTTGCGGGCAGGTCTTCAATAATGACGGATTACAGGCCGCTCAGACGGGCAGTATCGTGTGCAATCATCAATTCTTCGTTGGTAGGAATCACAACGGCAACAGCTTTGCTGTCGGCAGTGGTAATCACACCAGCATTGCCGAAGCGGGCTTTCAGGTTAGCTTCTTGGTCAATGTGCAGACCGAGGAAGCCCAAGTATCCCAATACGCGTTCGCGGATGATGTCGGAGTTTTCGCCGATACCGCCGGTGAAGACCAATGCGTCCAAACCGCCTGCCGCTACTGTCATGCTGCCGATGTATTTAGCCAAGCGGTAGATGAACATTTCCAGAGCCAGTTTGGCGCCCGGATGACCTTTGGCAGCTTCTTCTTCGATGGTACGGCAGTCGTTGGACAAACCGGAGATACCGAGCAGGCCGGATTTTTTGTTCAGCATTTCGGTAATTTGGGAAATGGTCATGTTGGCGTTTTCAGCCAAGAAACTGAAAACGGCAGGGTCGATATCGCCGCTGCGGGTACCCATTACCAAACCTTCCAGCGGAGTCAGGCCCATGCTGGTGTCTTGAGATTGGCCGTTGGCAACGGCGGTAATGGATGCGCCGTTTCCCAGGTGGGCAATAACCATGCGCAAATCTTTTTTGTCTTTACCGAGGAAACGGGCGGTTTCATCAGAAACGTAGCGGTAGCTGGTACCGTGCGCGCCGTAGCGACGCAAGCCGTATTTTTCATACAATTCATGTGGAACAGCGTAGGTGTAGGCATGTTCCGGCATGGTTTGGTGGAAGGCGGTGTCGAATACGACAACGTTCGGCAGGCCTTTGAAAATGGTTTGTGCAGCGCGCAGACCCAAGAGGTGCGCAGGGTTGTGCAGCGGAGCGAGCGGAATACATTTTTCGATGCCGGCGATAACTTCGTCATCAACGAGGATGGATTCGCTGTACAACTCGCCGCCGCTGACGACACGGTGGCCGATGGCGCCGATACGGCTGTCGAGATCATGCGCTTTCAGTTCTTCCATCAGGGCTTCAACGGCACCGGTATGGTCAGGTTTGGCAGAAAGATCGACTTTGCGTTTTTCACCGTTGAATTTAAAGGTGATATAGGCATCAGGCAGATTGAGTTTTTCTGCCAAGCAGCTCAACAATACTTCGCCGCTGTCGTTATCCAATACGGCACCTTTGAGGGAAGAGCTGCCGCAGTTCAAAACCAAGATTAATTTTTGTGTCATTTTATGCTCCTTGAGGTTTCAGACGGCATTTTTGTCGGGACCTTACTGCGGCTCCGGCTATGTTGCATCCCTTGTGGGACGTAGTGGGTAGCGGTCTGAACAGATTAACAAAGTAAACGTCGTATTCTAACAAAAAATGTAATCGGCTGCTTGACTTAATATTTGATGTAAAATGGACGGAATTTTATTTTAAGGCCGTCTGAAAAAATGACGGCGGTTTTGAAGATTTCCCGATATGCATTATTTCAGTATCCACACTCAAGACGGCGAACACGCCGGATTTTTTATTATGTTGGCAGATGATGAATCGCAAAATCCACCGCAAAGCGGACGCTTTGTAATCAAGCTGCAAAACGAAGATGCAGCCGAAGCGGCGGTATTGTCGCCTTTTGAGCAAACCGATATCCCGCAATACTGGCGCGTGGTTAAAGACCGTATCGAATTGTTTTTTGACGATAAAAATATCGGTGCATTGCGCAACGAATACCTGACCATCAGCGGTAAAACCTTTATCCTGACCGATTTGACCGGAGCGATGTAATGGAAAGTATGTTTATCCTTGTCCCCATCAGCATTATTTTGGCCTTTATCATCGGCTGGTTTTTCTGGTGGTCGGGTAAAAACGGACAGTTTGACGACCTTGAAGGACCTGCGCACCGCATTTTGATGGACGATGACTCCACTGAAAAACTGATCGAAAAAGACGAAGACAAAGAATCCAAACGATGAGCCTTAAAAAAGACAATCTGAATTTCCACACGACCCGCCGTTTTGCGCCGCTCTTTGGGACGCAGTTTTTGGGCGCGTTGAACGATAATATGTTCAAAACCGCATTATTCGTGATGATCAGTTTTTACGGTTTGGGTAAAAACGACTTTCTGCCACCCAGCCAAATGCTGAACTTGGGTGCGATGCTGTTTATCCTGCCCTACTTCCTGTTTTCCGCGCTGTCAGGACAACTGAGCAACAAATTCGATAAAGCAGTTTTGGCGCGCTGGATCAAGCTGTTGGAAATCATCATCATGGCAGTGGCGGCGTATGGCTTCTACATCCAATCCGCACCTTTGCTTTTAATCTGCCTGTTTTGCATGGGTACGCAATCGACCTTGTTCGGCCCCCTGAAATATGCCATTTTGCCCGATTACCTCAACGACAAAGAGCTGATTATGGGCAACAGCCTGATTGAATCAGGTACGTTTATCGCCATTTTGCTCGGCCAGATTTTGGGCACGGCAGTCGCAGGCGTTCCGCCGTATATTGTCGGCGGTTTGGTGTTATTGGTCGCTATCGGCGGCACGATGACCAGCCTGTTTATGCCGTCTGTACCCGCTAAAATGCCGGACACAAAAATCGAATGGAACATCATCAAAGGCACGAATTCACTGATTCGTGAAGCGGCAGCCAATCGTCCCGTATTCACGTCCATCATCGGTATTTCATGGTTTTGGTTTATCGGCTCGGTTTATACCACCCAACTACCGACGTTCACGCAAATCCATTTGGGCGGCAACGATAATGTGTTCAACCTGATGTTGGCGCTGTTCTCCATCGGTATCGCCATCGGCTCGGTATTATGCGCCAAACTCAGCCATGAACGCCTGATTTTGGGCTTGGTTACCATCGGCACTCTGGGGCTGACCGTCTGTGGATTATTGCTGGTGTGGCTGACCCAAGGCCAACGCTTTACCGAATTAAACGGCATTATTTGGTTCTTATCGCAAGCCAAGGCGTATCCGATTATGCTCGTGATGTCGGCCATCGGCTTTTTCGGAGGCTTTTTCTCCGTACCGCTCTACACTTGGCTGCAAACTGCCAGCAGCGAAACCTTCCGCGCCCACGCGGTCGCCGCCAACAACATCATCAATGGTGTGTTTATGGTGTCGGCCGCTATTTTGAGCGCGGTTTTGCTGATGTTGTTCGACAGCATCACGCTGCTATATTTGATTGTTGCCGTGGGTAATCTTCCGTTGATTGTTTACCTCATCAAACGGGAACCGAAATTTATCGGGGATTTAACCGCTTTGTTGAAAATCAGCAAATAAGGCCGTCTGAAATATATCCCCACCATGCACATTTTCACTGTTCAATCGCGTGGACAGCTTGTGCATAAATCAGATTACTGTCTGATTTAAAATTAAAAAACACATCTGCCTAAATTTTAAGCACAACTTTACCGCCAAACAAAATGCACATTATCCCCAAACAAGCGTGTGCAAAGGCTGTGCATAAATCATCTTAATCATTGATATTTCAAAGAAAAACGATATTTGATTAATTTTTAGGCAGTTTATTAAAGGCCGTCTGAAACCTTTTTCAGACAGCCTGAGAGTATAATAACTACCTACCTAATAGTTCCCAAACAATATGATTTATCCATGGCATGAAACACAATGGCAACAGCTCGCCGCCCATTGGCAAAACCGTCCCAACGCCTGGCTGTTTACCGGCAAAGAAAATACCGGCAAAACCAAGTTTGCCCGCTTTGTCGCGCAGGCATTGCTGTGCGAATCGCCCAAGTCCGGCCATGAACCCTGCGGCGAGTGCGCTTCGTGTCATTTGTTCAGCCAAAACACGCATCCCGACTTTTACGAACTCACGCCGGAAATGCCCGAAGGCGAGGCAACGGGGCGCAAACTCCTACAAATCAAAATCGATGCCGTGCGCGATATTGTGGAAAACATTTACCTGACTGCTGTCCGAGGCGGCCTGCGCGTGGTATTGGTACATCCAGCGGAAAGCATGAATACACAGGCGGCAAACGGTTTGTTGAAAGCTCTGGAAGAGCCGCCGCAACACGTCGTTTTCCTGCTCGTTACCCATGCGCGCGACAAACTTCTTCCCACCATCAAAAGCCGTTGCCGCCAGTTGGTGCTGCCCTCGCCTACCCATGAGCAGGCTGCGACATACCTGCGCCAACAGGGCGTAGAAAATGCAGAAGCCTTGTTGGCATTCCACAGCGGCGCGCCTTTATTCACGCCGACTCCCGAATTGGACGCATTGCGCGAAGAGTTGCTGACGCTGCTGGCCGCCCCGCGCCTGTTAGCCATACTCGACTACGCCGCCGCGTTCGACAAACAAAAACAACCGCTGGCCGTTTTCATCGACTGGCTGCAAAAGTGGCTGATGGATGTCGGCTTGGCACAACAAAATATGGCGCCGCTTTATTATCCGCACCATGCCCAAGCCCTGCTTCAGACGGCCTCTAAAACCGATTCACGCAAGCTGTTTGCCCTATTGGGCCGTCTGAACGCGCTCAACCCTTACGGATACCATACCTTGAGTGTTAAAATGCAGCTTGAGTATCTGCTTATCGAATATTTAGATTTTTGGCAAAACAAACCCTAACAGGTAATCAATGATGAATAAAAAAGACATTCCGGCGAAGATGTTGGCTTTGCAACTCAAAGACCCCAATCTGTTGTACAACTGCTATATGCCGTTTTTAGAACACGGCGGCCTGTTCGTACCGACCGATGACGTATTCTCCCTAGGCGAAGACATCCTCTTGGCCGTAGAAATCGCCGACTATCCCAAACGTTTCCTGCCAACCAAAGTCGTTTGGATCAATCCGGCGCGCACTTCGGCTCACCGCCCTAAAGGCGTAGGTCTTGCATTCTCCGAACACGAAAGCTGCCTGCAGGCAAAAAACCTGATCGAAGCCGAGCTTGGCCCGCGCCTGCGCAGCGACCGCACTACTTTTACCCTGTAATACCATGTATTTAATCGACTCACATTGCCATCTCAACTTTGACGGCTTAAAAGACCGCCTACCCGAAGTCTTTGCCAATATGGAAGCGCAAAGCGTCAAACAGGCGCTTGCCATCAGCGTCAGCAAACAAAGTTTTGCCGAAGTCTTCGACATTGCTCAGGCAAATGACCATATCTACTGCACCATCGGCATACATCCCGACAGCCAAGAAGCGGAAGAATTTACCATTGCCGAAATGGTAGAAGCGGCCAAACATCCGAAAATCGTCGGTATTGGCGAAACCGGTTTGGACTATTACTGGTGCAAAGGCGATTTGTCATGGCAACATCAACGCTTTGCCGACCATATCCAAGCCGCCAACGAAAGCGGCCTGCCCGTTATCGTCCACACGCGAGATGCGGCCGAAGACACGTTGCGGATTTTGAAAGAATGCCACACTAATTCCGGCGTGATTCATTGCTTCTCTGAAGACATCGCTTTTGCCAAAGCCGCTTTGGATTTAGGGTTATACATCTCCTTCTCCGGCATTGTGACGTTTAAAAACGCACCGCTGATACAGGAAGCCGCCAAATTCGTCCCTGCCGATAGAATCTTAGTAGAAACCGATGCGCCCTTCCTCGCGCCGGTTCCCAAACGCGGCAAACAAAACGAGCCTTCCTACGTCCGCTATACGGCTGAGTTCTTAGCCAATCTGCGCGGCGAGAGCTTGGAAACATTGGCACAAAACACCAGCGACAATTTCTATCGCCTGTTTAAGAAAGTACCCGATGGCCGTCTGAACAATGGCTAGGTCTCAAAGTCTCTAAACATTGGCTCTATCAGGATTCTGCCTCAAACTCAACGGTAAACTCGAAATGGCTTGAGACAAAAACGCAATCGGCTTGCGCTATCTTCCGAACGGCAGACTTTGAAGAATGGGAATATTCCCATCAACACAATAAATAAGTTTAAATTCAAAATATTGCTTTCCTAAGCCCAGCAAAGCTCAAGGCCGTCTGAAAGTATTTTCAGACGGCCTCTTGCTTATTTTACCGATAGGATGTAAAACCTACCCTTCGAAATAAACGGTTCATCGAAACCGTACATCAATCGACACAATATGGACACAAACTCCGAAATGCACACCCACCCTAATTTTTACGCTATGCTGACTGCAGCCTGCCAAAAAAACGGTAAAGGCACGGTCATTTTCAACGACAAAGAAAAAATCAGCTATTCCTCCCTCAAACGCGAAGTAGAAACCGTCGCCGCCTATCTGCAACACCAAGGCGTACAATATGGCGACAGGGTCGCCCTTGTCGTTTCCAACTCTCCCGAATTTATTGCCGCCTATTTCGCCATTACTTCCATCGGCGCGGTAGCCGTCCCACTCAACGTCTTTTTGAAAAGCGAAGAATTTTCCTACATCCTCAATGACTGCGGCGCACGCTTTATGTTCGCATCCGCGCCGTTGGCCAAAGAACTTAAAAACATCAAAGCCAAAACCAAAGTCAATAAAATTATCTGGATTGGTGAAACCAACGCCGCCAGTGGCGATGACAGCTATTTCGATGCCGCGCGTACATTCCCCGGCAAGCCGAATCTGAGCCGTCAGCCGTCCGTCAACGATTTGGCGCACATTATCTACACTTCCGGCACAACCGGCCATCCCAAAGGCGCATTAATCAGTTACAGCAATCTGTTTTCCAACCTTTCGGGTATCGAACAAATTTTCCAAATCTCGCAAAAAGACCGCTTCGTCGTCTTCTTGCCCATGTTCCACAGCTTTACGCTGACCGCCATGGTTTTGCTGCCGATATCTCAAGCCTGCTCGATTATTTTGGTCAAATCCGTCTTCCCGTTCTCCAACGTGTTGAAACAGGTTTTGCTCAAACGCGCTACCATTTTCCTCGGCGTACCGGCTATTTACACTGCCATGAGCAAAGCCAAAATCCCTTGGTATTTCAGATGGTTCAACCGCGTCCGTCTGTTTATCAGCGGCGGCGCGCCTTTGGCCGGACAAACCATTGACGACTTTAAAGCCAAATTCCCGCGCGCCAAATTACTGGAAGGCTACGGCTTGAGCGAATGCTCGCCCGTTGTGGCCGTCAATACGCCTGAGCGCCAAAAAACCGCCAGTGTCGGCGTCGCCCTGCCCGGCTTGACCGTGAAAGCCGTCGATGACGAATTAATCGAAGTGCCACGCGGCGAAGTGGGCGAACTCATCATCAAAGGCGGCTCAGTCATGCAGGGCTACCTCAATATGCCTGACGCCACAGATGAAACCATCGTCAACGGTTGGCTGAAAACCGGCGACTTCGTTACCATAGACGAAGACGGCTTCATCTTCATCGTCGACCGCAAAAAAGACCTGATTATCTCCAAAGGCCAAAACGTCTATCCGCGCGAAATCGAAGAAGCCATCTACAAACTCGAAGCCGTGGAAGCCGCCGCCGTAATCGGCGTGAAAGACCAATACGCCGATGAAGAAATCATTGCCTTTATCCAACTCAAAGAAGGCATGAAACTGGAAGAAGCCGAAGTCCGCAGCCACCTGCGCGGCCTGTTGGCAAACTTTAAAATCCCCAAACAAATCATCTTCCAAGACGAGCTGCCGCGCAATGCGACCGGCAAAGTGTTAAAACGCAAACTCAAAGAACAGTTTCAAGACTAAACCGCTGTTTCAGACGGCCCCTTGATTCATGCAGGCCGTCTGAAAACCTGTCATCAACAAACTTTTCAGACGGCCACGACCATGACGACACCTATACTCGAAATCGAAAACCTAAACGGCTCCTTTCCGAGCAAGCAAGTCCTGCACGACATCAACCTGACTTTGCAACCCGGCCGCAAGCTGGCATTGGTCGGCGAGAGTGGCAGCGGCAAAACCGTATTGTCGCAAGGCATTATGCGCCTGAATCCGATGGTTAGCTTTGAAGGCAGTCTGAAATATTGCGGAACCGATCTGCTGACCCAGCCCGAACGCGCCCTGCAAAAACTGCGTGGCCGCGAAATCGGCATGGTGTTTCAAGAACCCATGACCGCCCTCAACCCTGTCATGCGCGTCGGCGAACAAATCGCCGAAGTCCTGTCCCTGCATTTGGGTTTGGACAAAAAACAGGCATGGGCGCGCGCTATCGAACTCCTGGACGAAACCGGCATCCACCAGCCCGAGCAAAAAGCCCAGGCATACCCTTTCCAACTTTCCGGCGGCCAACGCCAACGCGCCATGATTGCCATGGCTGTATCAGCCCAGCCCAAGCTCCTGATTGCCGACGAACCGACCACCGCTTTGGACGTTGCTGTCCAAGCCCAAATTCTCGACCTGCTTTCACGCCTGCAGGAAGAACACGGCATGACCATGCTCTACATTACGCACGACTTGAACCTTGTGCGCCGTTTTGCCGATGATGTCGCCGTTATGCGTGATGGCCGCATCCTCGAAACCGGCAAAGCAAACGAAGTCTTCGCCAATCCGCAGCACGAATACACCAAAATGTTGCTCAACGCCGGCACAACGCGCCGAGTGGCTCCATTGCCTGAAAACCCTGCCACCGTCCTTAAGGCCGAACAAATCGCCTTTTCCGTCAAAGAATCAGACGGCTGGTTTAAAAAACGCGACAAAATCATTCTCAACCCCGTTTCTTTCGATCTCAAATCGGGGGAAACATTGGGCATTATCGGCGAAAGTGGCTGCGGCAAAACCACGCTGGCGAAAGCCGTTATGCACCTTATCGATTCCGAAGGCAGCCTGAACATCAACGGCGAGCCATGGCGACACGAATTGCGCCGCGAAATCCAAATGGTGTTCCAAGACCCGTTCGGCGCATTCAATCCGCGCATGAACGTCTTTGATACCGTTTCCGAAGCCTTGCGCGTTCACGAGCCTAGTATGCCGCGTGAAGAAATGCGCCGCCGCGTTCAAGAAGTCCTTAAACAAGTCGGCCTGCCCGAAGACGCCCTCGAACGCTATCCGCACGCATTCTCCGGCGGCCAGCGCCAACGCCTCGCCATCGCCCGTGCCATCATTGTCCGCCCGAAAATCCTCGTATTAGACGAACCAACCAGCGCACTCGATGTCCAATGGCAACAACAAATCCTTGAATTGCTCAGCGGCCTGCAAAAAGAATACGGCCTCGCCTTCATCATCATCAGCCACGACCTCGCCGTCATCCGCGCCATTTCCCACCGCGTGATGGTGTTGAAAGACGGTAAAATCGTTGAAGAAGGCGAATGCGAAAATGTGTTTGCCAATCCAAGCAGCGACTACACGCGCCATTTGATTGCACACTCCGGCCACATGGTTCAAGAGGCCGTCTGAATCTTTAAAGATTACGATAGGCGCATTTCAAAAAAACTATTACCGAGCGGCGGCACTTGAAATTTTCCCTGTCTGCCACTATTCTGAACAACATATTTATTAATCCCGATTCAAAAGGAAACAAACATGAGCAGCGAATTGATTATCCACGCCAGCGATGCCAGCTTCGAACAAGACGTTTTGAAATCCGACGTACCTGTATTGCTGGACTTCTGGGCACCATGGTGCGGCCCTTGCAGAATGATCGCCCCAATCTTGGACGACATTGCCTCCGAATTCCAAGGCCGTCTGAAAGTCGTTAAAATCAATATCGACGAAAATGAAGTCACTCCTGCCAAATTCGGCGTTCGCGGCATCCCTACCCTGATGGTGTTCAAAAACGGCGAAAACGTTGCCACTAAAGTCGGTGCCTTGGCTAAAGGCCAACTGACTGCATTCG
This sequence comes from Neisseria perflava, assembly GCF_002863305.2. Taxonomy (NCBI): domain Bacteria; kingdom Pseudomonadati; phylum Pseudomonadota; class Betaproteobacteria; order Neisseriales; family Neisseriaceae; genus Neisseria; species Neisseria perflava. Next base: position 1,210,188 of record NZ_CP136962.1, read on the forward strand.
TTGAAGCCTCTATCGCTTAAGGCTTTAAGCATATAAAAAGGCCGTCTGAAAACAATTTTCAGACGGCCTTTTTTGTATTCATTAAGCAGCCAATGGTTTCAAAATCAGGCTGGCATTTTCAGCCTTCACTTTAAACAGTAAATCAATATTCGGATGTTTGCCTGGATTGGCTTCGGCATCGGCAACATGTTCTGCAAACCATGCCAAGCCGCGTTCTGCCGCTGCTGCGTCCAGCTTGCCGTCAAACTCTTGCGCCAAAGCATGGTAAAGCTTGAGCGAGCCTTGTTTGCCGGGGGCATTGGGAATGTGATGAACCACATTGCCCTCTTTATCGAGAATATCCAAGCCGCTCAAATGATCGATGGCAGGCATGGCGGCCAGATTGTCTTGGAAGCTCATGATTGTCCTTTCTGATGTGGGTTTTAAAGCAAACCATATAACAAGGCCGTCTGAAAGTTGATGTTTGACACTTTTCAGACGGCCTTAAACATTTCAATTAACGTGTACCGAAAATCTTATCGCCGGCATCGCCCAAGCCGGGGATGATGTAGCCGTGTTCGTTCAAGTGGCTGTCGAGCGCGGCAGTGTAGATGGTTACATCAGGATGCGCCTCGTTGACGGCTTTCACGCCTTCCGGTGCGGCAACCAATACCAATGCTTTGATGTTACGGCAACCTTTGGCTTTCAAAAGGTCGATGGTGGCAACCATAGAGCCGCCGGTCGCCAACATTGGGTCGATAATCAGCGCGGGACGTTCGTCCATGCTGTCGACAAATTTTTCAAAATAAGAAACCGGTTTTAGCGTTTCTTCATCGCGCTGCAAGCCGACAACGCTGATTTTGGCAGTCGGAATCAGGTCGAGTACGCCGTCTAGCATACCCAAACCGGCACGCAAAATCGGGACGACGGTCAGCGTTTTGCCTTTGATGCGGTCGCCTTCAATAGAGCCGCACCAGCCGTCAATAATGTATTTTTCAATTTCAAAATCACGGCTGGCCTCATATGCCATCAGACGTGCCAACTCGGTGGTAAGCGTGCGGAATTTGTAAGTGCTGCAATCCGCTTCACGCATCAGCGTGAGTTTGTGGCGGACTAAAGGGTGGTTGATAACGGTAACGTTCATGTTGATTTTCCGAATTGCGTTGATGGAGAGGGATTATACTTTTTTTCGCATGGCGCGCAAAGTGCGTATTCACGCGAAAGGCCGTCTGAATCAGGGTTTCAGACGGCCTTTGTCAACAATTTTACATTACGGAATATTGTGGATAATTAAGCTTTCAGCAATTCTTGCAGTTCGCCGGCTTCGTACATTTCCATCAAAATGTCAGAACCGCCGACAAATTCGCCATTAACGTACAGTTGAGGAATGGTCGGCCAATCGCTGTATTCTTTAATGCCTTGGCGTACGGCATCGTTTTCCAATACGTTGACAGTCACATAGTCGGTGCAACCTGCCGCATTCAGGATTTGTACGGCACGGGAAGAGAAGCCGCATTGCGGGAATTGCTTCGTGCCTTTCATGAACAATACGACGCGGTGGGTGGTTACGACTTCTTTGATTTGATCGTGGATAGAGGACATGTGTATTCCTTTTACTAAATCGGTTGTTCGGGGAAAATCAAATTTCCCGCCATTATACGCAAATTGATGGAATTGGGGGGCGTTTCTCAACGTCGGATCTGACCGTTGCCGTTGATGTAGAACTTGGTCGAAGTCAGCGCTTCCAAACCCATCGGGCCGCGGGCGTGCATTTTTTGGGTGGAAATCCCGATTTCCGCGCCCAATCCGAACACAAAGCCGTCGGTAAACCGAGTGGATGCATTGACATAAACCGCCGCCGCATCAATGCTTTCTTGGAAAAACTCGGCATGGGCAATACTTTGGGTCACAATCGCTTCCGAGTGATGCGTCGTATGGCCGTTAATCCAATCGACGGCTTCTTCCACTGTTTTCACTATTTTGACTGACATAATATAGTCAAGAAACTCGGTACTGTAATCTTCCTCGGTTGCCAAAACAGCATTTTTAAACATACGCAGTGCTTCCTGATCGGCTCTAAATTCGACCGGATGCACTTTGGCAACGGCTTCTTCCAGTTTGGGCAAAAACGCCTCCGCTATCTTTTCATGAACAACCAAAGATTCAGCGGCATTACACACGCTTGGGCGCTGCGTTTTGGCATTCACGACGATATCGACCGCCATCTCCAAATCGGCACTGTCATCTACATAAATATGGCAATTACCGACTCCGGTTTCAATGACGGGAACTTTCGATTTCTCTTTCACCGTCTGAATCAAGCGCGCGCCGCCTCGCGGAATCAGCACATCAATATAATCGACTGCCTGCATCAATTCCTCGGCAGCAGCATGACTGGTATCTTCGACCAGCTGCACCACATCGGCATCCATTCCCGCTTTTACCAAAGTCTGCCTGATGACGGCAATCAATGCGGTATTTGAATAGATCGCGTCGCGACCTCCACGCAAAATAATAGCATTGCCGGTTTTAAAGGCCAGAGAGAACGCATCGACCGAAACATTCGGGCGGCTTTCAAAAATCATGGCAACCACGCCCAAAGGCACGCGTTTTTGAACAATCTTCAAGCCGTCCAGATTGGTATAACCGCGGACAACCTGCCCAATCGGGTCCTGCAAATCGGCAACCTGCTCAACACCTTCCGCAATGCCTTTGATGCGTTCATGATTCAAGCGCAGCCTGTCGAGCATAATGTCCGAAATGCCGTTTTCTTTTGCAGCGACCAAATCGCGGGCATTTTCCGCCAAAATCATCTCAGCCTGTTCAACCAAATCCTTTGCAACCTGACGCAGCAGATTGTTTTTTTCCACGCTTCCCAAGCTGATTAACGTTTTACTGGCTTTTTGGGCATTCTTGCCCATCTGTTCGATATAGCTCATCAAACCTCCCTATTTCTCTTGTGCAAACCACGTTCCGATAGGCGCGCCATCTAAAACCTGAAGGATATCGCGCGGATTGGCGCTGTTCATCAACACCATCTGGCTGTGATGTTCAAACATCATCTGCGCGCTCTTAATCTTACTGAGCATGCCGCCCGTACCAAATTTACTGCCCGATCCGCCGGCAGAAGCAATAATTTCCTCGGTAATATCGGCAACATGGCTGCGCAGCTTGGCATCGGCGTGAACAGCCGGATTTTTATCAAACAAACCGTCGATATCGGACAACATAATCAACAAATCGGCTTTAACGATTTTCGCCACGACTGCCGACAAACGGTCGTTATCGCCAAATTTGGTGGCATGGTCCATCTCGTCCACGCTGACCGCATCATTCTCATTGACAATAGGGATGACGCCGATGGAAAGCAGGGATTCAAAAGCATTGGTAACGTTTGCCAAACTTTCCGGATATTCGACCACATCGCGCGTCAGCAGGATTTGCGATACCGTCATCCGATAATGGGAAAAAATCTGCGAGTAAAGGCTCATCATGGCCACTTGGCCGACGCTGGAAACAGCCTGCTGCTGCGCCATTTCCACCGGACGTTTTTCCATGTTAAGGACATTCAGCCCAAAGCCCATCGCGCCGGAAGACACCAGCACAATTTCCTTGCCCTTTCCGACCAAGCTGGAAATGACAAAGGCCAGTTGGTCGATTTTTGCCAAATTGATTTTACCGTTTGGCAACACCAAAGAACTGGTTCCAATCTTAATGACAATGCGTTTTACTGCTTCAAAATCTCGTTTCATTATTCTCCTCTGCTTTCTATTTTTATGATTGCAAGCGGCATTATTTCAGCCAAACGTATCTACATCATAACTGCGAAGCAATAGAAAATACAGACAAAATTAAAAGTGCCTCCTTCAAAAGCCATATTTTCAGCTCTTATCCGAATCCATTAACAACAAAACAAAAGGCCGTCTGAAACCCTATTTCAGGTTTCAGACGGCCTTTTACCAATTATTGAAACTCTAGTCTGCAAAGATAAATACAGACTGTTCCCTACAAACGCTTATTGATGGTCGGAAATAATTTTCAACATTTGCGCCAATACTTTAGGATTGGCCGCAACGATGTCGCCGCTTTCCAACCAGCCTTCATTGCCGGACATATCGGTAACGATACCGCCTGCTTCTTGGACAATCAATGCACCGGCGGCAATATCCCAAGGTTTGAGGTTGAACTCGAAGAAACCGTCCAAACGGCCTGCCGCAACGGCACACAAATCCAAAGAAGCCGCGCCTTCACGACGGCCGCCGGCGGTTTTGGCCAAGAAATCTTTCAAAATCGCCAGATACTTGTCCATCATGCTTTGATCGACAACAGGGAAGCCGGTGCCGATCAGGCAGCGGTTCAATTCGATGCGGTTGGAGACACGGATGCGGCGGTCGTTGAGCAACGCGCCTTTGCCGCGGGAAGCCATGTATACGTCGTTGCGCTCAGGTGCGTACACCAAAGCTTCTTGCAACACGCCTTTGTTCAGGAGTGCCATAGAGATGGCGTATTGAGGATGGCCGTGGAGGAAGTTGGTTGTGCCGTCGAGCGGGTCGATAATCCATTCGTACTCGGCGGTGGCTTTACCGTGGGAGCCGCCTTCTTCGCAAGTGATTTTGTGATGCGGATAGGCTTCTTTGAGCGCTTCCACCAAAATCATTTCGGAGCTGCGGTCAACATCGGAAACGAAGTCGTTGAATGCTTTGCTGTCTACTTTGACGGCATCCAGATTGCCGGCGGCGCGAATCATCATTTGCCCTGCTTTACGGGCGGCTTTGAAAGCGGTATTTAAAAACGGATTCATGGTTTTCTTCCTAATTCAGGTAAAATACGCCCTAATGCGCCGAACAAGGCACACAAGAGGCTGTTAATCGTTTCCGATGCTGTTAAAGAACATTTCAGACGGCATGGAAAAAGGCCGTCTGAAAACAAAAAGATGGCGCATTATACCTGATTCCCGTACAAACAGAAAACAAAACATGACTTCCGAAAAACCCGCCCTGCCCGCTTATCTGGACAACATCCGCATCATCCTCACGCGCACCAGCCATCCTTCCAATATCGGCTCCGCCGCGCGCGCCATGAAAACAATGGGCCTGAACAAACTGACCATCGTCACCCCCAATCTGATGGCAACACCGATGACGGAAAATCCGCCCGTGTTCGACCCGGATCATCCGCAATCGTTTAAATTACCGGAAGAAAGTTTCATCCTCGCTTCCGGCGCGGCAGACGTTTTGGAAAATGCCACCATTGCCGCCTCTTTGGACGAAGCCCTTGCCGACACCACTATCGCCTGCGCCCTGACCAGCCGCCGCCGCGAAATCACTGCGCCGCTGCAAACCCCGCGCGAGTTAGTACCCGAATTACTGCAGGCCGCCAACCGTGGCGAGAAAGTGGCGCTGGTCTTCGGCAACGAGACTTTCGGCTTGAACATCGAAGAAGTCCAAGCCTGCAACCGACTGATGACCATCAACGGCAATCCCGACTATTTCTCGCTCAACCTCGCCCAAGCAGTGCAGGTCGTGTGCTACGAAATCTTCAGTCAAACCGATTCGCCCATGACTCACCTGCAACAGGAAGACCATGCCGCAACCCACGAGCAAATCAAAGGCATGGTCGCCCACATGGAAAGCGTGATGACCGACATCGGCTTTTTCAACCGCCGCAACGGCGAGCGCCTGATGCGCCGCATGCAGAGCCTGTTCGGCCGCGCCAACACGCAAACCGAAGACATCGACATCCTGCGCGGTTTTTTCAATACTGTCAGCCACCGTATCCATAAAAAAGACTGATTAAGGCCGTCTGAAAACATTATAAGCTTTTCAGACGGCATGACTGATATTCGGATAAGCATGAATTACGCCCTAGACGCATTATGGTGGAAACTCACCAGCCAACCCGTCCGTGACCTCGCCTCGCTGCTGACTGCGCCGCCTTTGTGGCAAAGCGGTTGCGAATTGAGCGTGCGCGAACTATTGGGGGAACACGGTTTCCGCTATCTTTTAGCATTGGACGCCGATCCCGCTCCGCTGACGGATTACCTTGCCCAACGCGCCCCGTTCGGTCACCGTCTCGGCATTTACGCCGAAGAACTGTTGGCTTTTTGGTTTGCCAACGCGCCGCACGCCAAACTGCACGCATACAATCTGCCCGTTTTTTCAGACGGCCAAACTTTAGGCGCCGCGGATTTTGTCGTTTCCCTCAACCAACAGCCCTACCATATCGAGCTGGCGTGTAAATACTACGGCGGAGACCAAGTGCAAAACCTGCGCGGCCTCAATACTAAAGACACGCTGCCGGACAAAGCCGCCAAACTGGTGCAGCAATCCCAGCTGCTGCATACGCCGCAAGGCAAAGCAACCTTAGCCGCACAAGACCTGCCGGAAAATCCGCTTCCTGCTTCCATCGTGCGCGGCATCGGCTTTTTTCCACAAGGTTTCCATGCTTTTGAGCCACCGCTTAATCCATACGGCTGGCGCGGCGTCTATATTCAAGATTGGGCGGAATACGGGTTTGAACGCCAAGAAGCGCGCTACCACCTGCTCGACCGCATGGCCTATCTTGCACCTGCGCGTGTTGCCGAAACCGAAACATTGAATGAAACCGAAATCCGCCGTATCGACCAAGGCTTGATTGCCGTTTTGGAATTACGGCCGGACGGCTTTTGGCACGAAATCGAACGCATTATGAAGGCCGTCTGAAACCCTTTACTAACTTTAAGAGAAACCCATTACATCATGAACGCCGCACAACTCGACCACACCGCCAAAGTTTTGGCTGAAATGCTGACTTTCAAACAGCCTTCCGATGCCGTCCTCTCCGCCTATTTCCGCGAACACAAAAAACTCGGCCGCCAAGACCGCCACGAAATCGCCGAAACTGCCTTTGCCGCGCTGCGCCACTATCAAAAAATCAGCACCGCCCTGCGCCGTCCGCACGCGCAGCCGCGTAAAGCCGCTCTCGCCGCACTGGTTCTCGGCAGAAGTACCAATATCAGCCAAATCAAAGACCTGCTTGATGAAGAAGAAACAGCGTTCCTCGGCAATTTGAAAGCCCGTAAAACCGAGTTTTCAGACGGCCTGAATACCGCCGCAGAATTGCCGCAATGGCTGGTGGAACAACTGCAACAGCATTGGAGCGAAGAAGAAATCCTTGCCTTCGGCCGCAGCATCAACCAACCTGCCCCGCTCGACATCCGCGTCAATACTTTGAAAGGCAAACGAGATAAAGTGCTGCCGCTGTTACAAGCCGAAAGTGCCGATGCAGAGGCAACGCCTTATTCGCCTTGGGGCATCCGCCTGAAAAACAAAATCGCGCTTAACAAACACGAATTGTTTTTAGACGGCACACTGGAAGTCCAAGACGAAGGCAGCCAGCTGCTTGCCTTATTGGTGGGCGCAAAACGCGGCGAAATCATTGTCGATTTCTGTGCCGGCGCCGGCGGTAAAACCTTGGCTGTCGGCGCGCAAATGGCCAACAAAGGCAGAATCTACGCCTTCGACATCGCCGAAAAACGCCTTGCCAACCTCAAACCGCGCATGACCCGTGCCGGACTGACCAACATCCACCCCGAACGCATCAGCAGCGAACACGATACCCGTATCGCCCGACTGGCAGGCAAAGCTGACCGTGTGTTGGTGGACGCGCCCTGCTCCGGTTTGGGTACTTTACGCCGCAATCCCGACCTCAAATACCGCCAATCCGCCGAAACAGTGGCCAACCTTTTGGAACAGCAACACAGCATCCTCAATGCCGCCTCCAAACTGGTAAAACCTCAAGGCCGCTTGGTGTACGCCACCTGCAGCGTATTGCCGGAAGAAAACGAGCAGCAGGTCGAACGTTTCCTGTCCGAACATCCCGAATTTGAACTCGTCAACTGCGCCGAACTGCTGCAAAACCTGAAGGTTGATTTGGATACCGGAAAATACCTGCGCCTTAACTCCGGAGAACACCAAACCGACGGCTTCTTTGCCGCCGTATTGCAACGTAAGGATTAAGGTTGAAAAAGGCCGTCTGAAATCCTTTCAGACGGCCTTTTTCATAGATTTTTTTCATTAAAATCATTAGATACGATAGTCGCGCTCTGCAATAATATACTTTAAGGCATGTATCTCGACCTTTCATCAGAATATTGTGAAAAGGTGGAAAAAATGCTTTATGCTTTGTAAATGTATGTGTTCTCGTTCAAAATTCGCTGCCTCAAGCGATACCCGATACGGACAACGATAATATATAAATCATTTGGTTAAAAATCATGTCGCATATTTATTCTTCCCCCACAAAGCCCCGTTTATTGTCATCGGCCGTTGCCGTTGCCTGCTGTCTGCTGCCGTTTCAGACGGCCTCTGCATACAGCCTGCAAGACATCCTCAGGGATGCTTTAATCAGCGACCCGATTGTGCGTGAAGCCAAGGCTACCCAAGAAGCGGCGCAAAGCACAACCAAAGCCACGCGTGCGCGCCATTACCCCGTTGTTACCCTGACCGGCACCAAAGTACTGGCACAACACAATAAATACACCAGCAACGATATGGAAGACGGCGTCGGCGTACGCGGCAGCCTGAACATCTATTCATGGGGCGCGATTGAAGCCGCCGTCCGCCGCGACCGCAGCCGCGAAGAATACTATCAACACAAATACACCGAAAGCCAAGAGCAGCTGGGAAGCGATATCGGCCGCCTCTATCTGAGCGCATTGCGTGCAAAAGAAACCCTGATCCTCAACGAGCAGACTTTGGCGCGCCACAACAACCTCTTAAAAGACTTAAATACCATCGTCAAATATGATGCCGGCCGCCGTTCCGAGTTGATTGAAGCGCGCGCGCGCCAACTACAAGTGGCCAACATCATTGCCCAACAACGCCGCACCATGGATTTGGCGCTGAGCCGCCTATCCCGCTACACCTCGCGCCAACTGACTGCCAACGATTTGGAAGATCCGTTTAAAAACGACACGGCAAAATCCATCAGTGAACGCTTCAGCAGCCCCAACCGCAACAATAATCCGTCCTATCAGGCGCAGTTGGCCGAACGCGACAGCGTCCGTGCCGATTTGGACGCCTCCAAAGCCGAACGCCTGCCTGCCCTCAATTTGGAAGGCAGTGCAACGCGCAACACCAAACAGCTTTATTTAAACGTTGCATGGAATGTGCTGGATATTGCCGCCCGACACAATGTAGAACGCAATGCCAAATCATTGATTGCCGCAGAAGCCAAGTCCGAACAAATCCTGCGCGACATGAACGAACGCATCCAAACGTCGGCCATCGATATGCAGGAAAGCGAGCAGCGTGCCGCGCTGACGGCGCAACACATCGCCGCCCAGAAAGAAGTCATCAAAGTGTACGAATTGCAGTTTAAAATCGCCCGGCGCACACTGACCGACGTTTTAAGCGCATACAGCGAGTTATCCTCCATCGAACAGGATTATGTTGCCGCACGCAACGATTTCCGCGATGCGGCGCTCGACTATTTAAATACCCAGGCCAAAATCTCCGCTTGGGTCGGTTTGGCGCAAAAATAAAGCCATATCCGCCGGTTAAACCAAAAACATTACGCGAAAAAATATGAAAGCCATCATTGAACACATCGTTTTAGTGACCCGCCTTTTGGGTGCGCCCGTATCCGAAGCCGCTTTGTCCGCCGAAGTTGTGCGCGACAAAAAGCTCAAGGTCAACTATCACTCGCTGGTCGAAGTCCTGCGCAGCCACGGCTTTGAAAACACCTTGTCCAAACGCAATCTGGAAGACATTCCCTCGCTTGCCGTGCCGGTCATGATTATCCTGCACAACGAAGAGGCCGCGGTCATTACCAAAATCGAAGGCTCCGGCCAAGAGCGCAAATACCATATCCGCCAGGTTGACGGTTTGGAACAGGAACTCAGCCACGAGCAGCTTTCCGGCCTGTATTTAGGCTACTGCTGGTTTATCAAACCCAAAATGGCTACCGATATGCGCTCGGAGCTGCCTGAATACCATTTGCCCAAAGCATGGTTTTGGAAAGTCATTTGGCGTTTCCGCAGCTACTACTACCAAGTCATCTTGGCCACCATCATCATTAACTTCCTTGCGCTCGTCAGCTCTCTGTATGTGATGAACGTGTACGACCGCGTGATTCCCAACCAAGCCTATGAAACCTTGTGGGTATTGAGCATCGGCGTAGTCTTGGCGATTTTGTTTGAGTTTGCCGCCAAGATGATCCGCGGCCACTTGACCGATATTGCCGGTAAAAAAGCCGACCTGATCATCAGCTCCGCTTTATTCCGCCGCGTGATGGCATTGCGTCTGGCAGACCGTCCTGCTTCTTCCGGTTCATACGCCAGCAACCTGCGCGAATTTGAAGCCGTGCGCGAGTTCATGACCAGTGCCAGCTTGTTGACTATTGTCGATTTGCCTTTCCTGTTGCTGTTTATCTTCGTGATTTCCATGGTCGGCGGCAAATTGGCACTCGTTCCCCTGACCATCATTCCGATTGTCGTAATTGTCGGTTTTGTCGTACAACGCCCGCTCTCGCGCCACATCAACGAATCGATGAAAGAAGGTTCGCAACGCTCCGGTCTTGCCGTTGAAGCCATCGAAGGCATCGAAACCCTGAAAACCAACAACGCCACATCTTGGGCACAACAACGTTGGGATGAATACACCGCCAAAACTTCCGCTTCTTCCATCAAAGTCAAAGACACCAGCAACTTCATGGTCAACTTCGCCGTTGCCATGCAGCAGCTCAATACCGTCTTCTTGGTCGTCGTCGGCACCTATCTGATTCATGCCGACAACCATGCAGAACGCATCACCATGGGTGCATTGATTGCCTCCGTGATTCTGTCCGGCCGCGCTTTGGCGCCGTTGGCACAAATCGCCGGTTTGGCCACCCGCTTCCAACAAGCCAAACTTGCCCTCAAAGGCGTAAACGACATCGTTAACCGCCCTATCGAGCGCAATCCGGAACGCAAATACATTACTTTGGACAACGTTCAAGGCAATATTACCTTTGAAAACGTATCGTTCAAATATCAAGCCGACAACAACAGCGCCGTCGAAGATTTGCGCCTGACCATCAAACCGGGTGAAAAAGTCGGTATTTTGGGCCGTATCGGCAGCGGTAAAAGCACCATGCTCAAACTGGCCAGCGGCCTGTACGATACCGAAAAAGGCAACGTTACCCTTGACGGCGTCGATATGCGCCAGCTTGACCCCAACTTCCTGCGCGACCAAGTCCTACTGTTGAGCCAATCGCCACGCCTGTTCCTCGGCACATTGCGCGAAAACATGGACTTGGCGCGTACCGGCAGTTATTCTACCGACCAAGACCTGCTGATTGCGCTCAACCGCTTCGGCCTCGACAAAATCATCCGCAACCATCCGCGCGGTTTGGATATGCCTCTGGGTGAAGACGGCTTGGGCTTGTCCGGTGGTCAAAAACAAATCATCGCTCTGGCACGCATGACCTTGCGCAACCCGAAAGTCGTCCTGCTGGACGAACCAACCACCAGCCTGGACCAGGCTACCGAACGCATGGCGCTCAATGCCATTGCCCAATGGGGCCGCAACCGCACCATGCTTTTGGTAACCCACCGTCCGCAAGTGCTGCAAATCGTCAACCGCATCATTGTGATGGACAATGGTAAAGTCGTGATGGACGGCCCGCGTGACCTAGTATTGCAAAAACTCATGCAAAACGAACAGTCCAAAGCAGCCAACGTCAAACAACAACAGCAACAAGCTGCTGCAGTCAAACAGCAGCAACAACAAGCTGCCTCAGCCCCTCAATCGGCAGCACAATAAAGCAAAAGGCCGTCTGAAAACCTACTTACTCTTTCAGACGGCCTGCCCTAATGGTTAAAATCCACCAAACACAATAAAGATACACGATTATGAGCCGCGAAAACAACGTCAAATCCAAAGACCTACACCTCATCAACGACCTCAACGCCGCCCTTCAAAAAGAAAAACACAGCGGTCAATTTTGGGTCATCATCCTTTTCTTCATTTTCCTGGTTGTCTTCGTTATTTGGGCTTACAACAGCCCGGTCGAAGAAGTGACCCGCGGCAACGGCAATATCATTCCCAGCAGCCGTGAGCAAGTGATTCAAAGCCTCGACCCCGGCATCGTAACCGAAATCATGGTTAAAGAAGGCGATATGGTCGAGAAAGATCAGATTCTGATGAAACTCGACGACACACGCAGCTCCGCCGTTTTGCGTGAAAGCGAAGCCAAAGTCGAAAACCTCGAAGCCACCGTTGCCCGCCTTAAAGCCGAGGCCTACGGCACCAAGCTCTCCTTCCCTGACAGCGTGGGTCCCGAGCTTCGCCGTCGCGAAATCGCCGCCTACAAAGCACGCCGTCAAGCCATGACCGACGCCGTCAGCGGCCTTTCCCAAAGCAAGGCCGCGCTTGACCGCGAAATCGCCATTACCGCACCTATGGTTGCCGAAGGCGTGGTTTCCGAAGTCGAACTTTTAAGAATGCGCCGCGATTCCGCAGACTTGGCCACCCAAATCTCCGAACGCCGCAACCGCTACAAAGCCGATGCCAACAACGAACTCTTGCAAGCCGAATCCGAGCTGGCGCAATCCAAAGAAAACGTTGCCATGCGTGCCGACCCGGTTGAACGCTCGCAAATCCGCGCGCCTATGCGCGGCATCGTCAAAGGCATAAAAGTCACCACCATCGGCGGCGTTGTGAACGCAGGCGAAGACATCATGCAAATCGTCCCCGTTGACGACAAACTGCTGGTCGAAGCCTATATCCGTCCGCAAGACATCGCCTTTATCCGCGCAGGCCAACCTGCATTGGTTAAAGTCAGCGCCTACGACTACTCCATCTACGGCGGTTTGGAAGGCAAGGTTACCCTCGTCGGTGCTGATACCGTCAGCAACTCCATGCAAAACCGTGCCAATGACTTGAAACTCGACCCGAACCAAGTCTATTACCGTGTTCTCGTCCAAACCGAAAACAACTCCCTGAAAGACAAAAACGGCAAACCTATGCCGATTATTCCGGGCATGGTTGCAACGGTGGACATCAAAACCGGTGAAAAAACCATCTTCCAATACCTGATCAAACCGATCACACGTATGAAACAAGCGTTAAGCGAACGCTAATCGATAAACCGATAAAAGGCCGTCTGAAAGTTTTCAGACGGCCTTTAGTTTATGTTTTAAATGCCTACTTATCCGGCAGGCAAATTACTTCTCCTTAAACGTCGCTCCGACAAACGTCCTTTTCGGATTGCCGCGCTCAACTTGATAGAGTTGCGCGTGCTGCTCCTGCGTAAAATTTTCTGCCTGTTCGGCATGATGCTCCGCCAGTTTTTGCGCCAATAACATTACCGCCAATTTTTTATTGGCATGCTGGCTGCGTTCGCTCTCGACCCGCACGGAAATGCCGCTTTCTTTATGGGTGGCGCGGACGGCGCTTTCAGTTTTATTGACGTGTTGCCCACCCTTACCGCCCGAACGGCAGGTTTGAAACTCGATTCCGTTTTCAGAAGGCATTTCATACATCTGCGGCATATCGGGCAAGCGGAAAACACCTATATACCAATTTTTGCGCGGATGTTTCGGGCGGATAGGGCTGGGGCATATCCATTGGAGCGTCCCCTGCCAAGATTGTGCCAAACTTTCGGCTTTCTGCCCTTCCAATTTGAGCGTTGCCGACAAAATGCCGTACTTATCGGCGGTTTCAGTAACAAGTTCGGCATCAATGCCTTTTACTTGAGCTTCGGCAAGCAGCTTGCCCAAAACGAAACGGGCAAATATACGGCACTCTGCCGGCCCTTGCGCGGTGGAAATTTGCAGATAAATCAATGGTGTATTCTGTTTCATCTTTAAGCTCCACACTCGCCGCCGGTTTTATAAGTTAAAACAGGCTTGAACCGCGCGACCAATTCAATCAAACCAGCGTTTTTCATGGCAGTAATAACGCTGTCGATGCTTTTATAAGCCTGCGGCGCTTCTTCAAAAATCAGTGCCTTATCCTGACAAACGACTACGCTGCCAAATTCGGTCTGGCGCAGGCTGTCGGCAGTATATTTGTGCGACAGCCTGCCTTTGCATTCGCCGCGCTGCCACTTCCGACCTGCGCCGTGAGCCAAGGTATTCAACGAAATTTGGCAATCTTCGGCAGGTCGGACCAGATAGCTGTAATCGCCGCGCGAGCCGGGTATCATGACCAAGCCTTTATCGGTGGGCGTTGCGCCTTTTCGGTGCAGCCAACCGGTTGTACCGTCAATCTCGGTTTGTTCCAAAAAATTATGGTGGACATCGAGCAGGCATGTTCCTTCTGCGCGCCAACGGTCGAGCATTCTGGCTGCAATCAAACGGCGGTTAAGGCTGGCAAATTCCAGGGCTGCTTGGTGTTCGGCAAGATAGGCTGCCGCCGCTTCGCCCTCTTCCGCCAAACCTTGATGCCCGAAGGCGGCAATATGGCGTTGCAAAATCTGCTGGCCCAATCCGCGCGAACCGCTATGCACCAACAGTTGCAGATGGTTTTCATCAAAATCGGGCGGAAGCAAATCGGTGCGATAAACGGTATCAACGGTTTGCAACTCGGCAAAATGGTTGCCGCCGCCAATCGTACCGACTGCAAGGCCGTCTGAAAATGGGAACATATCGACAGCATCGCCTAATAAATCGACCTGTTCGTCTTTATCCAATGGCGTATCGATATTGCCGAGCTGTTTGGCGAGTTTGGCCGATTTGAGTTTGGCCGTGCGTAAATTAGTCTGCCAAAACGCCATGCCGCAACCGATATCATTCCCAATCAGGGCAGGATAAAAATGACGGTCGCTGAAAAATGCCGCGCCAACCGGATAACCGCGCCCTGCGTGTAAATCCGGCATTCCGGCAACGCGCAACATATGCGGTAATCGGGCGGTGGTTTCGAGCTGTGCGACAGCGTTGCCTTCAATCCATGTATTTGAATCGGCAATAATTTGAATATGATGGGGATAATTGCCCATGTGTTTATGCTTTCTTTAAAACAGATAGAAACCGTCAGCAGATGACAATAAATAGCCACCGTCTGAGAAATGTTCAGACGGCCTGGTTTCTAGCCGATAATCGTAAGGAAAGCAGCCCGAAGCGGGCGACATGGAATGCGAAAAGCGTTATCCGAAAATCAGACCGACGCTTGGGCTGCAAAGAATGTGATTGAGCGGATTGAAGTATTGCGTGTCATGGCTTGCTCCTTTCTTTGCATGAAAATATTAAAAACGTTCGGATTATAGAGGGTTCATTTCCAATCATGCAAACTTACTGACATCAATCTGCCAATGATGTTGCATAAATGGCAATTATTGAGAACATAATTTAGGCCGTCTGAAAACTTTTCAGACGGCCTTTGATACCCAATAATCCTTACAAAACAACGGTCGGATAAGAGCCGACAACTTTCACGAAGGAAGCACGTTCGCCCAAAAGCTGCAAGGCTTTTTGGACATTTTCATCGCTTTGATGGCCTTCGATATCAATGAAGAACAGGTATTCCCACAAAACCGATTTGCTTGGGCGGCTTTCAAATTTGGTCATAGAAATGCCCAACTCGGTGAAAGGTTGCAACAAAGAAGTAACGGCACCGGCACGGTTGGGTGCGGATACGACCAAAGAAGTTTTATCGTTGCCGCTGCGGCCGGTTTCTTGATGACCCATCACCAAGAAGCGCGTGGTGTTGTTTGGTTCGTCTTCGATACACTCGGCAGCAAAACTCAACTGATAAATTTCCGCAGCAATACGTCCGGCAATGGCGGCCACATTCGGGCTGTCAGATTCGGCAACCAAACGCGCTGCTTCGGCATTGCTGGCTACGGCGATACGCTCGGCATTGGGCAGGTTGCGGCCGAGCCAGTCGTTGCATTGCGCCAAGGCTTGGGCATGGGCAAAAACTTTGGCAATGCCGCCGATTTCGTGGCTGTCTTTACGCAGCAGATTATGATGAATACGGACAACCACTTCGCCGCAGGCTTTCAAAGCGGTTACAGCCAGCAAGTCCAAAGTGCGCCCCACCGAACCTTCGGTCGAATTTTCTACCGGCGCTACCAAATAATCGGCTTGACGCGTTTCAACTTGTTTGAAGCAGTTGTCGATGGTGGTACACGCCATGGTGTGTGCGGCGTGGCCGAAATGTTTGATGGCGGCTTGTTGGGTGAATGTTCCCATCGGGCCCAAATAGGCAATCGTCAGCGGACGTTCTACCGCCAAACACTCGCTCATAATCTCGCGAAACAGCCGAGTAACCGATTCATCAGGCAAAGGGCCGCGGTTCAAATCCTGAATCCGGCGCAAAACGGCCACTTCCCGCTCAGGACGGTACACCGCGCCTGTCCCTTTCAATTCGCCGATAGCATGCGCATGACCGGCGCGTTCGTTGAGCAAACGGAGGATTTCCGCATCGATGCTGTCGATGGCATTGCGGTGCGGCAATAACTGTTCGTCTATGGATAAAGGCATAAGCTGTCTCGCAATTTTGTGAGGGATATTTTCATTTTAACATTAAAGGCCGTCTGAATTCCGTTTTCAGACGGCCTCAACACTATCTTTATCTAACTTTATCGTCTATCAGGTTTGCAAACGCCGCCAATTCCATCATAATTAAGCCTTTTGAACGACAAGGCCTATTCCATGCACTCAAACGGACTGTACACCCGTTTTCTGCCCGATGAAGAAGCAACCCTGAAACTGGGTGAAGAATGGAGCAAGCAGCTTTCCGCTCCGCTGACCATCTATCTTGAAGGCGGGCTGGGTGCAGGCAAAACCACGCTGACACGCGGGATTTTGCGCGGACTGGGACATACGGGTGCAGTCAAAAGCCCGACTTACACCATTGTCGAATCTTATCCGCTGGATACATTCACCCTCCACCATTTCGACCTCTACCGCTTTACCATGCCCGAAGAATGGGAAGATGCCGGTTTGGACGAATTGTTTGCGCCTGACAGCATCTGCCTCATCGAATGGCCGCAGCAAGGCGGGGAATTCACGCCTCCGGCAGACATTACCATTACATTGACGTACACCGATAAGGGCAGAACCTGCACCTTTTCCGCCCACACAAACCAAGGCCGAAAAAGTTTAGAATCATGGTCAAATTAACTAGAAGACACATTCTCCGTCAAGGCACAGGACTATTTCTCACCCTCACGCCCGTTGGTGCCGCATTGGCCAAACCGGCTTCTCCTGCGCAATTCCTTGCCGTCCGCATTTGGCCGGCGCACGCCTACACACGCGTCACTCTTGAGAGCAACCACTCGATGAAATACCAACATTTTATGTTGGACAACCCCAGCCGGTTGGTCGTGGATATTCAAGGAGCGGAAATCAACAGCGTCCTGCAAAGCATTTCCAGCAAAGTGCTGTCTAACGACCCTTTTATCCGCAGCATTCGCGCCGGTCAAAATACGCCCAGTACCGTGCGTATCGTCATAGACCTCAAGCAAAGCACCCATCCGCAAGTCTTTGCACTCGCACCCGTCGGAAACTTCAAAAACCGCTTGGTTATCGACCTTTATCCGCACGGCGCAGATGCCAACGACCCGATGATGGCCTTGCTCAACGGCAATATCCCCAAACAACGTCCGAATACCAATATCGCATACGACACCCCTGCCCCTAAAAGCAATCGCGGCAGTGGTGGCAACCGCCGCCCTGTGATTATGATCGACCCCGGCCATGGCGGCGAAGACCCCGGCGCAATCGGCCCGAGCGGCCTCAAAGAAAAAAACGTCGTACTCTCCATCGCACGCGAAACCAAAAAACGCCTCGAAGCCTTGGGTTACAACGTATTCATGACGCGCAACGAAGACATCTTTATCCCATTGGGCGTACGCGTTGCCAAAGGCCGTGCGCGTAATGCCGACGTATTCGTATCCATCCACGCCGATGCCTTTACCAGCCCGTCCGCTCGCGGTACCGGCGTATATATGCTCAATACCAAAGGCGCGACCAGCTCGGCGGCAAAATTCCTTGCCCAAACCCAAAATAACGCCGATGCCATCGGCGGCGTACAAACCAGCGGCAACCCCAATGTCGACAACGCCATTTTGGACATGACCCAAACCGCAACCCTGCGCGACAGCCGCAAGCTCGGCCATTCCGTCTTGACCGAATTGGGCAAACTCAACCAGTTGCACAAAGGCCGCGTTGACGAAGCCAACTTCGCCGTCCTCCGCGCGCCGGATGTTCCGTCCATTTTGGTGGAAACCGCCTTCCTCTCCAACCCTACCGAAGAGCGGCTGCTCGGCAGCGAATCCTTCCGCCAACAATGCGCCCAAGCCATTGCCACCGGTATTCAAAAATACATCAATACCGCCGTTTTACGACGCGGATAATGGCTTGATGAAACAAAGGCCGTCTGAAAATTTTTCAGACGGCCTTATCTTTGCAAGCAATCTATTTAACCGCACTTCCCTACCGCAGCCGGATAGACGGACACCTTCGTCTGCGTCAACGCAAACAGGTTTTCCAACTGCGTTTGCGCTTGACGGTTGGCATGTTCCAAAATCTCAGCCTTACACGCGCTTTGCAATACCTGCCGTTTCGCTTCTTCCTGCACCGTCTTAAATACCGACTTATCCATAGGCAGCAAATTAAACGAGCCGGTCTGAATATCGTACACTTCGATATTTTCCAAATCCACGCTCAAGATTTCCACCGCCGGCAGACTGATCAATACCTTGTCGTCCACAATATTAACATTGTCCGCGCCTAACTTGTCCAAATCCAAACCGGCCAACACCTTGCCGCGTACAATAAAAATACCGCTTTGTGAATCCTGCCACAGCCTGCGCCAATCTCCTTTTTTCTCCGTACGGATAATCGTATCGATATAAAATGCCGTACTTTCCAAGCGGTTTATCTGCTTAATCTGCATCAAAACCCCATCACGGGACAAAACCTGATGTTCTTCGTTCTGACCATGCAGGGCATAAAACCAGCCGCCTGCAGCCGTCAACGCACACAACACCAGCACGACCAATCCGCGCCCAAACATTTTCATTTCAAATATCCCCCGTTAAAATAATCATCAAAACATTCCCCATATTCTCCCAAAACCGTCAATTTCAAGCCATACCCAGGCCGTCTGAAACATTAAAACTTATTACCAAAAAGTAATAAAAAAATCTCAATAAACAAAGTTTGCCTTTTGGTAAAGACAAGACTACAATCCATTACACACAATTCAATTTCATCTCATCATGAATACCACCGACCTGCGCCGCCACAACCTGCGGCAATGGATAACACAACACCACAACGGCCAGCAGACCAAGTTTGCCCAAGCCATCGCCATCAACCAAGGCGAGCTGTCCGCCCTGCTGAAAAACAAATCTTTCGGCGAGAAAAAAGCCCGAAAAATCGAGCAGACAGCCAATATGCCTGACATGTGGCTGGATCAAGACCACCAAGACCGCCACACCCCCACCATCAGCCAAGAAAGAAATACCATGTCCCACATCTCCACCATCCCCGAAATCCTAGCAGACATCAAAGCCGGCAAAATGGTCATCATCACCGATGCCGAAGACCGCGAAAACGAAGGCGACTTGCTGATGGCCGCCCAATTCGTTACCCCCGAAGCCATCAACTTCATGATCAAAAACGCACGCGGCCTGGTCTGCCTACCGATGAACGGCGAAATGGTCGAAAAACTCGGCCTGCCCATGATGACCCAGAAAAACGGCGCACAATACGGCACCAACTTTACCGTCTCCATCGAAGCCGCCCACGGCATTACCACCGGCATTTCTGCCGCCGACCGCGCCCTGACCATTCAAACCGCCGTTTCCCCATCCGCCAAACCTGAAGACATCGTCCAACCCGGCCACATCTTCCCACTGCGCGCCCAAAAAGGCGGCGTACTCGTCCGCGCCGGACACACAGAAGCCGGCGTCGATCTGGCACAAATGAACGGCCTGATTCCCGCCGCTGTCATCTGCGAAATCATCAACGACGACGGCACCATGGCGCGTATGCCCGAACTGATGAAGTTCGCCGAAGAACACAATCTCAAAATCGGCACCATTACCGACCTCATCGAATACCGCAGCCGTACCGAAAGCCTGCTTGAAGACATGGGTAACGCACCCGTACAAACCCCATGGGGCGAGTTCCAACAACACGTTTACGTCGACAAACTCTCCGGCGAAACCCACCTCGCCCTCGTCAAAGGCACACCAACCGCCGACGAAGAAACCCTCGTCCGCGTCCACGAACCCTTCAGCGTCATGGACTTCATCCAAGCCAATCCGCGCCATTCATGGTCGCTGCCCAAAGCCCTTGAGCGCATCCAACAAGCCGAAAGCGGCGTAGTCATCCTCCTACACCGTACCGAAGACGGCGCCACCCTGCTCGACCGCACCCTGCCCAAAGGCGCAAACCAAGCCTACAAATGGGACAGCAAAAGTTACGGCATAGGCGCACAAATCCTCGCCGGCCTCAACGTCAAAAAACTGCGCGTCCTCGGCCAGCCATCATCCTTCACCGGCCTCACCGGCTTCGGCTTAGAAGTCGTCGGTTTTGAAGAAGCTGAAAAATAATCTTGCTTGATTGATTCTCAAAGTAAATGAAACAAAAGGCCGTCTGAACATTTTCAGACGGCCTTTTCATATTTCTATTTATCTGAATATTATCCAAATAAAATTATGATAAAAACGACTATTTATTAGATTATTTCAATAATGATAAGAATAATCAATTATGATATAAATATTAATAATATTTAAAAATTTTATATTTTTTATATAAAAGAGTATTTTAACCTCTTATATTAAGTTCTTAACAAAGAGAAACTATGTCTACTTTTACTCCCAAACCCAAAATAATTATTCTCAGCCTTGCCAGCGCATTCAGTACATTAACCGTTGCTAATGCCATCGAAACCTCAGCTCAACCCAAACAATACCAAGAATTGGATACCGTTGTTGTCAGTGGCAAACGTACCAACGACCAAAAAGGCGCGGACGACGTGTATTACAAAAACGTCTCCAACGCCTATGTTGGCAAAGAATACCTCGAACGCTACCGCGTCCAATCCGCCGGCGACGTACTCAAAGGCTTAAACGGCGTGTACAACATGAACACCCGCACCGCCGGCGGCGCGATTACGCCCAACATACGCGGCATCACCGGCAAGGGCCGCATCCCCGTTACTGTGGATGGTACAGAGCAAACCATAGACGTATGGATGAACAACTACGGAGTGGGCGACCGCAACTACCTCGACCCCGCCCTATTCCGCAGCATCGCGGTGGAAAAAAGCCCCGCCCTCACGCGCGGCGTGAAATCGGGCGTCGGCGGCGCGGTAACCATCCGCACCATCGAACCCGCCGACATCATCCCCGAAGGGAAAAAATTCGGCTTCCAACTGAAAACGGAGTTCTCCAACAACAGCAACAAACAGGCCAACAACCTCAACCAATGGCTGGGCTGGGAAGACTACCGAACCCTGCCTTTCGGCGCGACGGCCGACGGCGCGGGCGGCGGCGTCGACCCGCATACCGGCAAACAAAGCCCGCAGGCCTTGGTGGCTGACGGCCTGACCCCGCCCAAACATAAAAGCGGCCGCGACAATTGGCGTTTCGGCAATGACCGCAGCTATATGGCCGCCGCCGCCTTCAAAACCGAACTTTCAGACGGCCTGGCCGCCTACAGCTACCGCGACAAGGGTAACTACTTTGCCGGACGCAAGGATGCGGAAGGCTACCTGCACAATCCGGTATACGACCTGCAAAAATGCGGCGATGAAGGCGGCAGCGAATTCGACTGCAAAAACTCCGCCACCTTCGTGCCCAATATGGCCAAGGTCTACCACCCCGGTGTGGAAGTGTTCAACAGCAACATCAGGACCAAAACCCTGCTGCTGAAAAACAACTGGCATCTGCCTAGCAACCATAAACTTGGCTGGCAGTATATGCGCACCGACGTGCGCTTCGGCGAAATCAACCCCTTCCACGCCACCTATGTGATGAATATGGAAGAGCACAACCCCAGCAGCCGCCCCAGATCATTGTCGCCGCAGATGCAAAGTATCGATTCCAATATCCGCACCGACACCTACAAACTCGGCTGGGACTGGAAGCCCGAAAACAGCCGCTGGATAGACCTGCAGGCCAACTTGTGGCGCATCAAAACCAACTCCACCCGCCACCAGAGCGGCGGCATGGATTTGTCTGCCGCCCGCCCCGACCCCTATTACGATGCCTGGTACTGGTGTACCAAACGCGGACAACTTCCGCCAGATTATGCTGACAACTACAGCAGCTGCGGCAGCCTGCTGAACGATTACGGCATCAACGGTTTGAGCAAAGAAGAAGTGATGAAAATCCTGCCCAACGAAAACGGACAATACCGTGTGCTTTCCGGAGCAGAACAGAAAACCCGCGTCAGCCGTACGGGCTTCGACCTCAACAACCGCTTCCGCCTACACCCGCGCCTGAACATGACCCTGTCCGCCGACTATCAGAACGAGAAGCTTGAGGAAGAAGTGGATGTGGTTAACTCTCAGGATTTGTTCAATCTTGCCGGCATGGCCACCGGCATGACGAAAATCGCCGGCCCGCGCGGTGGCAAACGGCGCGAATGGGGAACAAACTTGGTATTCGACTGGCAGGCCACCGACCGTTTGAAAATCTCCGCCGGCATCCGCTACCACAACTTCAGGGGCTTCGATACCGCCCTGGCCGAAGGCCGCGCCCGCCGCGACCCACGCTATCAGGCCGGAGGTGGCGACAGCGGCACTTATTCGGACGGTGTGTACATCCCATATTTCGAGCTGGTTGGCGATCGGGAGCGGCGCGATTGGGACGCGGTATCCGAACAGAGCCGACGTGCCCACCAGTCAGGCGATGATGCCGCCATCGCCGCCGCCAACCGGGCTATGCAGGCGCACGGCGCACGCTATAAACTGCCGAAAGAGTATAATAGTTCGGAATATAAGGTATACGACCAGTATCAATATATCGGCAGTGACGGGCTTGCTTATGGTGACGGTACAGGTTATTATGGTAATAATTCTCAAAATCATCCGTTGTACCGGGTGCGCCCCGTATATGTGCCGTTTGTGAACGGCAAGCTGGACAGCGGTTCGCTGCCCGAACATTTCCATGATTTTGTGAAAAATTATCAGGAAAAGGTTGCCAATCCACAGGGATTGAATCAGTCACATTACCGATATTGGGCAGGGTTGGGGAATTCTGAGAACTGTATAAGAAATAGCGTAATAACCTGTCTTGATCATTACAAAGCAGGAAAACTATCCAATATGGGTGTCGGTTATCCGGAAACCGGCGGTGATACCGGATCAGAACATAAGATTATCAATAAACACTACACTGAAGAGCAATACTGGGCGCAGCCCAAACCGATACGCGCCCATGCCTGGGCGCCGACCGTCGCCGTCAGCTACGACCTGACCGACAACAACCGCTTATTCGTGCGCTACGCGCAGATGACCCGCTTCCCCAGCGTGTACGAAGTCGGCAGCTTTTACAACGACCTGGACTATGTCGGATCGCCCAAAGCGCCGAATTTCCGCTTCAAGCCGGAACGCAGCCGCAGCCTGGAAATCGGCTACAACTTTAACTTCGCACCGCACTTTGCCCGGCTGCGCCAAGGCGATATGCGCCTGACCTACTACCGCAACCGCATCCGGAACGTAATCGAGACCACCGACCATTTCCGCACCGTGCAATACGACAGCAAGGATACCGCCGGGCTGGAATGGCAGGGCCGCATCGACAGCGGCCGCTTCTTCGCCGCGCTGGGCGCGACCTACCGCCTGAAACAGCAGATGTGCGACCGCGACACGGCCTTCGATTTCGACCCCTACGGCTACAAAGGCATACCGGTCTGCATCGAAGGGGGCTACGGCAGCACGCGCGGCTACCAGGCACTGCAGCCGAAGTATTCGGTCAACCTTGATGCGGGCATGCGCGCCTTGGGCGAGAAACTCGAATTCGGCCTGCGCGGCATCTACCACAGCCGCGTCAATACCAAGCAATACGACCAACTGTTGAAGCGGGGTTTGGGGCATATCTTCAACAGCACCGGCAAGCCCTACCATTGGAACCCCTCGCTGACATGGGACGTGTACGGCCGCTATCAGGTGCACAAAAACCTCAACGTCAACTTAGGCATTACCAATCTGACCAACCGCTACTACCTTGACCCGATGTCCAACGTGCCCGCCCCCGGGCCGGGCAGGACGGTTACCTTCGGGCTGACGGCGAAATTTTAGCCGGACGGATAACGACAGGTGCGGCAAACGCGCCGGACATAGGGATACACAAACCAAACCGCCCCGCAGGGGAAGGCTTTTTGCCGTTTTTTCCGCCAGCCGGCGGCAATAAAGCGGATGTTTGTTGTTATTCACTTAATGTTTAAAAGGAGACTTATCATGTCTATCTTCAAACAAACCCTGTTGGCCGCGACGCTGTGCGGTGTTTTTGGCGCAGCCGTCGCCGCTCCGGAAGGTGGTTCAAGTCAAAAAAGAAAGGATGGCTATTGGATAACGGTCAAACCAGGTACCTCCAGTTGGCAGCCCTTCGGTGCTGGCAAGGCAGGCTTAGCATTCAGTACCGACAACGGCCATAGTTGGTCAAACTCCATCAATCTGGAAGACGGCCCGGTTAAACATATCGGTATCAAATATAAACAGGGCACACAGAAAGTTCCGATTAACGGCAACGACCCCTATGCCAATGTGGACGGCACGCGCAATCCGCATTATCTGACCTTAAAGGATGTGAAACCGGTAATCGGCTGGTTCTATAATCCGCCGTTGGGACAGGTGTGGTATGAAAACCGCCACAACAACACCGAAGTATACAGCGTGCGCCAGATGGCCAACCCGGCCATTCCCGCCGCACCCAAGTTCGGCGGCCTAGTCATCGCCAAGGTGCCGGGTATGAACGGCAGCGACGGCAACGTGTTCTTCGGCGAATGGGCACCGCGCAAAGGCAATCCGCCGCAAAACAGTACGGATTTGAATATGGCGGACGGCAAACGCACCGTTTGGTATGTAGGCGACAATCCGACCCGAAATATGCCGAAGCTCGTTAATGCTAAATACAATGTATTGGGCGTGAACAAACACACTCCCGGCCGCAACGATTTCTACACCGGTACACTTACCGCTAATTACGGGACAGGGTCAGGTTCACTGACAGGCAGTATCTCCC
The DNA here is from genome assembly GCF_002863305.2 of Neisseria perflava. NCBI lineage: Bacteria > Pseudomonadati > Pseudomonadota > Betaproteobacteria > Neisseriales > Neisseriaceae > Neisseria > Neisseria perflava. The sequence continues at coordinate 1,235,340 of NZ_CP136962.1, forward strand.
GTCCAGGTGACAGTGTAAACTTCGCCGGTACCAATATTCGGAGCAACGGCACATTTGACAACGGCAAGGTGAACGAACATATTACCGGCCGTTTCTACGGCAACAGTGCGGAAGCCTTGGCCGGTATCGTGGATCGCGCGGGAGCAGATAAAGATGTAGCCTTCGGCGGTCGCAAACAATAAGCCCAAATTGTCAAGAATACAACGGGATGCAGCTTGACCATAGTCTGCATCCCGCTTTGGTTTTATCGAATCTGACTTCTTTCAGACGGCCTCCCCGCCCAAAGGACCCTATCCCATGAAACACCACTTCTGCCTGCTTTTTCTACCGCTCTGTACGGTCTGCCTTGCCGCCCCGTCCGACGATGCCGCGGACGAACGCCGCCGCCTGCTGGACGAGGGCAGCCGCCAAACGCAGCAATACCGCGAAAGCGGCTGGCTGGACACGGAGCAGGCACACGGGGAAGTGGGAGAAAACGACGACTACATCATGATAGACGGTACAGTCTACCAAGTCGGCGACACGGCGGAAGAGTTGGAAAGCGCGATTTACCACGCCCTCAACGCGCGGCAGTGGCACAAGGTGCGCCAGTTCGCTGCCCGCTACGCCAAACTGCCCCAGCATAAACCCGCGCTGATTCATTTGGCTGATGCGCTGCAAAAACGGGACGAAGGGGATTTCCACGCGGCGGGGAACAGTTTTCAGACGGCCTTGGAAGCCGAACCCGACAACCCCCGCCTGCTGCTCGAAGCGGGGCGGTTTTATGCCGAAGACAACCAAAACAAAGAGTCCGCCGCCGCGTTTGAGAAAGTTCTGAAAACGGATATTCCTGCTGAAACCCGCCCCATCGTGGAAAACTATCTGTCCGAACTGGGCAAACGCCGCCGCTGGCACGGCCAAATCAGCCTCGGCTACGGCTACAATAGCAATGTAAACCAAGGCAACGGCATCAACCAATGCGTGTGGGAAATCTCAGGCATGTGCCTGATGGAGCGCACCCTGCCCGCGCCAACGGATTCGACCTTCTCATCCTATAGCGCGACCGCCGAAAAAACCATCCCGCTCAAAGGGCATCACGGTGTACTGGTGCGCGGTGTACTGTACGGCAACCGCTACACGGAAAAAGACAAAGATTCGACAGCCATGCCGGATTACAGCTATCACAACAGTTCGCTGTACGCGGGATATGCCTATGCCGACACACGCTCCTCCTTTTCCCTGCTGCCCTATTTCGAATACGACTTCCGCAACCGCCACACCCACTACCGCGCATGGGGTGTGGATGCCGACTGGTCGCGCACACTCTCCCCGCGCTGGCGTGTCAATGCCCGTGCCGGAGCGAAAAAGACCGGATACAGCGGACAAAGCAAAGATTATTTTGCCGACTACAAACAATACGAACTGGGCGCGGGGACAGAATTTTCTCTCACATCGAAAAGCGGCCTGTTCGCCAACTTTGATGCAACACGCAAAGCCTATCCCGAAAAATCTTCTTCCAGCAAGGAATATACAACACGGCTGGGAGCGTATAGTTTTTTTTCAAGCGGTACTTACCTCAACGCCATCCTGCTTCACCGCCGCAGTCTTTATGATGCGGCAAGTTTTGTCAGCGACAACAAACGGCGGCGCGACAATCAATACATAATGATAGCCGCTGTGGGCTTTCCGCAGTGGAACCTTAAAGGCGTGTATCCTGAATTTCGTTTCAGACGCTCAATCTCCCATAGCAATACAGCACATTACCGCTACCGTCAGAATGAATGGTTACTAAATTTTAAATATCGATTTTAAAATTGAGTCATTTCGAAATACGCTAAAACAGCGATACAACCATACTGTTTTACTCGTTTCTATTTCATGCCGTCTGAAAAAAGCCGATACACCTTTCCGATGTATCGGCTTTCGCTATCTGCTCAACGCTTAATTTCTGCTGGGCAATTCTTTTTCGCTCAATGGTTTGATGTACCAAATATCGCGGCAGTAGTCGGCGATGGAGCGGTCGGATGAGAAGAAGCCCATGTTGGCGATGTTGATCAAGGCTGATTTGCGCCATGCGGATACGTTGCGGTAGTGCTCGTCCGCTTTGTATTGCGTGTCGATGTAGCTGCGGAAATCGGCCATCAGTTGATAGAAGTCGCCGTATGGTTGCAACACGTCGTTGTAGCGGTTTGGCTCTTCCGGAGAGAAAGTGCCTTGGCTGATTTGGTTGACGACGCGGCGCAGGTCGCTGTCTCGCTCGATATAGCTCAACGGGTCGTAACCGTTGCGGCGGATTTCTTCGACTTGTTCTACGGTGTTACCGAAGATATAGCAGTTGTCCGCGCCGACTTTTTCCAAAATCTCAACGTTCGCGCCGTCCAGTGTGCCCATACAGATTGCGCCGTTGAGGGCAAATTTCATGTTACTGGTACCGGATGCCTCTGTACCTGCCAGTGAGATTTGTTCGTGCAAATCGGCGGCCGGGATGATGATTTGGGCAAGGCTGACGCTGTAATTCGGGATGTAAACGACTTTAATCAGGTCACGGATACGGGGGTCGTTGTTGATGACTTTGGCAACGTCGTTAATCAGTCGGATGATTTTCTTCGCCATGTAATAGGCGGAAGCGGCTTTACCGGCAAAGATAAACACGCGCGGCTGCCAATCGAAATCTGGGTTTTCCAAGATTTTGTTGTAGCGGTCAACGATGTGCATCACGTTCAATGCTTGACGTTTGTACTCGTGGATACGTTTGATTTGGATGTCGAAAAGTGCATCGGTGTTAACTTTGATGCCCAGCTCGGTTTCGATGTATTTGGCAAGGCGCTCTTTGGCGGCTTTTTTCACTTCACCGAATTCTGCCTGTACGGAGGCATCGTCCACTTTGTCGTTGAGCTTGGTCAGGTTGTCCAAATGCAGACGCCAGTCTTCGTCGCCTAGATGTTTGTCCAAGAATTTGGTCAGGCCCGGGTTGGCGATGTTGATCCAGCGGCGCGGGGTTACGCCGTTGGTTACGTTGGTAAAGCGTTCTGGGAATATTTTGGCAAAGTCGGCAAAGATGGATGTGGTCATCAAATCGGAGTGGATTTTTGCCACGCCGTTGACTTTGTGCGAACCGATCACGGCAAGCCATGCCATGCGGACGCGACGGCCGTGGGTTTCGTCAATGATGGATACGCGGCGGACAAAGTCGTCGTCGAAGTTGCCGATGGCGCGTAAGGCATTGAGGAAGTAAGCGTTAATTTCAAAGATGATGTCCAAGTGGCGCGGCAGCAGACGGCCCATCAGGTCAACCTGCCAAGTTTCCAAGGCTTCGCTCATCAATGTGTGGTTGGTGTAAGAGAAAATCTTACAGCACATATTCCATGCTTCAGTCCATGCGATGCCCTCTTCATCAATCAGGATGCGCATCAATTCTGGAATAGCGAGCACCGGATGGGTGTCGTTCAAATGGATGGCGACTTCGTCCGCCAAAGTGCGGATGCTTGGGAAACGGCATTTGTGACGTGCAACGATGTCTTGAACGGAAGCGGAAACCAAGAAGTATTCTTGCTTCAGGCGCAATTCGCGGCCGGAATCGGTAGAGTCGTTCGGATACAGGACGCGTGAGATGTTTTCATCGCTGTTTTGTGCGCGAACGGCAGAGGCATAGTCGCCTCGGTTGAAGTCGGCAAGGTCAAACAGGTTGCCTGCGTGTGCGGTCCACAAGCGCAATGGGTTGGCACATTCGCCGCCATAGCCCGGAATGATTTCATCGTATGCCCAAGCGGAAATTTCTTCGCTCGGCTGCCATTCTTTTTTGTCGCCCAAGTTCAATACTTGACCGCCGAAACGGACGGAATATTGTTTGTTCGGACGGGCAAATTGCCATGCCAAATCTTGGTCGAGCCACAAATCGGGTTTTTCAACTTGTTGTCCATCCACGATTTCTTGTTTGAACATACCGTATTGGTAACGGATGCCGTAGCCCATGGCCGGAATGCGCAGGGTTGCCAAAGAGTCGAGGAAGCAGGCGGCAAGACGGCCCAAACCGCCGTTACCTAAACCTGGATCTTCTTCTTGTTCGCAGACATCGGCAAATTCTTTGCCCAGTTGCTTGAAGGCTTCTTCAAATTCGGCGTAAACGCCTTCGTTAATCAGCGCGTTGACAAACGAACGGCCGAGCAGGAATTCCATAGACAGGTAATAAACCATGCGTTTGCTGTTGTCGATGTGGGCGCGGCGTGTTTTGAGGAAATCTTCCGCAATCAGGTCACGCGCGGCAAGCATGGCGGCGTTGAGCCATTGGTGTGAAGTTGCCTCCTTCGGATCTACGCCCAAGATGAAAATCAGCTTGTAAACGATGGATTTACGGATGGTTTCGGCGTCCGGTTTAGGCATTACATAATCGTAACCGGAGATGGGGAGTTTTTTCTTAGCCATGGAAGCCTTTCTCTAGCGTGAGGCACTGGACAACGCGCCTGATGGTTTTATTAAAAACAACGAAACTCGGTTTTCAGACGGCCTGACAACAGCAACAGGCCGTCTGAAAGGAATGGTGCGTAGATTTGTTACAAACTAAGGGGATTATAGCGGAAAGATTTAAAAAAAGGATATATTTTTCTTTATAAAACATTCAATTAACAATTAAACCATTCATCATCTTATCGGCATTTTCAATTTATACCACCAAGCCAAAAATGAACAAATACCGACAAAATATCAAAGAATTAACCAACCAATAGTTTGATTCTCATTTAATTTGTTTTATGTAAAATCCAAATCCCCATATGCTCAACAACACATTTTCCTGATTCTTCGTAATTTAATTTCTCTGATGGTACGCAAGAAATTTCCCAATTACCTTGAGGCAGATTAAATAACTGACGACTACGTTTGGCATTTACCAACAACAGCCATTCGTCGTCCAAAACAATCTGAATCGCCTTGCTGCCCCTATTGTGCCAACAATATTCCGTCATTGGGCTGCCGTCGGCATTGAGCCATTGCACACGCTCTTTTTCCCACCAGCAATCATCTGTCAGCAGCTTGATTCGGCTGCGTACGCGTATCAGCTCTTGAGTGTAATTTTGCAACTCATGAGGCTCATTTTGCCAATCCAACCATGTAATCGGATTATCTTGGCAGTAGCTGTTGTTGTTGCCTTGCTGACTGTTGCCGAACTCATCGCCGGCTAAAAGCATGGGCGTACCGTTGGATAAAAATAAGGAGGCAAGCAGCGCTTTGGAGGTGTATTCGCGGTTGAGCAAAACTTCTTCATCATCGGTTTCGCCTTCTACGCCGTGGTTGTAGCTGATGTTTTCATTATGCCCGTCGCGGTTGTTTTCGCCGTTGGCTTCGTTGTGTTTCTCGTTGTAGCTGACCAAATCGCGCAGAGTGAAGCCGTCGTGTGCAGTGATGAAGTTGATACTGGCAGACGGGTGGCGGCCGCTGTGGTTGAAAATATCGGACGACCCGGCCAAACGTTCGGCAAATGCACCCAAATTGCCGCTTTCCCATGACCAAAACGCGCGCATATCATCGCGGAAACGACCGTTCCATTCGGCAAAAGGTTGAGGGAAATTGCCCAAGTGATAACCGCCCTCGCCGATGTCCCATGCTTCGACAATCAGTTTCAAACCGGCCAAAACCGGGTCTTGATACAGGACTTGAAAAAAACGGCCGTACGATTGGAAATCGGGTTCGCGTCCCAATACGGTTCCCAAATCGAAACGGAAGCCGTCAACATGAAACTCTTCAGCCCAATAGCGCAGGCTGTCTGCCGCCCAACGGGTAACGTCGCGCCGGACAATATTGAGCGTATTGCCGCAACCCGACCAGTTTTCATAATTGCCGTAAGGGGTGTGCCAATACCATAAGGTGTTGTCGATACCGCGCTGACACAGCATCGGGCCTTTGTCATCCTGTTCTGCCGTGTGGTTGTACACGACATCCAAAATCACTTCCAAACCTGCCTGATGCAGGGCTTTGACCGCTTGTTTAAACTCCGCCGCCGCACGCTCGGGATTGTCGGCATAAGACGGCTCGACGGCAAAATGAGAATAAGTGTTGTAGCCCCAATAATTGCTCAAGCCCATCTGCTGAAGATGGTATTCGTCCAGATGATAATGAATCGGCAGCAGCTCGACCGTTGTTACCCCCAACTCTTGCAAATAGGCCAAAACCCGTTTATCGCACAAGGCCTTATAAGTGCCTGCATATTTCAAATCGGGGAATTGCTTGGTAAACCCTTTGACATGGGCTTCATAAATAACGGTTTTGCCCCACGGTATTTCCGGACGGCAATCTTTGGCCCAATTGAATCGGCTGCGTCCGATCACGACGCTTTTCGGCGCAACGGCGGCATTGTCGCGTTCATCTTCCGGTCTGAACCATGCCATTTCTTCGGCGGTACGGTAGCTTGGTTTGCCGTCAATTTTTTTGGAATACGGATCAATCAGTAATTTGTTGGGATTGAAACATGAGCCGTATTCTGCGTTTTCACGTCCATACACGCGGAAACCGTATCGCTGCCCTGCCTTAACATCCGGCACAAATCCGTAAAATACCGAACCGCGCCGCGAAGGCATCTCCAAACGGGTTTCTTTATCCTTATCAAACAGACACAATTCGACCTTTTCGGCATTGATGGAAAACAAGGTGAAATTCGCGCCCTTGCTTGTCAGGGTCGCACCCATGGGATAAGGCTTGCCTTCCTCGATATGCCATGATTTGGCAGTCATAGAATGATTCCTTGGTATGTATTTGGTTTCGTGTCCAATATAAGGCCGTCTGAAAATCTTTCAGACGGCCTTGAATCATATTGATATCACTATCTTTTAATTTTCAGCTGATTGGGCAGGCATGATGCCCACTCTCAAAGTTGATTTACGCTTCTTCTTTGACTGCCGCCTGATACAGGTAAACGGTTGCCAACGGCGGTACGGTAACAGACAGGGAATTTGGTTTGCCATGCGACCAAACTTCTTCTGTTTCCACCGTTGCGCCGGCAGAAACGCCGCTGCCTTTGTAATGTAGGTCGTCTGAATTGAGAATTTCGCGGTATTCGCCGGCAGAATTTACGCCGAAGCGATAGCCTTCGCGTACTACTGGCGTGAAGTTGCTGATCACGATAACGCGGTTGCCTTCGCGGTCGCGTCGCTCGAAGACGAATACGGAATTGTCGCCGTCATCGGCAACCAACCACTCAAAACCTTCAGGCCATTGGTCCAATTGGTAAAGCGGCGCGGTGTCTTTATAGATATGGTTCAATTCGCGCACAAAGTCTTGTACGCCTTTGTGCCAGCCACCCTCTTGCTCCAGCAGGAACCAATCCAGTCCTTCGTTGTAATTCCACTCGCGACCTTGTGCAAACTCGCTGCCCATAAACAAAAGTTTTTTGCCGGGGAAGCCGTACATAAAGCCGTAGTAGGCGCGTAGGTTGGCGAATTGTTGCCAGCAGTCACCAGGCATCCGTCCGAGTAGCGAACGTTTGCCGTGCACGACTTCATCGTGTGAAAGCGGCAGGACGAAGTTTTCGCTGTACTGGTACATCATGCCGAAAGTCATTTTGTTGTGGTGATATTTGCGGTTGATGGGGTCTTCCATCATATAACGCAAAGTATCGTTCATCCAGCCCATATTCCATTTGAAGCTGAAGTTCAAACCTTCTTGACGGGTGACGTTGGCGAATGAAGTAGACTCTTCGGCGATTTCAGTCGCAGCAGGAACTTCCTCTTTCAACATGGTGTTGGTATCACGCAGGAAAGCGATGGCTTCAAGGTTTTCATGGCCGCCGTATTGGTTCGGAATCCACTCGCCGTCTTTGCGCGAATAGTTGCGGTAAATCATCGAAGCCACCGCGTCAACGCGGATACCGTCAAAGCCAAAACGTTCTATCCAATACAGGGCGTTGCCTTGCAGGAAGTTTTTCACTTCGTTTCTGCCGAAGTTGTAAATCAAAGTGTTCCAATCTTGGTGGTAGCCTTCGCGCGGGTCGGCGTGTTCGTACAGCGCGGTGCCGTCAAACTTGGCCAGGCCGTGATCATCGGTCGGAAAGTGGCCGACCACCCAGTCGAGGATAACGCTGATGCCTGCATCGTGCGCAGCTTTAATCAATGCGCGCAATTCTTCCGGCGAACCGAAACGGCTGGTCGGCGCATACAAACCGGTTGCCTGATAGCCCCATGAGCCGTCAAACGGATATTCGGAAACAGGCAAAAACTCGATATGGGTAAAGCCCATGTCTTTGACGTATGCCACCAATTCTTTGGCGAGCTCTTCGTAAGTCAACCAGAAATTGTTTTCCGGATTGCGTTTCCACGAACCCAAATGCACTTCATAAATGCTGATCGGCGCATCAATAGCGTTGGCATGGGCGCGGAAGGCCGGTTCTTCGACTTCGTCAGGCAAGCCGCGCACAATAGATGCCGTGGTCGGACGCAGTTCCGCACCGAAAGCATACGGGTCGGCTTTTTCACGTACATTGCCGTTGGCATCGCGGATTTCAAATTTGTAAAGGGCGTTGAGTTTGACAGCAGGAATGAAGATGTCCCAAATGCCGTTGTCGCGGTGGAAACGCATCACATGGCGGCGGCCGTCCCAGTTGTTGAACTCGCCGATGACGGAAACGCGTTGCGCATTGGGCGCCCAGACGGCAAAGCGTACGCCCTTCACACCGTCCAACTCGGCAAAATGCGCGCCTAAAGTCTCATAAGGACGCAGGTGTTTGCCTTCGGCCAACAGCCAGGAATCCATGTCTTGCAACGCAGAGCTGAAATGATAAGGGTCTTCTTCAATCACTGGCTCGGTGTCTTCGGTGTAACGGATACGCAAAGCGTAATCGGGCGCCTCATCGGGCAAAACGGCCACAAAGAAACCGCGTTCATCAATTTTTTCAGACGGCACGATGAGTTCGCCGCTGTGGCGGTTCACAATATCCACGCTTACTGCGCCGGGAATTAAAACGCGTACCACTTCATCGCCCTCTGCAAGGCGGTGTCGTCCCAAATAAGCGAACACATCGCTATGGGTGGCAAGAAACAGGCTTTCGACCGTATCGCGCTCGATTTGGTCAAGTTCATGATAAGTCTTGATTTGGCTGTTTGTTTTCATGCGTACCTCGTCAATAATGGCAAGTTGGCCGCCCATGAGGCGGTGTTGTAGGAAATCTTCCAAAGAAACCGGCATTTTTTGCGCCCAGTTCGGATAGCCTTCGGTTACACCCGGGACATTCAGATTGTCGATGACGCCCAGTAGGTTTTCCAACTGTACGGCGTAAAGTTTGCTGCGACTCAATGCGCCGTATTTATGCAAAGCCGCCAGCAAGGTTTCATCGGCTTTTACCGGCATTTGTACGTCCGCACCCAGACAGCCGGTTTCTTTCAATTTGTCCAGTAAATCGGCTTTATCGTGTTCGCGTTCATCCAAGGCCGTCTGAAAAGCGGCTGCATCAGGCAAAGTACCGAGTTTGAACATCGTATCCAAATCTTTGCCTGTCCAATAACCTGCCAAGGGCGCGACATCGTGGGTACTGATGACCGTAATCGCCTGCTCGGGGTATTCTTCAGGTAATTGAAAACCGTTCCAGCCCTTGCTGAAATACATGACCTTGTAGGAGAACACTTGATAGCGGTTGAGCAGATAACGCGCTTGATCGGGTACCGTCCCCAAGTCCTCGCCGATGATGACGCAACGGTTGCGCCGGCTTTCCAATGCCAAAATAGCAAACATCACTTCGGCATCGTAATGCACATACGCGCCGAAATCTGCTGTTTTACCGTTTAACACCCACCACAAACGACACAATGCCATTACATGGTCAATCCGCAATACGCCATACAGGCGCATGTTTTCGCGCAACAGATGAGCAAATTTTTCATAGCCCGTATGCTTCAACATCAACGGATTAAGCGGCGGCAAATCCCAATTCTGCCCTGTCGGCCCTAAAGGATCGGGCGGCGCACCGACCGATACGTCCATACAATAATCTTGGCGGTTTAACCAAGTATCCGCGCTGCCTCGCGCCACGCCGACCGCCAAATCGCCGTAAATACCGAGTTTGACACCGTATTCGGCAGCGGCTTGGTTGACTTCTTGCAACTGCTCCGCACAAAGCCATTGCAGCCACATATAAAAACGGATTTCACGCTCATGACTAAGCGCAAATTTTTCTACTGCTTCGCCATCAGGCTGATGAAATTCAGACGGCCATGACTGCCAACCCACTTGTCCGGGACGGCTGTAATACTGGTCTAAAGCCTCAAACAAACCGAAGCCCTGCAAAGCCTTGCCTTTTTCTAATACAAAAGCTTCAAATGCAGCGCGTTCATTTGCCGCAGCTTCACAAGTATCTTGTTCAAACGCGTTAAACGCCATATGTAGCGCATCACGCTTGCATGCCCAAACCGCCGTATAAGTCACCGTTTCCGTAACACGCAAAGCGGCAATGCGCTGACGGATTTTCGGTTGTGCCAGCCAGTTTTTCAGTTGCTCGTTATAAGTAAATGCGCCGACTTTCTCTATATCCAAATAAATCGGATTGAGCCATTCGCGCGAAGAAGGGCTATACGGGCTGGCAAAGGCAGGCTTGCTGGTAAACAAGGCATGCAAAGGGTTGATACCGACAAAATCCAGCTTTTTCTCAGCCGCATATTTCATCAGGTTCAGCAAATCGGTAAAGTCGCCTATGCCCCAGTTGCGCTCGGAACGCAGGCTGTACAAATGCATGGTCAAACCATTCATCCGACCGCCATTGGCAAGCAGTTTGGGCTGATAAACCGATTCAGGCGCAACAATCAGGTGTACAAGGCAACATTTACCACCGATCTCGGCCGACAAAGTGTAATAACCGCAAGCCAGCTGGGGCAGCTTAATCCAAAGCGTATTGTTGTCGCCCGGATACAAAGTCAAGGTCTGACATTTATTTGCTTCATCAATCAATACGACCGCTTCAGCGCCATGAAATTCAGACGGCATCTGTAAAGATTCTTCGCCGTTTTCATGCGCAACCATCGTATTCAGATAAAGGCCGTCTGAATCCGGTTTGCTTTTGTCCAAAACAGCAACGATCGATTCCAAAACTTCAGGTTTGGTCGCATGATATGTACCGTTGATGTCGTGGTAGCCTAAATCAATACCGGCCTCTACAGCCTGCTGCTCCAATGTTTCACTCATTGCATTCTGCCTGTTTTACCAACATCTGAATCTTAATACAGATTTTGTCGCACCGTTACATGTAATTCATTGTAGTCTCTAACAAACCCCATATTTCCCCGCTTGATTTGACCTGAGCCAAAATTTGCCGTTTATCTGACTTGTAAAAACTTAAAGGCCGTCTGAAAAGGAAGGTTTCATTCCTTTTCAGACGGCCTTTATCATGCTTCAAGCCTGATTAGTGGTGGTGATGACCGTGCGGACCGTGTACGTGACCGTGGACAATTTCTTCCTCAGTCGCATCGCGCACGCCCTCAACAGTCGCTTTGAACAATACTTTCATACCGGCCAAAGGATGGTTGCCGTCCACCACGGCTTTGCCGTCGGCAACATCGGTTACACGATAAATCAATACATCGCCGGTTTCCGGATCATCGGCTTCAAACATCATGCCGACTTCAACTTCAACAGGGAACACGCTGACATCTTCAATGCGCACCAGCTCAGGATCTTGCTCGCCGAAAGCATCATCGGGCGACAAAGCCACTTCAACGGTATCACCTACATTTTTGCCGTGCAACGCTTCTTCCACCAAAGGGAAAATACCGTCATAACCGCCATGCAAGTAAGCAATCGGCTCTTCGGTTTTGTCCAACAACTGGTTGTTTGCATCATACATTTCATAATGCAGGGAAACTACGGAATTTTTAACAATAGACATCATGTCGTCCTTAATCAATATTTATAAAGTCAAGTTCAGGCTATTCTATCACAGCTGTAACTAAACAATCGGTTTACCTTAAACAAATACTTTTAGCAAACACAACAAAACCAAAAAAGTCCATATAAAAAACAAAATTGAATGATTCCAATCCATAAAAGTTGCTTTTTCACAACACAAAGTTGCTAAATTACAAAAATTTCCCTAAACGCAAAAACATTCCGAACCCTTAAAACCAATAACAAATAAAAATATACAACCCATTGAATACAATACATTTTTAAAATCTTCATTAATAATGAATATTTTTAGATGATTTTTCGCGCGCCAATATGATTTACATTATTTTCACTATTTTCGTATTGATTTTAGCCAACAAACGGTTACGCAACGTTGCATTGACCTATCCCGTGGGGCATAATATTGAAAAATTCAGCAATGAATTTCTACTGTACAGGCCGTTTGACGGCTATTTTTAGTTTAAATCGATTTAAAAAAGGTTCTTAAAAATGAAAAAATCTCTGTTCGCTGCTGCTTTGTTGTCTTTAGCTTTGGCCGCTTGTGGCGGTGCTGATAAAGCTGCTGAAACTGCTGCTTCTGCCGCTTCTGCTGCTTCCGAAGCCGCTGCTTCTGCTACTGAAGCTGCTGCTTCTGCTACTGAAGCTACCGCTTCTGCTGCTACCGAAGCTACTGAAGCTGCTGCTTCTGCTACTGAAGCTGCTGCATCTGCTACTGAAGCTGCTGCTTCTGCCGCTTCTGAAGCTGCTAAATAATATTCTTTTGAATATAAAAAAAGCAGGATACCATTGCGTATCCTGCTTTTTTACATTCCTCCCCCCCTTCCCGACTTTTCCGCCTGACTGCCATGCACCTTCACGACCGTTTTGCTGAGTTTCTTTCCGCCTCTGAAATCATCGAAGCCACTCCGGCCTTGTTAAACGACCAACGCCGCCGTTTTGTTTCTTCTCCAGATATTGTCTTACAGCCGAACTCTGTCGAAAGCGTGCAGAAAATCATGCGTTTCTGCTTTGAGAACCGTATCCGCGTAACCCCGCAAGGTGGCAATACCGGATTATGCGGCGCAACGGTAACCACCGAGGGCGTACTGCTCAACCTCTCCAAGCTAAACCGCATACGCGATATCAACCTTGCCGACAACAGCATGACGGTTGAAGCAGGCGTGATTTTGCAGAATGCTCAAAAGGCGGCAGCCGAAGCCGAACGACTGTTTCCGCTCAGTCTTGCCAGCGAAGGCTCTTGCCAAATTGGCGGCAATATCGCCTGTAATGCCGGCGGTTTGAATGTCTTGCGTTACGGCAGCATGCGTGATTTGGTATTGGGTTTGGAAGTCGTTTTACCAAACGGCGAACTGGTTTCCCACCTTCAGCCCCTGCACAAAAACACAACCGGCTACGACTTGCGCCATCTTTTTATCGGCAGCGAAGGAACATTGGGCATCATTACCGCCGCCACACTCAAACTCTTTGCCCAGCCCAAAACCAAAGCGACCGCATGGGTAGGTTTAGACGATATTGAATCCGCCGTCTCGCTTTTAACTGCGGTACAAGGCCATTTTGCCGAACGCTTGACCAGCTTCGAGCTGATCAGCCGCTTTGCCCTCGATTTATCCTCGGAATTCAGCCAACTCAAAAAGCCTGCCGACGCGGAATGGCATATTTTGATTGAACTTGCAGATTCCGTTCCCGATGCCGGACTGGATGAAAAACTTGCCGAATTTCTCTATCAAAACGGGTGGGAAAACAGTATCTTGGCGCAATCCGAGCAAGAGCGCTCCGACTTATGGACCTTGCGTGAAAATATTTCTGCTTCCCAACGCAAACTCGGCACCAGCATCAAACACGATATCGCCGTCCCTATCGCCCAAGTGGCCGCCTTTGTCCGCCAATGCGCCCCTGCCTTGGAAACCCGCTTTCCCGGCATACAAATTGTCTGCTTCGGACATTTAGGTGACGGCAGCCTGCATTACAATATATTCCTGCCCAACGTATTGAGCAACGAAGCCTACCAATACGAAGACGCCGTCAATACCATTGTTTATGAAAACATCCTTGCCTGCCACGGTACGATTGCCGCCGAACACGGCGTAGGCATCATCAAAAAACATTGGCTGCCCCGCGTGCGTACACAGGCCGAACTCGTTCTGATGCATGCCATCAAAAATCAGCTTGATCCTTATGGCATCATGAATCCGGACAAACTCCTGCCTTCTTTGGATTAAACAATACAAAAAGGCCGTCTGAAACATTTCAGACGGCCTTTTATCTTATCCAAACTATTTCAATGCCGTTTTCCAATCCAATCCGCCCAACGACGGTACCTGTATCACTTCATTGGTATCCAAATTGACCGCTGTCAGCTCTCCGCCCCACAACGCACCGGTGTCCAAAGCGATGACCTGATCGGTATTAACGTAGCCCAATGACGACCAATGCCCAAACACGGTAATATAATCCAAATTTTGTCTATCGGGCGCTTTAAACCAAGGGCGCAGGTAAAGCGGCATTTTTTTCAAAGTGGATTTATATTCGTAATCCAATTCGCCTTTGTACGTCAGCGCACGCATACGGGTAAAGACGTTGATAATCATGCGTAGACGCTCATAGCCTGTCAAATCGTCTGTCCACTCGGTCGGCTTGTTGCCGTACATTTTGCCAAAAAATTTCCTGTACTTTTTACCTTGCAATTCATCCTCAGCTTCACGGGCAAGGATTTCGGCTTTATCAACCGACCATTGCGGCAAAATACCGGCATGCACCATCACATGTCTGTCGCCGCGTACCAAAAGCGGTTGATGACGCAGCCAATCAAGCATGGCATGACTATCGGGATGGGTCAAAATCGGCTCAACCGTATCGCTGCGCTTGAGCGTTCCTTCACCGCAACCGACTGCCAAAAGATGTAAATCATGATTACCCAAAACCATTTGCACACTGCTGTCATGCTCTTTGGCAAATTTCAGGGTTTCCAAGGACTTCGGGCCGCGATTGACAATATCGCCGACCAGCCAAAGAGTGTCCGTACCATGATTAAAGCCGATTTTGGCAAGCAACAAAGTCAGCTCATCAAAACAGCCTTGAATGTCTCCGATTGCGTAATGTGCCATTATTATTGTTTTCCGTTGTTATTATTTTCAGACGGCCTCAAGCCCAGCCAAGGTCGTCTGAAAAATCAATTATGCATTTAAAACCAATACTGCTTCCGCTTCAACCTGAACGCCTTTAGGCAGGCTGGCTACGCCAACCGCCGCACGCGCAGGGAAAGGTTGTTCGATAAATTCAGCCATCACTTCATTGAATACGGAAAAGTTGGCCAAATCAGTCAAATAAGCATTGAGTTTGACGATATCGTTCAAAGAACCGCCGGCCGCTTCGGCTACGGCTTGCAGGTTTTTAAATACTTGCACTGCTTCGGCACGGAAGTCGCCATCGCCGACCACAGTCATCGTAGCCGGATCCAAAGGAATCTGACCGCTCATATAAACCGTATCGCCTGCACGGACTGCTTGGCTGTATGCACCAATCGCGGCAGGGGCTTTGTCGGTATGGATAATGGTTTTAGACATGATATTCTCCTCAAATAGAAATGTCAGAAACAGGTGGAAGCTTCGAATTTTACTTTCAACAGAAATACGTTTCAATAAAAGCATTCAATTAATGCGTTTCTCCCATCTTGTTCTTCCCCGATTTTAAACCTACAATCACACACATTATTCATTTTAAAGCCGAAATTATTATGTTTTTTGTCTTATCCCCAGCCAAAAACCTCAACGAAAAAGACCCCTCCCCCGTCAGCAGCTTTACCCAGCCCGACCTTCTACCCGAAGCAGAAATCCTGATGCAGGAGTTGCGTCAGCTTGCCCCCCAACAAATCGCCGAGCTGATGCATGTTTCCGACAAAATCGCCCTGCTCAATGCCGAACGCAATGTCGCATGGCACACGCCGTTTACGCCTGAAAACGCCAAACAAGCCGTATTTATGTTCAACGGCGACGTCTATGAAGGCATCGCCGCCGATACGCTCAAACCGGAACAAATCGACTACCTGCAACAACACGTCCGCCTGCTCTCCGGCTTATATGGCGTACTGCGCCCGCTCGACTTGATGCAACCCTACCGCTTGGAAATGGGCACGGTCTTTGCCAACTCGCGCGGTAAAAACCTCTACGAATTTTGGGGCGATAAAATTACCGACCTGCTCAACCAAACACTGGAGCAGGCCGATAGCGACGTTTTAATCAACCTCGCCTCACAAGAATATTTCAAATCCATCAACACCAAAAAACTCAACGCACGCCTGATTACGCCGATTTTTAAAGACGAGAAAAACGGCAAATACAAAATCATCAGCTTCTACGCCAAGCGTGCGCGCGGTTTGATGGTGCGCTACGCGGCAGAACACGGCATTACCGAGCCTGAAATGCTCAAAAATTTCGACTACGAGGGCTATTCATTCAATGAAGCAGCTTCAAACGAAGCCGAATGGGTATTCATGCGTGAAGAACAATCCAAATAAAAACAAAATACTAGATATTTTCCTTAAAATACCACTTGGCAAAGGCCGTAAGTTCCATTAGTATTACGGCTTCAAGAACGGAAGCGTGGCAGAGCGGTTTAATGCAACGGTCTTGAAAACCGTCGAGGGTTGATAGCCCTCCGTGAGTTCGAATCTCACCGCTTCCGCCATCCTTGATAAGGATATAAAGACTTGATTGATTCAAGTCTTTTTTTATTTTTGTCCTTTTGAAATTTAAGTTTATGTTGACGGGTCAACATTATCGATAAACAAAAGGCCGTCTGAAACTTCCCTATCTGGTTTCAGACGGACTTTTAAACTTTATACCTATCCAAGTACCCCTTCCCTGTTTATAACCAAATACAAAAGCAAAGGCCGTCTGAAAACTACTTCAGACGGCCTTTGCTTTTTCTACAAATCAAACGCGGCGTTAATCAAACGTTTGGTGTAGTCGTTTTGCGGATGGTGGAAAATCTGATCCGCGCTGCCGTACTCAACCATTTCGCCCTGCTTCATCACAATCACATTATCGCTGACGGCGCGCACGACAGACAAATCATGACTGATGAACATATAAGTCAGGCCGTATTTCTTCTGCAAATCGCGCAAAAGTTCGACCACTTTGGATTGTACGGAGCGGTCAAGTGCAGAAGTCGGCTCATCCAAAAGGATGAATTTCGGGCGCAGGATAACGGCGCGTGCAATGGCGATACGTTGACGCTGGCCGCCGGAGAATTCATGCGGATAACGGTTGAGCGCGTCAAGCGGCAGGGACACTTCCTTCATGACTTCCAAAACGCGTTGGATACGTTCTTTTTTGGTCATTTCAGGATGATGAACCGTCAAACCTTCGCCAATAATTTCGCCAACGGTCAAACGTGGGGAAAGCGAACCGAACGGATCTTGGAACACAATTTGCCGTTGCGATTTCAGACGGCGTGCTTCTTCGGCGGTATAGTTTTTCAGGTCTTTGCCTTCAAAGGAGATATGGCCGGTATAAGGCAGCATCTGCATGACGGCTTTGCCCAGCGTGGACTTGCCGGAACCGGACTCGCCGACAACGCCCAATGTTTCGCCTTCTTTAATTTTGAAGCTGATGCCTTTGACGGCGTCAAAAGTTTTGAGCGGCTTGCCGAAAAAGTTTTGCTTCAATACGAAAGAAACATTGACATTATCGGCATCGATTAACACACCGGCGTTGTTTTCTTCCGGCTCTTTCATGCCTTTTGGAATGGCATTGATGAGTTCGGCGGTATATTCGTGTTTCGGATGGGCAAATACGTCTTTGATTTTGCCGCGCTCGACAATTTCGCCGTTGCGCATGACGCAGACGGTTTTGGAATAGTGTTCCGCCAAACCCAAATCGTGGGTAATGAAGATAATCGCCATGCCCATTTGCTGTTGCAAATCGTGGAGCAAATCGAGAATCTCGGCTTGAATGGTTACATCCAAAGCAGTGGTCGGCTCATCGGCAATCAACAGGTCGGGTTCATTGATGAGCGCCATGGCAATCATAATCCGTTGCAGCTGACCGCCGGAAAACTCGTGCGGATATTGTTTCATGCGGCGCTCGGCTTCTTTGATGCCCACACGCTCCAGCAATGCCAATGCCTTCTGCCCTGCTTCTTTTTTGCTGAGCTTTTTATTGTGTACACGCGCCGCTTCAATCAGTTGCGCACCGATACGCATAAACGGATTGAGCGAGGTCATCGGCTCTTGGAAAATCACGCTGATGCGGTTGCCGCGCAAATCACGCAGGGTTTTCTCATCGGCATCCAAGATGGAAATGCCGTCAAAAGTAATGCGCGAATCTTTACCGTAGCGGGCAAATTTCTCAGGCAACAGGCGCATAACGGACATGGAGGTTACGGACTTGCCCGATCCGGACTCGCCGACCAAAGCCAATGTTTCGCCCTCTGCCACTTTAAAGCTGACATTACGCACGGCATGAACGGTTTTCTCATGCAGCTCAAAATCGATGTCCAGATTTTCTACAACCAGTAACTGTTTTGTCATTTTGATTATCCTTTTGGTTGCGGTTTAGCGGTCTTTCGGGTCGAGCGCATCGCGCAGGCCGTCGCCGATAAAGTTGAAACAGAACAAAGTGGTTACCAAGAAGAAACTCGGCACGAGCAGCTGCCATGGTGCAGCTTCCATCGAAATCGCACCTTCTTGCAACATCGAACCCCAACTGGTCATCGGCTCTTGCACGCCCAAACCCAAGAAGCTCAAAAAGGATTCGAACATAATCATGCCCGGTACCAGCAAAGAGGCATACACCATCACCACACCCAAAACATTCGGAATAATGTGGCGCGTTACGATTTTACGTTTTGCCACGCCGCTCACACGCGCCGCTTCGACAAACTCTTTGTGCTTCAGGCTCAAGGTTTGACCGCGCACGATACGCGCCACGTCCAGCCAAGACACCAAACCCACGGCGGCAAAAATCAAAAGCAGGTTGCGGCCGAAGAATGTGGTCAGCAGAATCACGAAAAACATAAACGGAAACGCGTTCAAAATTTCCAAAAAGCGCATCATCAGCGAATCGAGCTTACCGCCGATAAATCCGGCAATCGCGCCATAAAGCGTACCGATGACAACGGCCACCAATGCGCCGGCCACACCGACCAGCAAGGAAATACGTCCTCCGGTTGCCGCGCGCGACAGCAAATCGCGGCCAAGCAAGTCCGTACCCAGATAGTGATGGGTAGAAAAGGACGGCGGAATCTGCATATTGTCCCAGTCGGTGAAGTCGTAGGTGTAACGGACAATCCATGGCGCCACAATCACAAAAATGCTGATCAGCAACAGGATGATAATGCTGTACACCGCCGCTTTGTTTTGTTTAAAACGCCTCCATGCGTCACTCCACAGGCTTTTGCCGTGTACTTGGGCGTATTCTGCTGCCTCTGCAAGGGCCTGAGTCTGCTTCTTTTTAAATAACATAATGCTCTCTCTCGCTTTTTATTCTTTCTTCAGGCCGTCTGAACGTTTCAGACGGCCTTTGCGCAAATGGGATTAATAACGGATTTTCGGGTCAATAATGGCATACAGAATATCGAGGATGGCGTTGAACAAAATGGTCATGATGCCCACCAAAATCGTCAAACCCAAAATCATGCCGTAGTCGCGGTTGAGCGCGCCGTTGACAAACAATTGTCCGACGCCGGGAATACCGAACACGTTTTCAATCACAATGGAGCCGGTAATGATGCCGACGAATGCCGGACCTAAGAAAGAAACAATCGGCAGCATGGCGGGACGCAGCGCATGGCGCAGGATGATGCGGCTCATGGGCAGGCCTTTGGCGCGTGCTGTGCGGATAAAGGGGCTGTTCAATACTTCGATCATCGCGCCGCGCGTAATCCGCGCAATACTGGACACATAACCGATGGACAAAGTAACAACGGGCAAAATCAGATTCATCAGTGCGCCATCGTTCCAGCCGCCGGCAGGCAGCCATTGCAGTCTGACGGCAAACACCAGCACCAATACCGGCGCCATCACAAAGCTGGGAACGACAATACCGGTCATCGCACCGCTCATCAGCGCATAATCCAGCCAGCTGTTTTGTTTTAAGGCGGCGATAATGCCGATAAACATGCCGAAGATAGCGGCAATCAAAAAGGCGTAGAAGCCAAGTTCTGCCGATACCGGCAGGGATTGGGCAAGCAACTCATTAACGCTGAAATCTTTATATTTGAACGACGGCCCCAAATCCCCCTGTGCCAACTGCTTGAGGTAGTGGAAATATTGGAGGTACATCGGATCATTGAGGTGGTATTTGGCTTCGATGTTGGCCATGACCGCAGGCGGCAAATTGCGTTCACCTGTGAACGGGCTGCCCGGTGCAAGCCGCATCAGGAAAAAAGATACGGTAATCAACACCAGCATGGTCGGGATGGAAGCACATATCCGTTTGATGATGAATTTCAACATAATCAGGCTGTCCTGTCTGAACATACCGGACTCGTGAAAACAAAGCTGACCTGAAGCGGAAATCGGATGAATGGCAGCAGGCATCTTTAACGTCGCCGCGCCGGTTTCTCTCTCTATTCCGACCGGGTTATTGTTTTTATTCGGAGTCGGGTAAGGTTTTTTTAGTTTTTAGATAATTGTTGTTATAAGGCCGTCTGAAACTTTGTATCCGCCGTTTCAGACGGCCTTTCACATTAACGCGCCAAAGGTTCGGTGCGTTCGATCAGCCATGCTTTGGCCGCGCCTTCTGTCAAAGGCTCGAGACGGCGGCGCACTTCAGCGTGATATTGGTTCAGCCATTCGATTTCGCTGCCGGTCATCAGTTTGGTATCAATCAGGCGCGTATCGATTGGGCAGAGGGTAACGGTTTCAAAATACAGGAATTTGCCGAACTCGGTTTCCTCAGGGTTTTCAACCGGACGGTTGATTACCAGGCTTTCGATACGGATACCCCACTTACCCGGACGGTAAAGACCCGGCTCGTTGGAAGTCAGCATGCCTGACTGCATCGCGTGATGCGGTTGCGGCACGGCGGCAACGGCAATGCTTTGCGGGCCTTCATGCACATTGAGGAAATAGCCCACGCCATGACCGGTACCGTGACCATAATCGCATTGTGCCTGCCAGAGCGATTTGCGGCAGATGGCATCAATCATCGGGCCTTTGATGTTTTCAGGGAAAATGGTCTCAGCCAGAGAAATATGCGCCTTCAACACCAAAGTGTAATCGCGTTTCATGGCCGCACTCGGATTGCCGACAGGAACCACGCGCGTGATGTCGGTCGTACCGCCCCAGTATTGGCCGCCGGAGTCAATCAGCAGCATACCGTCGCCTTTGATTTTACTGTTGTTTTCTGGTGTCGCACTGTAATGAGGCAAGGCGGCATTGGCATTGTAGCCCGCGATGGTATCGAAACTTGGCGAAATAAAGCCGGGACGTTGGCTGCGGTGTTTGTAGAGCATGCCGTCGATATCCAGCTCGCTCAATTCGCCGCCGTCTGCCAAGATTTGTTCAAACTCGGCAAAGAAGCCGCACAATGCCGCGCCGTCTTCCGCCATGGTATTGCGGATATGGGCGATATCGGCATCAGATTTGACTGATTTGAAGAATGTGCTTGGGTGGATGGCTTCAATCAAACGAACGTCTTCAGGCAGGCGGCGCAAAGTACCGACAGCAGTTTTGTTCGGATCAATCAGCAATGCGCCCTTAACGCCTGCCAAATAGTCCGCCGCTTGCGCATAAGGCAAAACTTCAAAACTTGCCGCTTTCAAGGCTTCGGCAGATTCGGCTTTCAGACGGCCTGCATCGGTAAACAATACGGCTTTGTCTTGACTGATAAACAGATGGGACAAGAACACAGGGTTGAACGGTACATCATCGCCGCGCAGATTGGTAATCCAAGCGATGTCGTCCAAAGAAGAAACCAAATGCGCATCTGCGCCCTGCTCTTTCATGGCCGCACGGATACGGGCCAATTTTTCGGCCGCCGTTTCGGAAACATAGTCGGGATGGTGAACGTAGATTTCCGGAGTCGGCAATGCAGGACGGTCGTCCCACACTTCGTCCAACAAAGTTTCAGGATATTCGAGGCGGATGTTTTTGGCGGCAAGTGCCTGTTTCAAACCGCGCTCGCCGCTGAGTGCGAACATATCGGCAGGCGCGCCGACGACTGCGCCCTCGGGCAGATTTTGTGCCAACCACTCGGTATAAGGCGCATCAACGCCCATTTTTTGCAGCTCGATGCCGTTTGGCGCAAGCTGTTGGCCTGCCTGTTCCCAATAGCGGCTGTCCGTCCACACGCCTGCTTTATCGGCGGTTACCACCAAAGTACCGGCCGAACCGGTAAAGCCGGAAAAATCGCGACGTGCCTGCCAATGCTCGGGCAGGTATTCGGAAAGGTGCGGATCGGCGGAAGGAATGACAAACGCGTCCACACCATGTTTTTTCATGGCTTCGCGTAAAGCGGACAAACGTTGTTGTACAGATTTCATGTGTTATGTCTCCTGTTGTTTCAGACGGCCTCTGTCATCAATGCCGTCTGAAAACTTGTACTGTCTATAATCAATCTATTTTTTCGGTGCGAACGACCAGCTCTTGACCGTATAGTTCCGCAAAGGGTCTTTGTCGGAATAGCCGATAATATCGGGTTTGACCATACGCACTTCAACCTGATGATACAGCGGAATCAGTGCAGCGTCTTCTTGAAGCTGCTTCTCCGCATCGGCATAAAGCTGGCTGCGCGCTTCCTTGCTGACACCATCTTTCAGCGTATTGTTCATAAATGTGTCAAACGCCGCGCTTTTGTAGCGGAATGCATTGTTTGAGTTGTTGGATTTCAAGATATTGAGCATACCCGCCGGATCGTTGAAATCGGAACACCAGCCGCTGAACGAAACCTTGAAATTGCCTTGCGCGCGCGTATCCAAATAAGTTTTCCATTCCTCGTTGGACAAAGTCGGACGGATAAACGGAATGGCGGCCTTCCACACCGACTGCACGGCAGTAATTTGTTTTTTAGACGCTTCGCTGGTGCTGTACAAAATATCGAACTCAAGCGGATGGTCATCGTTGTAGCCTGCTTCGTTCAACAGTTTGCGTGCGGTTTCGATGCGTTTTTCAGGCGTCCACTCTTTCCACTCTGGATAAACAGGAATCACGCCCTGCATTTGCGGCGGCGTCAATTGGAACGCAGGCGTATCGCCACGGCCGCCCACTTTGACGACGATGTCGCGGCGCGTCAGCATATTGAGCGCCTTGCGGACGCGCGGATCATTAAACGGCGCCGCTTCGTGGTTCGGCTCCAAATACCAGCTACACAAAGAAGTTGTACGTTTCACTTGTCCCGGAAACTCAATATCCGCCACTTTGACCTGGTCACTGGGAATACCGTAAGTTACATCAATTTCATTGGCGCGATAACGGTTGTACTCGCCGCTGCCTGACAAGAAAACCGCCTTCGGAATGGCTACTTTGTCTTTATCGTAATAATTTGGATTGCGTTCCATATTGATGTGGCTGTTGACTTTCCAATCCTTTAACAGATAAGCGCCACTGGAAACATAATGACCGGGCTGCGTCCACTTGTTGCCGTATTTTTCAACAGTGGCGCGGTGAACCGGAAAAGTGAATTGCTGAATCAGCATATCAGGGAAATAAGGTACAGGCGCAATCAACGTAAATTGCAGGGTCTTCGCGTCCAATGCCTTGACGCCCAATGTCTCAGGCTTGGCTTTGCCGTTTAATATATCTTCCGCATTTTCCACTTGGGCATCGACCAAATAGCTGCCGAAAGGTGCGCCGGTGGCCGGATCGGCAAGACGGCGGAAGCTGTACACGAAATCTTCGGCAGTAATCGGATCGCCATTACTCCATTTGGCATCACGCAGATGGAAGGTCCAAACACGCTCGCCCTCGCTCTCCCATTTTTCCGCCAAAGCAGGAATGGTTTTGCCTTCGGCATCCGTACCGACCAAACCATCCATCAACTGACGGATAATCGCACCGGCCGCCATATCACCGCTCATCTGAGGATCCAGCGTACCCGGCTCGACGCCGTTGCTGACTACCACGCGCTCATAATCGGTACGCTTAAACTCAGGAGCAGGCTTGACATCGCGGCTGCACGCTGACAATGCGAATACGGCAGTCAATGATGTAGCCAACAGCGGATAGGTTTTTCCGGCCATATTTCATTCCTTCTTTTGGGTATTCTTCTCTTTCAGACGGCCTGATTATTCAAACTACACTTAACTACATTTATTTAGAAGTTTTCCAGCATAGTTAAATTGTCTATTTCAAGTCATGAAAATAGTGTTTCAAACCACATATTCCAACGAAATAATAGTAAGCCGTCCAAGATTGTTGGCAAATTAACACAAAAATACGTAACTGAAAACTATTTTTCAATTTATCCTACGATAAGTTACAAATGTATTGATTTTTTATGTTTTGTCAAATAAGATTATCCGAACTCTTTCGCCATAAGCAAGAAAAAGACATAAAAAGGAGAATTAAATGAAGAAGTTATCTTACTTTATTGCCACTGCCCTCATCGGCTCTTCCCTAAGTGCCGCCCACGCCGAACCTAAAATGAGCGGCACCATCTACATCATGACCGAGGTCGAACACAACAATAAAACCGGTGTAACCAATACAACCATTTCCGATAAAAGTTCCAGTCTTTATCTCTCCGATGAAGTACGACTCAACGACGACTTATGGTTGAAATGGCAACTTGGCTCCTTTATTTACTTCGATTCCGACCGCTGGGGCGGCTGGGGTACTGCCGACTCATACGTCGCGCTCAACAGCTACAAAAACCTTGGCACCGTCAAAATGGGTTACATCAGTACGCCCATGAACAGCATTTATCTGAACCCGTTCGACACCAACAGCCCGATTTTGGAGTTCGGCAAAATTTCCCGCTTCGGCCAACGCCGTGTTTCCATGGCTTATGAGTCGCCTTGGAAAAACGGTTTCCAATTCAAATTCAACGTTTCCCCCGGTTCCAATGCCGCGCGCAACAACAATGACTGGAATCCGGACAAAAAACGTGACGGCGACTGGGTCTTCGGCTGGGGTGTAGACTACTACCACCCAAACAACGGCTTTAACGCGCACTACGCTGCCGAATACGCACCCAACGACTCTCCAACCGAAACCAAAGACTTCCAAGCCCATGCATTCATGGCCGGATATAGCAAAGACAAAATCTCCGTCGATGCCGCGTTCCAATACGCCAAAAATACTTGCGACGGCTTCAGCTGCTGGGGCGTATGGAAAGATGCGGCAGGCAACGTAGCCGGTTCTTACGACAAAGAAATCAACAACACCAAAGAATTTATGGTGTCCGGCTCATACAAAGTGGGCAATTTCAAACCTCAAATCGGCTTTGCCTACGGTAAAAGCTCTGTCGGCGAAGACTACAAACACGTCGCCGTCAGCACCGATTACAGCTTCTCCAAACGGACAACCGCCACACTCGGCGCCGGCTGGTTGAAAGAAAACGTCAATCCGAAATACGACGAAGATTTGCCGAAAAAATCTTCTTACGCAGTGGGCATGGTATTCAAACACCGCTATTAATGCCTGACAGATTAAAGGCCGTCTGAAACAATTTGTTCAGACGGCCTTTTCTACATCCTATAATTAAACTTGCAGCCTACCTTAAAAATCATTACATTGCCCACACTCAAGCAACAAAAACGTCATCATGAACGCCCACCGCACCCTCATCATCTCCGTTTTTATCGTCGCCAGCTGCGGCCTCGCTTACGAGCTCATCATTGCCGCGCTCGCAAGCTATCTTTTGGGCGACAGTATTTTGCAGTTTTCCTCCGTCATCGGACTTTATCTGTTTTCAATGGGTATCGGTGCCCACCTGACCCAATACATCAAAGATAAAGACGTATTGCACCGCTTTATCGAAATCGAACTTCTGGTCGGCATCATTGGTGGTATTTCCGCGCTGGCATTATTTGTGGCCTTCGGTTTATCCGCCGCCCCGTTCCGCATCCTGCTCTACGCTTTTGTACTGATTGTCGGCATGGTTGTCGGCATGGAAATCCCTTTGGTCATGCGCGTGTTAAACCAAAAAGGGGCGGAATTTAAAGAACTCGTTTCCAAAGTATTGACCTTCGACTACTTGGGCGCACTTGCCGTCTCTCTGTTGTTTCCGCTCCTGCTCGCCCCCAAACTCGGCATGGCGCGTTCCGCCTTGTTGTTTGGCATCTTCAACGCCGCCGTCGCCTATCTGACCGCCCGTGTATTCAAAGCCGAATTACCCCGCTATCACGCCATCCGTACGCGTGCGTTTATCGTATTGACCGCGCTCATTACGCTCTTCATCTACGCCGACCGTATCTCTTTCAAAGCCGAACAAAGCTATTTCGGCGATCCCGTCGTCTATCAAAGCCATTCTCCCTACCAACGGCTCGTCGTGACACGCTGGAAAGACGACACCCGCCTCTACATCAACGGCAACCTGCAATTCTCCTCACGCGACGAAGCCCGTTACCACGAAGCACTCGTCCTGCCTGCCATGCAGATGGTGCCGAACGCCGAACGCGTCCTGATTCTCGGCGGCGGCGACGGATTGGCGGCACGTGAAGTCTTAAAATATCCGCAGGTCAAAAATGTTACTTTGGTCGATCTCGACCCCGACATGACCGCCACTTTTAGAACCTCCGCCACCTTGAGCGCGCTCAACCAAGGCTCGCTGTCCCATCCCAAAATGCACGTCGTCAACGACGATGCCGCCAAATGGCTGGAAGGGTCGTCTGAAAAATTCGACGTTATCATCATCGACCTACCCGACCCGTCCAATTTCTCGCTTGGTAAACTTTACTCCGTCCCCATGTACCGCCTCGTTGCCCGCCATCTTGAGCCGCAAGGTAAGATTGTTGTGCAATCGACTTCGCCTTATTTCGCACCCAATGCCTACTGGTCGGTCGTTGCCACCCTCGAGGCGGCCAAATTGAATACCGCGCCCTATCATGTTTACGTCCCTTCCTTTGGCGAATGGGGATTTGTGTTGGCAGGATTTGACCAAAATTTCCCTATTCCGCAAAAATTCAACGTACCCACCCGCTATCTCAATGCCCAGACCGTCGCCGAAATGTTCCGCTTTCCGCCCGATATGGCAAGGCGCAAGGTAGAAGCAAATTATTTGAACAACCAAATTCTCGTCAGTTATTTTGAAAGCGATTGGAACAATGTGATGCGATAGAATATCTAAAGGCCGTCTGAAACATCTGTCTTCTTTTTATCCCCGTTCAGACGGCCTCATTACCCGTTTACCCTTTTTCACACAGCATTTGCTTGAAAAAATAAGGTTTATCTTTATCTAGATAGAACACAATCGACACTATCCGTTGAATGAAGGAACAAACACTTATGCAGTATTTTGGAATCGGTTTTTTGGTTTTAATCTTTTTGGAAATCATGTCTATCGTCTGGGTTGCCGACTGGCTTGGCGGCGGTTGGACGCTATTTGTGATGGCTCTCAGCTTTATCAGCGGTATCTTTATGCTGCGCCATACCGGTATCTCCGGCCTTTTGCTCGCAGGCGCAGCCGTCCGCAGCGGACAAAATATTTCCCTCTATCAGATGTTGTGGCCGATTCGCTATACTGCCGCCGCGGTTTTCCTGCTCAGCCCCGGTTTTATTTCAACCGCCGTTGCCCTGCTCTTGCTGATTCCGTTTAAAGGCAACGCGGCCGTTTCTTCTACGCAGTCTTTCCAAAGCCGCCAGACTTACAGCTCTGCTAAAGATGATGAAGACATTATCGAAGGCGAATATACGGTTACGCGCACCAGCAAAGCCGAGAAACCGCAAGACTATATCGAACACAAACCCGATTGACGACTTCCTTCATAAAAGGCCGTCTGAATTAGGAATACCTCAAAAGTGTTTCATATTTCAGACGGCCTTAGTCATTTCCTGGCTTTGAAAATGTAAATATCGGTTTGTAATTCGGTTATTCCGCATAAATCATTTAAAATAAGCAGCTATTTTGATTCTAAAAACGACACGGTATCCAATGAACGTTCAACGTCTTTTCCCTCTCTCCCTCAGCTTGATTACCGCCGCTGTTTTATCGGCGTGCGCCACCCAAAACACACCGACTGCTTCGAAAAGCGAAACCGTCGTTCAGCCTAAATCCACTTCTATTCCTTCACGCCGCGCCGACAGTGAGTCCAAAGTCCTGTCCGATTACAGCCAATACCAAAGCGCTATCGATGCCGCCAAACGCGGCGACGATGCTTGGGTACAACAATTTTTATCCCAAGCCAGCGACAGCGCAATGACTGAAAATGTCCGCAACGAATGGCTGAAAACCTTGGGCGCGCGCGGCCAATGGGATTTGTTCCGTCAAGAATTCAGTAAATTGAACGCCGCCGGCGTCGCACAAGAAGTGCAATGTTATGCCGATTTGAGCAGCGGCAATTACAGCAAAGCCGCCGAGCTGGTTCGCGTGACCAGCAAACTGCCTGCTGGCTGTACCCGCTTGGTTGAAAGCGCGGCAGCTTCAGGCCGTCTGAACACCAACGACGCATGGCGTCGCGTGCGCGGCCTGTTGAGCAACAGCCAAACCACGGATGCACGCAACCTCGCCGCCGCATTGGGCAGCCCGTTTGAAGGTGGCGCGCAAGGTGCGACCGAATACAGCCTATTGAGCGTGATCGGCAAAGATGCACGCAAATCCGCTTCTGCCGCCGCTACCCTGTCCGACATGGAATCAGGCCTCAGCCGCGAACAACGCAGCTTTGCATGGGGCGTACTGGGCCACTACCATGCACAAAGCCAAAACATGCCGACTGCTTTAAGCTACTACGGCCGCGTTTCCGACCGCAAACAACTGACCGACGAACAATTGGAATGGTACGCACGCGCCGCTTTGCGCCTGCAACGTTGGGACGAATTGGCAAGCGTGATTCAGCATATGCCTAAAAAACTGCAAAAAGACCCGACATGGCAATATTGGCTGGGCCGCAGCTTTGCCGCACAAGGCAAAAGCAGCCAAGCCAAAGAAATGTACGAAAAAGCCGCAGCTTCAGGCCGCAATTTCTACGCCGTAATGGCAGGTGAAGAATTGGGCCGCCGCATCAATACGCGCAACAACGTTTCCGATGCCGATGCCAGAGACGTCCGCCGCATGAGCGAAGACGGTGCCATCAAACGCGCATTGGTTCTGTTTAAAAACAGCCAAAGCAACGGCGACTCCAAAATGCGCCGTCAGGCGCAGGCAGAATGGCGTTTTGCCACCCGCGACTTCAACGAAGACAACCTGCTGACTGCCGCGCAAGTCGCTTTTGACAACCAGTTCTACGACATGGCGATCAACAGCGCAGACCGTACCGACCACAAACTCAACTACAAACTGCGCTACCTCTCTCCGTTTAAAGACCTGACCGTCCGCTATGCCGCACAGGCAGGCGTTGACCCGGCATGGGTTTACGGTTTGATTCGCCAAGAGAGCCGCTTTGTCATGGGCGCGCAATCTAGCGTCGGCGCACAAGGCCTGATGCAGGTCATGCCTGCAACCGCCCGCGAAATTGCCGGCAAAATCGGCATGAGCAGCAGCGAACTCTACACCATGGACGGCAACATCCGCATGGGTACTTGGTACATGGCAGATGCCAAACGCCGCCTGCAAAATAACGAAGTAATGGCCACTGCAGGCTACAACGCCGGCCCCGGCCGCGCCCGCAACTGGCAGGCTTCTTCTCCTTTGGAAGGCGCCATCTACGCCGAGACCATCCCATTTACCGAAACCCGTGATTACGTGAAAAAAGTCATGACCAACGCGACTTATTACGCGTCATTGTTCAACGAACCGCAAACTTCGTTGAAACAACGTATGGGTACGGTTCCCGGCCGTTATTAATACCCGATAGGCCGTCTGAAAAGTGAGACAGAATCAAACGTTCAGACGGCCTACAACCTTGACAGACTATCGGGTTTATAAGATAATCGCCCGATTGTTTCTGACCGAAAAGGTCACTTGCACGGCAAAAGCCGACTTGTTAGGAGGTGATGTTTACATCACGGCGCGTATCCCGCCCTGCCCTAGGCAAACCAGTGATACAACAACTCCCCCATTATGACAAACCGTCCTCTATTTCTTAAAACGGTTTGATTGAACAAAATTTAAAGGAAATAAAATGCCTGCTATTCGTGTTAAAGAGAATGAACCATTTGAAGTTGCCATGCGTCGTTTCAAACGTGCCGTAGAAAAAACCGGTCTGTTGACCGAACTGCGCGCCCGTGAAGCGTACGAAAAACCAACTACCGAACGCAAACGCAAAAAAGCTGCTGCAGCCAAACGTCTGCAAAAACGTCTGCGCAGCCAACAACTGCCTCCTAAAATGTACTAATTACAGGCCTGCCCTGTGATAAACGACACACCGCAAGGGCAGCTTTGCGGTGTGTTTTGTTTTTCAGACGGCACCTTTTTATTGATATAAAGTGAGAACATTATGAGCCTAAAAACACAATTAACCGAAGACATGAAAACCGCCATGCGTGCCAAAGACCAAGTCTCTTTAAGCACCATCCGCCTGATTAATGCCGCCATCAAACAATTTGAAGTAGATGAGCGCACCGAAGCCGATGACGCAAAAGTCATCTCTATCCTGACCAAAATGGTAAAACAGCGCAAAGACAGCGCCAAAATCTACACCGAAGCCGGTCGTCAAGATTTGGCTGACAAAGAAAACGCGGAAATCGAAATCCTCAACCGCTACCTGCCGCAAATGATGTCTGCAGAAGAAATCAAGACTGTTGTTGAAGCAGTCATTGCAGAAACTGGTGCATCAGGCATGGCAGATATGGGCAAAGTCATGGGCGTATTGAAAACCCGCCTGGCCGGCAAAGCCGACATGGGTGAAGTCAACAAAATCCTCAAAGCTGCGCTGACTTCATAATTGAATACAGACCGCTTTGGGCGGATTTAAAAAAGGTCGTCTGAAACCGAGATTTTGGGTTTCAGACGACCTTTTCCAGATAACCATTATTTTGTGTTATATCCTGTATGCATTTTCATCAAAAATTCAGCATTTGAATTATCATTTGTTATATTCTTCTCTTGATTATATATCTTAAATAGTTCATTTACATAAGCCACGCAAGCCAGCTTTTTTCGATCGAAAGGAAGTTCACTGAAATAATAATATAAATCGGGGTTTTGATCCGCTTCTCTCGTAAAGCTGATTAACTCTTCAAATGCCTCTCTATCCTGTCCAGAAATAATATAATTGTAAAGCCTATCTATGTGTAAATAAACTTTCATCTTGGCAGTATTTTTTTGAGAGAAATTTTTTATATAGCTCCAAATAAATGGGACTAAAACAAAAAGAAATATTAGTAATACTTTCATTCCTTACCTACCCTAAAAATTAATATTAAAATAAGATAAATTATCCCGCCAATTAATAATCCACTGATACCAGAAACGACTCCACACAATATAAAAGACCAAAATCCGCTAGGTAAAAATTGCTCATAAATATAACTTGAAGCAAAATAATTACCAATCATCAAAGGTAATAATAACAACAACCTACCTGAAAAAATCACCTCCACGAATCCACAAAACACCATAATCCAAACAAACTCATCTTTTGAATCAAAATTAAAAATATATGCACATATCAAAAAAATTATTGTTATAAAACTCATACATAGCACCCTGAAACGACTGTTTCTGCATTCATTTAATACCTACTTAGATACAAAGATGCTATACTGAAAGTTAGATTCAAACCACCCACTAATCATATTGAATATCTATTTTTTAGTATCTAAATTCCGCCTAAAAGTGAGTAAGCATGGAACTTCATGAAAAAATTCGAGTAATGAGAGAAATGAACCAATGGTCTCAAGAAGAAATGGCAGAAAAATTGGCAATGTCTGCCAATGGGTATGCAAAGATAGAGCGCGGGCAAACTAAACTGACTTTTGATAAATTGAATCAGATTGCACAGATTTTTAAAATTGATGTAGTTGAATTAATTACAAAGGAAAAACCATTATTTCTTTTGGTCGGAGATAATAGCCATAATTACGGATCAAATTACTATGGCAACAATGAAGCGTTAATAGCTGAAAATGAAAAACTGAAACTGACAATATCTCATAATAATGAAATTATCCAACGACAAGAAAACGAGATTTTAGCTTTAAAAGAAATCATTTCTCTACTCAAAAAAAATTAACACTCTGAGACCTTTGCAAAATTCCCCAAAATCCCCTAAATTCCCACCAAGACATTTAGAGGATTTTGGGGAATTTTGCAAAAGTCTCAGGTATTCAAAGAGGATTAAGGGGGTATTTGAGTAGAATCAGTAGATATTTGAAACAAAAACAGCCGAAAACCTGTGTTTAGGTTTCGGCTGTCGGGAGAAAAGGAATTTTGCAAAGGTCTCGGCCTTTCTTATTGTACTAATCAAGCAGCAGTTACTTTACCTTCATGACGCAACAAAGTAATCAAATCGCTGATACGTTTTTTCATGGAACGGCGATCGACGATTTGGTCGATTGCGCCCTTCTCCAATAAGAATTCTGCACGTTGGAAACCTTCTGGCAGGGTTTCGCGTACAGTCTGCTCAATAACGCGCGGACCGGCAAAACCAATCAGCGCATTCGGTTCTGCCAAAACCACATCACCCAAGAAGGCAAAGCTGGCAGATACGCCGCCCATGGTCGGGTCAGTCAATACGGAAATAAACGGCAGACGTTTTTCAGTCAGCAAATGCAAAGCCGCGCTGGTCTTCGTCATCTGCATCAAAGAGTTAATCCCTTCCTGCATACGCGCACCACCGGAAGCCGCCACGCAAATAAACGAACAATTATCTGCAACGGCACGACGTACACCCTGAACGAAACGCTCACCCACGACCGAACCCATAGAGCCGCCGATAAAACGGAATTCAAACGCAGCCACAACGACAGGCAGGCCGTTCATGGTGCCTTTCATAACAACCAATGCATCGTCTTCGCCGGTTGCTTTACGCGCAGCCGCGAGGCGGTCGGGATATTTTTTGCTGTCTTTGAATTTCAGCGGGTCGGTCGGTTTAATATTGGCTGCAATCTCTTCACGGCCTTCTTCATCCAAAAGCAGATTCAAACGTTCGCGCGCAGAAAGCGGATTGTGGTGATTACATTTCGGGCAGACTTCGCTGTTTTGCTTTAACTCGGTTGAATAAACCGTTGCCGAACAAGACGGACATTTGTGCCACAGGCCTTCAGGGACGCTGGACGAACTGCTTCGGTTTTTAATTTTCGGAGGAAGAATTTTATCTAGCCAGCTCATGAATGACTCCTTGGAATTCAGAATTCAGACGGCCTGTTGAACGTAAGGCCGTTTAAAATAATGGAATAAAAAATATTAGCGAATCGCGTCTTTCAACTCTTTAACCAACACGCCTACCGCTTCGGCCTCGCTACCTGCGTGGCTTTCAATCTCTTTGACGATACGGCTGCCGACAATAACGGCATCCGCTACCGCGCCAATCTTACGCGCACTCTCCGCATTATTAATGCCGAAGCCGACACCGATCGGAATATCAATATATTTGCGCAAAAGCTCTATTTTACGCGAAACTTCTTCAGTATCCAAACTTGCCGCACCGGTTACACCTTTGAGCGATACATAATACACAAAACCACCGGCTACTTTGGCAATCGTTTGAATACGCTCTTCAGTTGTTGTCGGCGCAATAAGGAAAATACAATCAATACCTTGCGCTTTCAAAGAGTCATGCAGCGGGGTGATGGTTTCTACCGGGGAATCCACGGTCAATACGCCATCTACGCCTGCTTCGGCAGCCGCTTGCGCAAACGCCTGATAGCCCATTTTATGTACAGGGTTCAAATAGCCCATCAAGACAACCGGCGTTTTATCATTGGTTTGGCGGAACAAGCGTACTGTTTCCAATACGTCGTGCAAGGAAACATGATTTGCCAACGCCCTTTCAGCCGCACGTTGAATAGTCGGGCCATCCGCCATCGGGTCAGAAAACGGCACACCCAGTTCCAAAATATCAGCACCATTAGCCACCAGGCTATGCATCAATGCCAAGGTTGTCTCAAGGCTGGGATCACCCACCGTAATATAAGGAATCAGTGCTTTTGCGCCATTGAGCGCTGAAAAAGTTTGTTGGATTTTGCTCATTTTCTGCTATCCATTTCATCGATTTGAATGTTGTTCGGCAGCCTATTTATTCTGCCGTTACATTTGTTTTAAAAACCTCAGTCTGCCATGAAAAGGCGGCATCTATCCGCATTATCTAATGACTGCTTCTTCCCAATCGGCAAACAAGAGGCTAAGTATAACATTTACGGCTATTTCGTAGAATCATTTGCAATCAAGATTCTGATATTTTGAAAGCAATATAAAACAATAAAGGCCGTCTGAAAACAATTCAAACAGCCTTTACAATAATCAATCATGCAAATCTTTGTATGCCTTCGCACTTTTGATCACAATTTCCTTATCGATTACGGCTCGACATGGTGGTTTTGTTGTTCAGAACCCAGATGACGCTCCAAATCAGACAAAATCTGCACCAGACCATGACAGACTTCTTCCGCATTGGCGGCAGGGTTGCCGTCTGCATCCAAAGCGCCACGGCTGAACGTATCGATATACGGTTCAAACGTATCTTTCAGTTTCAACAACTTAACGACATCTGAGCGCGTATATCGATCGCCACCGTATCCAATCACAACATTATTTTCATGCTGCCATTGGGCAAACTGAGCCGGACTGATTTGCACCAATTGGCACATTTCATCCAACGTAAAATAACGCTTGGCAGGAATAACCGGATTATTGTTGTTTGTCATAGTAATGCTCCACCATGCCTTTGAGTTTTTGACTGGCATGGAAAGTTACCACACGGCGTGCGGTAATCGGCACTTCTTCGCCTGTTTTAGGGTTACGGCCAGGGCGTTGAGGTTTGTCGCGTAATTGGAAATTACCGAAACCGGAAATTTTAATTTCCTCACCACGCGCCAAAGTGCTGCGGATTTCTTCAAAAAAGAGCTCGACGATTTCTTTGGCATCATTCTTGGTGACGTTGCTGACTTTGTCAACCAAAATATCGGCCAATTCTGCTTTAGTTAGTGTCATGTGTTTACCTTCATTCAAACTGGTGCAATTATTACCAAAATTCTTTTAAAAATCAAGTCTTCACCAAAAAATCAAATATGATTGGCGATTTTTGGCGACAACTTTTATCTTGTTTTAAGCACGAAGTTGCGCGTCTTTTTCGGCTGCGGCTTTAATCATTTTCGCAACCAAAGGCTCGATGACTTCATCTGTCAGCGTGTTTTCCATATCTTGCAAAATGATTTTGACGGCAACGCTCTTCATGCCTTCAGGCACGCCCGTACCGCGGTAAACGTCAAACACACTGATTTCTTGAACCAGCTTGTTCGCCGCCGCTTTCAGGACATTTAACAAATCATCATGCGTCACAGCTTCAGGCATTACAAATGCCAAATCTCGGCGTGCAGGTTGGAATTTGGATACGGATTGATAACGGGTTTTCTCACGACCCAATACCGCATCCATATCGATTTCAAATACCAGCGGCGCTTGTGGCAAATCATATTTTTGCAGCCATTTCGGATGCAACTCGCCAACAAAACCAACTACTCGGCCGTCTGAAACAATATTAGCAGCACGTCCAGGATGCAATGCCGGATGTTCGGTCTTAACAAAGGATACTTCCTTGCTTTTCAAAAGGCTCTCAACATCAGCTTTCATATCGTAGAAATCCACGTTGCGTGTTTTCTCGCCCCATTGCTCAGGCAGCACGGAGCCATACCACAAACCGCCGATACGTTCGTTTTGAACAAATTGATCAGCCGAATCTTTGCTGAACACGCGGGCAATCTCAAACACGCGTACTCGGTTTTGCTTGCGGTTCAAATTGTTTTGCAAAACTTCCACCAAACCGCCGATAAGCGTAGAACGCATGACGGCATACTGCGCCGCCAACGGATTTTGCAGGCGGATAGGATTGGTATTGGCAGCAAAGTCTTGCTCCCATTGCTCATCCACAAACGCATAGCTGACCACTTCGCGGTAACCGCGAGCCGCCATTTCATTATAAACCGCAAAACGCGGACGTTTGGTTTCAGGCAAAGCCAACATTTTCAGACGGCCTGAAGTATAGTCGTCGGGAATATTTTCATAACCGTAAACGCGGCCGATTTCTTCAATCAAATCGGCTTCGATTTCGATGTCGAAACGGAAGCTAGGAGAAGTGACACGAAAGCCTTCTGCAGTTTTCTCAGGCTTCAAACCCAAGTGTTGCAAGATAATTTCGACTTGATCGGCAGGGACTTCAACGCCCAATACCGTTTTCAGACGGCCTAAACGCAATTCGACCTGTTTTGCCTCGGGCAATTTGCCTTGTGCTTCAACCATTTCACCGGCTGCTCCACCACAAATCTGCAATACCAATTCGGTAGCACGCTCAATGGCATCAGCTTGCAAGCGGTAATCCACACCACGCTCAAAACGGAAAGAAGAATCCGAACCGAAACCGTATTGACGGGATTTACCAGCAATAATCTCCGGTGCAAACCAAGCAGCTTCCAACACAATATTTTGTGTCTCATCAGAAACCGCGCTTGCCTCGCCACCCATCAAACCGGCCAAGCTCAACGCACCTTTTTCATCAGCGACCACCAGTGTATTGTCAGCCAAAGTAACCGTCTTCTCGTTCAGACACGCCAAAGTCTCGCCATTTTGAGCACGGCGGACAATCAAACTGCCTGACAGCTTGTCAGCATCGAAAACATGCATAGGCTGACCGATTTCCAGCATCACATAGTTACCAATGTCCACCAATGCGGAAATGCTGCGGATACCGCTGCGTTCCAACCGTTGTTTCATCCAATCGGGAGTAGCCGCTTTCGCATTGACATTTTCAATAACGCGACTGATAAAACGGCCACAGTCGGCCGGTGCATCAATACGGACAGCCTGTTTTTTCTCACTGCCGATAGAGGCTGTCTGAATTTCAACAGGCGTAAACGCACATTGAGTCAACGCAGAAACCTCACGCGCAATGCCTTTAACACTCAAGCAATCAGCGCGGTTAGGCGTAATTTTCAACGTAAACAGCGTATCGTCCAAATCCAAGTATTCACGGATATTGGTACCGACAGGCGCATCTTCAGGCAGAATGTGCAGACCGTCTACACCATCATCTGGCAAACCCAGTTCATTGGTCGAACACAGCATACCGTTTGATGGTACGCCGCGCATTTTAGTCGGCTTAATTTTGAAATTACCCGGCAAGACTGCACCCGGCAAAGAACACGGCACTTTAATGCCAGGCTTGACATTCAGCGCACCACAAACAATCTGAACCAACTCGCCCGTACCGGCATCAACTTGGGTAACGTTCAAACGGTCTGCATCAGGATGTTTCTCAACGGATTTTACTTCGGCAACAACCACGCCACTGAAAGCAGGGGCGGCAGTATCGATTTCTTCCACTTCCAAACCGGCCATGGTCAAAAGATGTTCCAGTTTATCGGCAGAAAGATCAGGATTGGCTTGGGTTCTCAGCCATGAATAAGGAAATTGCATATTATTTTCTCTACTATCAAGCCGTCTGAAACAATTTTTTATCAGACGAAATCAGTAATATCTATTCACTTTTTCAGACGGCCTATCAAAAGACCATCTGAAATTTATTTAAACTGCTTCAAGAAGTTCAAATCGTTATCGAAGAATAAGCGCAGGTCATTGACGTTGTAGCGCAACATGGCAAAGCGGTCGAGACCGATACCGAAAGCGAAACCAGTATATTTTTCAGGGTCGATATTGACGTTTTTCAACACGTTAGGATGTACCATACCGCAACCGCCGACTTCCAACCATTTGCCGTTTTCGCCCATGATGTCGATTTCGGCAGAAGGCTCGGTGAACGGGAAGAAAGACGGACGGAAACGTACTTGCAGGTCATCGCGTTCAAAGAAGCGACGGATAAAATCAGTGAACACTGCTTTCAAATCGGCAAAAGTTACGCCCTCTTCTACCCACAAACCTTCGGCTTGATGGAACATAGGCGAGTGAGTGGCATCACTGTCCACGCGGTAAACGCGGCCGGGAGCAATAATTCGGATAGGCGGCTCTTTTTTATCGAGCATATAGCGGATTTGAATAGGCGAAGTGTGTGTGCGCAAAACGTCGCCATTTTCAACGTAGAAAGTATCTTGCATCGCACGCGCAGGGTGATTTGCAGGAATATTCAAGGCTTGGAAATTGTGGAAATCGTCTTCGATTTCAGGGCCGTCCGCCACTTCAAAACCCATACCATGAAACAGCTCAACCACACGTTGCAAAGTCAAAGTAACTGGATGCAAACCGCCATGCTCTTGTGCACGGCCCGGCAAAGTAATATCCAAGGCTTCTGCAGCCAATTGGGCTTGCAGCTTGGCTTCATTCAGGGCATCGCGTTTGGCATTAAAGGCCGTCTGAAACTGATTTTTGCATTCGTTGATGTGCGCGCCTATGGTTTTACGCTCTTCAGGAGACATTTGACCCAAAGTTTTCAAAAGTCCGGTCAATTCACCGGTTTTACCAAGATAGCGTGCTTTAATTTGTTCTAAGGCATTGAAGTCTTGCGCGGCTTCAATAGCGGCAATACCTTCTGCAACGATACGGTTTACATTTTCCATAGTGGTTTATCGTCTGTTTGTTGATGGCAGGCCGTCTGAAACAACAAAGCCGTCTGTTGGATTTGATTACAAACCCGTTCAGACGGCCTTTTGTCTTACTGCGGCCAATCCGTTTGATAAGAGGGGCCTATTTTATCGCAAATTAGTATAAAAAAATAGAGTTTAAAGAAAGAAAATCAACTACATAGGATTTCTTTAAGAAAAGAAAAAAGGAAGCATAAGCTTCCTTTTTAAATAATCTTATCGAATTAAGCAGCCAAAGCAGCTTTAGCTTTTTCAACCAATTGTGCAAATGCAGCTTTGTCGAATACAGCCAAATCAGCCAATACTTTGCGGTCGATTTCGATAGCAGCGCGTTTCAGGCCGTTCATGAATTTGCTGTAAGACAGACCATTTTCACGGGCACCTGCGTTGATACGAACGATCCACAGTTGACGGAATTGACGTTTGCGTTGGCGACGGTCACGGTATGCGTATTGACCGGCTTTCATTACCGCTTGTTTGGCAACACGGTAAACGTTTTTACGACGACCGCGGTAGCCTTTGGCTAACGCGAAGACTTTTTGGTGACGAGCACGAGCGGTAACACCGCGTTTTACGCGTGGCATATTCTAAACTCCTTAAGCGTAGGGCAACATTTTAGCAACAGAAGCCAAATCGCGTGAATCCACCATAGCGGTGCCGCGCAATTGACGTTTAGTTTTAGTGGTTTTTTTGGTCAGGATATGACTTTTGAACGCATGACCGCGTTTCACACCACCGTTACCCAGTACTTTAAAGCGTTTTTTCGCGCTAGACTTGGTTTTCATTTTAGGCATTGGAAAACTCCATTCGTTATTAGATAAGGTATAAGGGGTTTTGAAATAAATTTCAAACACTTGGATCCCAAAATACCACGGTTTTTGCCGCTAATTAAACCTTATTCCGAGCGGCAATCGAAATAAGTCTTGCATTATAGCTTTATTTTTTCTTAGGCGCAATCATCATCACCATCTGGCGGCCTTCCATTTTAGGGAAGGACTCGATTTGTGCCACTTCAGCCAACTCTTCTTTTACGCGTTCAAGCAGTTGGGCGCCCAATTGTTGGTGGGCCATCTCACGACCGCGGAAACGCAATGTCACTTTGACTTTGTCACCATCGGCAAGGAAACGGTTGATGTTGCGCATCTTGATTTGATAGTCGCCTTCATCAGTACCCGGACGGAATTTAATTTCCTTGATCTGTACCTGCTTTTGGTTTTTCTTGGCTTCGTCGCGCTTCTTGGCTTGTTGGTATTTGTATTTACCGTAATCCATCAGTTTGCATACGGGCGGTTTGGCAGTCGGGGAAATTTCTACCAAATCGACATCTTGCTCTTCGGCCATAGCCAGAGCTTCACGAACTGAAACGACACCAAGCTGATCGCCTGACTCACTGATTAATCGCACTTCTTTGGCGGTAATTTCACCATTGATTCGTGCTTCGCGTTCTTGAGCGATGATGAATACTCCTATAAAAATTAATGATTGACGAGGGCGTCAGTGATTTCTTGCTGTAATTGTGCAATGAAATCATCGACATTCAAAGAACCCAAGTCTTCTGCTTTGCGGCGTACCGCAACTTTGTTTTCTTGTTTCTCTTTATCACCGACAACGATTTGATAAGGGAAACGGTATTGGCTGTTGTCACGGATTTTGTAACCGATTTTTTCGTTACGCAAATCCAATTCGACACGGAAGCCTGCCGCCTGCAATTTGGCAGCCACTTC
Organism: Neisseria perflava; assembly: GCF_002863305.2. Lineage (NCBI taxonomy): Bacteria > Pseudomonadati > Pseudomonadota > Betaproteobacteria > Neisseriales > Neisseriaceae > Neisseria > Neisseria perflava. Next base: position 1,275,642 of record NZ_CP136962.1, read on the forward strand.
GCGACAATAATCTGCTTGGTTCTCGGTGATATTCATGATCACCATTTGAACCGGCGCAAGCCACAATGGGAATGAGCCTGCATGGTTTTCAATCAGAATACCGATGAAGCGCTCCAGAGAGCCCAAAATAGCACGGTGCAACATTACAGGACGCGCACGATCGTTGTTTTCAGTTACATATTCGGCATTCAAACGCTCCGGCAATACGAAGTCCAACTGCAGGGTACCGCACTGCCAAGAACGACCCAAAGCATCTTTAACATGGTACTCAATCTTAGGACCATAGAATGCACCTTCGCCAGGCAATTCTTCCCACTCTACGCTGCAAGCGGTCAATGCATCACGTAGACCTTGTTCGGCTTTATCCCAAACTTCATCAGAACCTGCACGTTGTTCAGGGCGGAGGGACAGCTTCACAGCAACATCATGGAAACCGAATTGTTTATAAATGCGAACCAGCAATTCATTGAATGCGCGTGCTTCATCAACGATTTGATCTTCGGTACAGAAGATATGCGCATCATCTTGCACAAAACCGCGAACACGCATCAGACCATGCAATGCACCGCTTGGTTCATTGCGGTGGCAAGAACCGAACTCGGCCAAACGCATTGGCAAATCGCGATATGAGCGCAAGCCGTTATTAAAAATTTGTACATGACCCGGACAGTTCATCGGTTTAACCGCGTATTCGCGTTTTTCTGAGCTGGTCACGAACATATTGTCTTTATAGTTTTCCCAGTGGCCGGATTTTTCCCAGAAGGTTTTATCCATAATCTGAGGCGTTTTAACCTCTTTATAACCTGCAGCATTCAACTCTTTGCGCATATGCTGCTCAATCACTTGCCACAAAGCCCAGCCTTTAGGATGCCAGAACACCATACCCGGCGCTTCATCTTGCAGGTGGAACAAATCCAATTGTTTACCCAGCTTACGGTGGTCGCGTTTTTCTGCTTCCTCGATGCGTTGGATATAGGCTTTCAACTCGTCTTTACTTGCCCAAGCCGTACCGTAAATACGTTGCAACATTTCATTGTTGCTGTCGCCGCGCCAGTATGCGCCTGCCAGCTTGGTCAACTTGAAGTTTTTCAAGAAACGGGTATTGGGAACGTGAGGGCCGCGGCACATATCGACGTATTCTTGATGATGATACATACCCATTGCTTCCACTTCAGGCATGTCTTCAATCAGACGCAATTTGTACTCTTCGCCGCGATCTTGGAAAATTTTGATGGTTTCTGCACGGGGCGTCATCACTTTAATGACGTCATAGTCTTGTGCAATCAACTCTTTCATGCGCGCTTCGATAGCAGCCACATCATCAGGGGTAAATGGTTTTTCAGTTGCGATATCGTAATAGAACCCGTCTTCAATCACCGGGCCGATAACCATTTTGGCATCTGGGTAGAGCTGCTTGACCGCATGACCAACCAAGTGCGCGCAGGAGTGGCGGATAATTTCCACACCTTCTTTGTCTTTAGGAGTAATGATTTGAACGTGGGCATCTTCAGTAATCGGATCGCAAGCATCCACCAATTTACCGTTAACCTTGCCCGCTACCGTTGCCTTTGCCAGACCTGCACCGATAGACGCTGCAATTTGCGCCACGGTAACGGGTGATTCATATTGGCGGACCGAACCGTCCGGCAAGGTAATGTTCAACATCAGAAAGCTCCAAAACATTAAAAAATAACGGCATAAAGCCGTTATGGAAATTTGGTAGGCACAATTGGACTCGAACCAACGACCCCCACCATGTCAAGGTGGTGCTCTAACCAACTGAGCTATGTGCCTTCATCTAAGTCGCTTATTGTAACGAAGCGTGTTCCCTTTTGCAAGCATCTGTAAATACTTTTCAGACGGCCTGGATAATTTTGTTTGATTTATGCCTCATTTTTTATTTCTTCTATTATCCAGGCCGTCTGAAGCATTGTTTTGACAAAGATAAAATCCAGCCGTCAACCAACGAAAAATCCTTTATAATCTGCCCTTTCATTTCGCACACACGCGAACGTCCAATCTCTTATTACTATGCTCAAATTTACCTTACACAAAAAAGACGGTCATGCCCGACGCGGTACTTTGGAACTGAACCACGGCAAAATCGAAACGCCGGTATTTATGCCGGTCGGCACTTACGGTTCGGTCAAAGCGATGAACCCGCAAAACCTGCATGACATCAAAGCACAAATCATCTTAGGCAACACTTACCATCTGTGGCTGCGCCCAGGTTTGGAAGTCATCGAACAATTCGGCGGCCTGCACGGATTTATCGGTTGGGACAAGCCGATTTTGACCGACTCGGGCGGCTTCCAAGTATTCTCGTTGTCCGATATGCGCAAGCTGACCGAAGAAGGCTGTACATTCCAAAGCCCGATCAACGGCGACAAACTGTTTCTCTCGCCCGAAGTGTCGATGAAAATCCAAACCGTATTGAATTCCGACATCGTGATGCAGTTGGACGAGTGCACTCCTGGCGAAGCAACGCACAGCCAAGCGCAAAAATCGCTGCAAATGAGCCTGCGCTGGGCGGAACGCAGCAAAAAGGCTTTTGAAGACCTGAAAAACCCGAATGCGCTGTTTGGCATTGTACAAGGCGCGATGTATGAAGATTTGCGCGAAGAATCGTTGAAAGGTTTGGAAGAACTCGACTTCCCCGGCCTGGCCATCGGCGGCTTGTCCGTTGGCGAACCCAAGCCCGAAATGTACCGCATGTTGCGCGCCGTCGGCCCTATCCTGCCAGAACACAAGCCACATTATTTGATGGGCGTCGGCACGCCTGAAGACTTGGTGTACGGCGTGGCACACGGCGTGGATATGTTCGACTGCGTCATGCCTACCCGCAATGCGCGTAACGGCTGGCTGTTTACCCGTTTTGGCGATTTGAAAATCAAAAATGCCAAACACAAATTCGACAAGCGTCCGATTGATGAAAGCTGCACCTGCTACGCCTGTCAGAATTTCAGCCGTTCCTACCTGCACCATCTGCATCGAGTCGGCGAAATCTTGGGCGCACAGCTCAACACCATCCACAACCTGCATTTCTACCAAGTCATCATGGCAGAAATGCGCGAAGCCATCGAACAAGGCAAATTTGCCGATTGGCAGGCGCAATTCCATGAAAACCGCGCCCGCGGTGTGGATTAATCCTTTAAAAGGCCGTCTGAAATCAGGTTTTAATTCAAAATGCTTTTCAGACGGCCTCAATATTCTTAATTAATAAAGCACAATCATGTCCCGTTTCCATACCGAACCGCCCTTAGCCTACACCGCACAAAACCGTACCGCCGTCCTACTGCTCAACCTCGGCACGCCTGACGCGCCCACTGCTGCCGCAGTCAAGCCTTACTTGAAAGAATTCCTGTCCGATCAACGTGTTGTCGAACTGCCCAAGCTCTTATGGCAACCGATATTGCGCGGCTTGGTATTGACTTTTCGCCCGAAAAAAAGCGCACATGCCTATGAAAAAGTTTGGTTTAAAGAAGGTTCGCCGCTTGAGGTTTACACACGCCGCCAAGCAGAAGCCTTGACCAAACATTTACCCGATGTCATCGTCCGTCATGCCATGACTTACGGCAACCCAAGCGTTGCCGACGTTTTGGAGGAACTCAAAGCCCAAGGCGTGGGCAAATTGCTGGTCATTCCTCTCTATCCGCAATATGCCGGCTCTTCTACTGGCGCGGCTTTGGACAAAGTGTTTCAAGAGTTATTGCTGCAACGCAACCAAATGAGCGTCCGCACCGTCTCCCGTTATTACGACGATGCCGCCTATATTCAAGCCATGAAGCAGCATATTGAAGCCTATTGGGCCCAAAACGGACGCGGTGAAAAACTGATGTTGAGCTTCCACGGCATTCCGCAAAAGCATCACGACGACGGCGACCCCTATCCTGACGAGTGCCACCATTCTGCCAAACTGCTGGCGCAGGCATTGGGCTTGTCCGAACAAGAATATATCGTTTCTTTCCAAAGCCAGTTTGGTAAATCCCAATGGGTCAAGCCCAGCACGCAAGCCCTGTTTGATCAGCTGCCGAAACAAGGCACGACCAAACTCGACGTATTCTGCCCCGGCTTCCTGGCCGACTGCCTCGAAACCATAGAAGAAATCGCCATTATGGGACGCGAACAATTCCACGCCGCAGGAGGCAAAGAATACCGTTACATCCCCTGCCTCAACGATTCCGCCGACTGGATTGCCGCACTTGCACAATTAAGTCGGGCCAATCTGCAAGGCTGGATTTGACCTAAACCAAAGGCCGTCTGAAAAATCCACTTTCAGACGGCCTTTAGCGTTATCATCAAGCTATTAAAACGCAAACCAAGCGTGTAGCCATCAAAAATACTACTCAAAAAGGAACACATCATGACTGCACTCCCACTCCGCCCTATCCTGCTCCTTCTGACCGCACTCAGCATCCCAACCGCTTTTGCTGCTGATGCCACGTTGATGAGCAAAGGACAAAAAATTTACGAAACCAACTGCGCCGCCTGCCACGGGAAAAAAGGCGAAGGCCGAGGTGCCATGTTCCCGCCTTTATTCCAGTCCGACTATATCAATAAAAAACCGCAAGTGCTGTTGCAAAGCATGACCAAAGGCATCAACGGCCCGATTAAAGTAAACGGCAAATCCTACAACGGCTTCATGCCTTCTACCGCCATCAACGATGCCGATGTTGCCGCCGTTGCCACGTACATCATGAACGCCTTCAATAATGGCGGCGGTACGATTACTGAAGCAGATGTCAAAAAATCTCACGGGAAAAAATAAAACGTCTCTCCCCTAAAGGCCGTCTGAACATTTCAGACGGCCTTTTCGATACGGAACACATTTTTGTTTCCATATTTATGGTTATACAACATCAACAAACATACGCAAAAAACCGTCAAATCAAAAAAAGCATATGCGTTTTGTGTTAAAGTAAACGTTATTTAGCGGCTGTTTTGCGTCCAGGCCGTCTGAAAGGTTTTATGTTATGAACTTTTTCCGCAAGACTGTTTTATTTTTAGTCGTCCTCTCCATATTTGCCGCCTGCGGCTCCTTTATTTCCCAATACGTTTTGGGCATGAACCCGTGCGTATTATGCATCCTGCAACGCTTGTGCGTATTGGCTGTCGGGCTGTTGGCCATTGTTACGGCATTCAGTTCTCAATCTTCCAAATTTGCCCGCTCGCTCTCGGCATTGTTGATTGCCGCTCCGGCCGTTTACGGCGCCGGTGTCGCCGCCTATCAAATTTGGCTGCAAAGCCTGCCACCCGGCACCGCCCCTTCTTGCGGCGCACCTTGGACCTTCCGCCTGCGCGACTGGCCTTTGTTCGATTGGTTTGAACCCATCGTCCGCGGCTTTGGCAACTGCGCCGAGCCGGACTATCTATTCGGCGTCGCCCTGCCGGTGTGGAGTATTTTGTATTTCAGCTTCGTCGTATTGCTGCTGCTTTGGGCTTGGTTGAAAACCAGAAAAATCTGATTGGTTTCGATATAAAAAGGCCGTCTGAAATTTCAGACGGCCTTTTGTTCTTTAAACTGTTTAGTCCAGATTCAACACGGCAGAAGTGTAAACGTCTTGTACGTCGTCCAAATCTTCCAATGCGTCAATCAGTTTTTGCATCTTAACCGCATCTTCGCCGCTTAACTCGGTTTCGTTTTGGGCGCGCATGGTAACGTCACCGTCAACAGATTTGTAACCTGCGGCTTCCAATGCTGCTTTCACGCCCGCCCAGTCGTTCGGCGCGGTAACCACTTCGATAGAACCGTCGTCGTTGGTGATCACGTCTTCCGCACCTGCTTCCAAAGCCGCTTCCATCAGCGCATCTTCGTCAACACCCGGTTCAAACACCAAATAGCCTTGATGAACGAAGTTGAACGCTACGCAGCCGTCGGTACCCAAGTTACCGCCGTTTTTAGTGAACGCATGGCGTACATCGGCAACGGTACGGGTTTTGTTGTCGGTCAGACAGTCCACCATCAAAGCCGCGCCGCCGATGCCGTAGCCTTCGTAACGCAACTCGATGTATTCCACGCCTTCTAGATTGCCCGTACCTTTATCGATGGCACGTTGCACGTTGTCTTTAGGCATATTGTTTTCAGCGGCTTTTTCCAAAGCCAGGCGCAGGCGCGGGTTTGCGCCGGGATCGCCGCCGCCCATGCGGGCAGCAACGGTAATTTCTTTAATCAGACGGGTGAAGATTTTGCCGCGTTTGGCATCTTGTCGGGCTTTTTTGTGTTGGATATTTGCCCACTTACTATGGCCTGCCATGTTGATTCCTTTCGTTTTTTCACGCATTGAGGCGGAATTTGCTTCATTTGTAAGGCGTGCATTTTATCATAAGTTGCCTTTAGCCAAAATATTCAGACGGCCCGAACATTTGCAAAAAAGGCCGTCTGAAAACAAAAAAACCTTTTTTAAATAAAGAAGCACATTTGCGGCAAACCTTTGTCAGTTTTTCGTTTTAATTCACGAAGGTTTACGGTATGATGACAAAATCGGTCAAAATTGTTAACAACTTAACCGGTATCGAATGGCAAAACGGCCTGCTCGCCGATATTGCCAACTGCGAAAAATGAGTGGGAGTAGTTACCCGTATCATTTTATTTTTATTGTTTTTATTAAAGGTTTTATTATGGAAGAAATATTGTCTGCTCTGGTGGGTGCAGTCAATCAGGTTCTTTGGGACTACCTGCTGATTTACGCCTTAATCGGTATCGGCCTGTTTTTTACCCTGTACTTGGGCGCGCCGCAAGTTACCAAATTGGGGGCGGGTTTTAAAGCCGTTTTCGGCGGCTTGTTCAGCAAAAAAGACAAAGACCACGAAGGCAAATCCCTGTCTCAATTTCAAGCGCTTGCCGTGGCGATTTCCGCGCAAATCGGTACCGGTAACGTTGCCGGTGTCGCCACTGCGATTACTGCCGGCGGCCCGGGTGCCATTTTTTGGATGTGGTTGTCTGCCATTTTGGGTATGTCTACCATTTTTGCAGAAGCCGTTTTGGCGCAAAAATACCGCGTGGTCAGCCACGGCAAATACATCGGCGGCCCTGCATTTTACATTACGCATGGTCTGACGCCGAAAATCGGCCGTGGCGCGGCGCGTTTCCTGTCAGGCTTTTTCTCTATCGCCTTGATTATCGCGCTGGGTTTCATCGGTAACGCGACCCAATCCAACTCCATCGCCTCGGCCATGAATTTGGCTTTCGATATTCCTCCGATGGCTGTCGGCATTGCTTTGGCGGTATTCGCCGGCCTGATCATCATCGGTGGCATCAACCGCATTGCCGGTATCGCGCAATTTGTCGTGCCGTTTATGGCGGTGATTTACATCTTATGTGCCGTGATTATTTTGTTCAAATTCTCCGACCACATCATCCCGATGTTCCACAGTATCTTTGTCGCCGCCTTCAATCCTGAAGCGGTATTGGGTGGTGCGGCCGGTATCGGTATGCGCGAGGCCGTCCGCTTCGGTGTGGCACGCGGCCTGTTTTCCAATGAAGCCGGTATGGGTTCGACCCCGCACGCTCACGCGACCGCCAACGTCAAACACCCTGTACAACAAGGTATGGCCGCGTTTATCGGTATCTTTATCGATACGCTGATGGTCTGCACGGCAACCGCGCTGATTATCCTGCTGACCGACGCCAACCTGTCCGGCGAAACCGGCGCTGCGGTTACCCAACTGGCTTTTAACAAAGCCTTCCCGGGTTTCGGTTCGCAACTGCTCGCCGTCTGTCTGACCTTCTTCGCCTTTACCACCATCATCGGCTGGTACTACTTCGGGGAATCCAATATCCGCTTCCTGTTCCGCGACAAACACTTGGGCATCTACCGCGCACTGGTTTTGGTGGCCATCGTATTGGGTACATTGGGCAAAGTGGATTTGGTTTGGAGTATGTCCGATATGTTCAACGGCTTTATGGTCTTGCCAAACTTAATCGCCCTCTTCCTGCTGCGTAAGGAAATCCGTGCGGTTTACGACGATTATCTGGCGCAAACCAAAGCCGGAAAAGAGCTGACCTATCACTATGAATTCCACGAATTCCACGACAAAAACCCAGGTTAACGACAAACAAAAACCTCTCAGTCAAACTGAGAGGTTTTTTTATTTCAGGCCGTCTGAAACTACAACACATAAAAATAAATGCTGATAAATTGCGTCAAACTGCCTGCCAAGACAAACAAGTGCCAGATACCGTGGCCGTGGCGGATTTTCGTATCGTTGATAAACCAATAAATCCCCACGCTATACAATACGCCGCCCAACACCAGCCAAAACAACCCGCCGGCCGAAAGCGACTGTATCAGCGGCCACACCGCCACCACAATCAACCAGCCCATCAACACATAAATCACCATCGAGAGCAGCCGCTTCTCACTTTTGCGCCCAATCGTCAGCTCCTGCACAATGCCCAGCAAAGCCAGCCCCCATGACACACCGAAAAGCGACCAGCCCCAGCCGCCGTGAAGGGTAATCAGCGTAAACGGCGTATAGCTGCCTGCAATCAAAAGATAAATCATGCAATGATCGACCTTTTGCAAAATCGCCTTGGCCTTCGGCTGCGGAATGCTGTGGTATAAGGTTGAGCCCAAATACAGAAGCAGCAGGCAAACTCCATAAGTCAGTGCACCGGCAATCCGATAGCCGTCCGCCGATTCCACCGCTTTCACCAGCATCAGCACCAACGCCGCCACTGCCAATAAGAAACCGACCAAATGGCTGTACGCATTAAATCTCTCGCCGTGATACATAAACCATTCTCATTTATAAAAAACCAAAGTGTACGCCAAGACAGGCGCTTCGTCAGAGAAATCGGGTTAAAAATAAGTTAAAGCGCAAAGGCCGTCTGAAAAACACGGCCTTGCAATATAACAAAAACATCTTTGCAACAAACAAACCATTCTTTCCCTTTTTCAGACGGCCTCACTAAAGTATCGACTGTCGCCAAGGTTGCAAAGAGAGAAAAAATGTCCATCCAAAACCACCACCTCGACTGGCTCGAAGCCGAGTCCATCTACATCATCCGCGAAGTGATTGCCAACGCCCAAAATCCGGCCTTGCTGTTTTCCGGCGGCAAAGACTCCGTCGTATTACTGGCGCTGGCCGTCAAAGCCTTCCAAATCGAAGGCCGCCCGCTGAAGCTACCGTTCAAACTCCTGCACGTCGATACCGGCCACAACTACCCCGAAGTGATTCGGTTCCGCGATGACACGGTCGCGCGTACCGGCGTACAACTTGTGGTCGGCAACGTAGAAGAATCCATCCGCAAAGGCAGCGTCGTCTTGCGCCGCGAAACCGATTCGCGCAACGCCGCCCAAGCCGTTACGCTGGTTGAAACCATCGAAGAACAAGGCTTTGATGCGCTAATGGGTGGCGCTCGCCGCGATGAAGAAAAAGCGCGCGCCAAAGAACGCATCTTCTCTTTCCGCGACGAGTTCGGCCAATGGGATCCTAAAAACCAACGTCCTGAATTATGGTCGCTCTACAATACGCGCCTGTTCCAAGGCGAAAACATGCGCGTATTCCCGATTTCCAACTGGACGGAATTAGACATCTGGCAATACATCGCACGCGAAAAACTCGCCCTGCCGCCGATTTATTACACCCACAAACGCGAAGTTGTCGAACGCAACGGCCTGCTCGTTCCCGTTACACCATTGACGCCGAAGCGCGAAGGCGAAGTTGCCCAAATCCGCGACGTCCGTTTCCGTACTGTCGGCGATATTTCCTGCACCTGCCCGGTTGCCAGCACCGCCGCCACGCCCGAAGACATCATTGCCGAAACCGCCGCCGCGACCATTTCCGAACGAAGTGCCACACGCATGGACGACCGCGTATCGGAAGCGGCAATGGAAGAACGCAAAAAACAAGGCTATTTCTAAACCGTTTTTTCAGACGGCCCCTATATATTTCAAACCCGAACAACACGGCAAAGCCATCCGCCCCTGCCGTGTTGTTTGCTTTATTATTCTTGCAAATATCATTTAACAACAAAAGCTTAATCAAAAATCCTTACCAAGCGACAAACAATAAAACATAAACAAACATGGTATAATGAACGCTTACAGGCAGAGATTTAGACAAAAGTCTCAGGCCGTCTGAAGGAGGAAAAACATGAATCGACGCGTTTATATCGTACATGGCTTTGAAGGCAACCCGCACGGCAACTGGTTTGACTGGCTTTGCGCCCAAGTCAAAAGCACCGGCGCACAAGCAATCTCCCTCGCCATGCCCAATCCCGACAAACCAAGCACGACAGCGTGGCAGTTTACCCTTGACCAACACATCGGCAAGCCCGATGCCCATACCTTCCTAGTCGGCCACAGCCTAGGCTGCATTACCCTCCTTCACTTCCTCAGCCGCCAACAGCCGCAAAAAATCGGCGGTCTGTTGCTTGCCGCCGGTTTTGCCGATACACTGCCGCCCCTGCCTGTACTCGATGCCTACATTAAAGCAGCGTCGCCCGATTTCGACATCCTGCGCAAAATCGACATGCCCAAACACTGTCTGGTTTCCGACAACGACACCCATGTTCCGCCCGAACTGACTTTGGACATGGCGGCCAAGCTCAAAAGCCCTGTTACCCATATTCCCGAAGGCGGCCATTTGATGGCTTCGGACGGCTTTACCCAACTGCCGCAGGCTTGGGAAGCGCTGAAACCCATGTTGACCGAATAAACACACAATATAATCCAGTTTTTCAGACGGCCTCGTCTGTCTTTCCTCCCCATAACAGGCCGTCTGAACAACAATAAAAAAACAACCTGCCTTTTCAAGCGGGTTGTTTCTTTTTATGCCTTATTGACGGCAAATTTAATATTGCACCGTCCATTCAATCTCGCCGCCGGCCCTCATCGGTACAAGCTCGCCATCGCCGTAAGGCACGCTGGCAGGTACGGTTTGCGTTTGTTTGACCAAGGTGATGGTATCGGAATTTTCAGGCAGGCCGTAGAAACGCGGGCCGTTTTTAGAAGCAAAGGCTTCCAGTTTGTCCAACGCGCCTGCTTTCTCAAACACTTCGGCGTAAAGCTCGATGGCGGTCATCGCGCTGAACATACCGGCACAACCGCAAGCATTTTCTTTGGCAGTTTTGGCATGTGGCGCAGAGTCTGTGCCGAGGAAGAATTTGTGCGCCTTATCACCGGTAACGGCGGCAACCAAAGCCTGACGGTGGGTTTCACGTTTGAGTACGGGCAGGCAGAAATGATGAGGACGCACGCCGCCGACCAAAAGGTCGTTGCGGTTGAGCAGCAAGTGTTGCGGCGTCACGGACGCGGCCACATTATCGCCTGCTTCCAATACCAGTCGGGCGGCTTCGGCAGTGGTAATGTGTTCGAACACGACTTTAAGATTCGGCACTTGCGCCAAAACCGGCTTCATCACGCGCTCGATAAAGGCGGCTTCGCGGTCGAAAATATCGATTTCGGGGTCGGTAACTTCGCCGTGAACCAAGAACAAAATGCCCTGTTTCGCCATTTCTTCCAACACGGGAATCAGTTTGAACAAGTCGGTTACGCCGGAATCAGAATTGGTGGTCGCGCCTGCCGGATAGAGTTTGAAAGCCACGATACCGGCAGCCTTGGCTTCGCGCACAAGTTCGGGCGTAGCATTATCGGTCAAATAAAGCGTCATCAACGGCTGGAAGGTACTGCCTTCAGGCAGGGCGGCCATAATGCGCGCTTTGTATGCTTGGGCATCGGCAACGCTGACGACGGGCGGTTTGAGGTTGGGCATGATAACCGCGCGGCCCATTTGTCGGGCGGTGTACGGGGCAACAGCTTTGAGCGCGTCGCCGTCGCGCAGGTGTAAGTGCATATCGTCGGGGCGGATGATGGTCAGGGTTTGCATAGCTTACTTTCGAGTGGTTTGGTTTGATAATGTTTCAGACGGCCTTTATTCGGCGGTAACGGTTTCTATTAATTTGATGTTTCAATCGTCAACCGATCTAAGGTAAAACAGCGGCCTTATTGTCGTAAGAATGATGGGTCAAATAAAAAACAGCCTGTACCGGAAAATGCTCGGACGACGTTGTTTTGACGGTCAGCAAGGTTTCTTTCGGACTGCCGGACGCGCGCCATGCGTAGGAAATCTGACGCATAGGCAACGGGGCTTCCGACAAATTATCGGCACGCAACTCAGCGTTCAAACCCTGCGGCGGGTTTTCTGCCAAAGCCAAAAATTGTTTGAAAATCAGATGGTCGTTGGCTTTGGCCGTACGCACGCTGCAACTGTCTTCGGTCAGGCTCAAATAATAATCTGCGCCGTTTACCGTTTTCTTCCAAATACTTAATGCCTCCAAATCCATCATTCCGGCAGGCAAATCGGCCATATCTTTTTTCGACAATAAAACCAGTTTGTTGGCATTGGCAAACTCGCCGACAAGGGCGGCATCGCCGTCTGCGGCCACACAGCTTTGGCGGAATAAGTTGGTTACATTTTGAGCATAATCGGCAGCGCTCTGCGGCGAAACACTTTCATTGCCGCATGCACTCAGGCAAACAGCCAATACGGCGGCAGACAACGCGACGGATTTAGACATTTCAGACGGCCTTTATTTGTGTTTCAACACCAGCTTGAACACGCCGTCAGCCTCGCTCGATTCCAACAAAACATGTCCGGTCTGACGGCAAAACGCTTCAAAATCGCCGGGCGCGCCGCCATCAGTGGCCAATACGGTCAGCACTTCGCCCTCCTGCATTTGCGCCAAAGCTTTTTTGGCACGCAAAATCGGCAGCGGGCATTTCAAACCGATGACATCCAGAGTTTGTGTATTCATGATGAAAACTCGTCATATTTATCAGAATTAACGTCAATTATACCGCACTTACTTGCACCCCACCCTGCAAGCCCATAAAATAAAGCCGTTTTTCACTTTGGAGCTGTCTATGCGCCGTTTTGCCCTTCTCGCTCTCAGCCTTGCCGCGACTCAAGCATTTGCTTTGGGTTTCAGCCAAAAAGATACGCTGACCAACACGCGTTATCAGGAAAGCCCTGAAGAAGTTGCCGCACGCGAATTTAAAGAACACAAAGCCGAGTTGCCACCCCTGCCCGATACCCAATCGGGCGATTGGTTCGACCTCTATGTTAACGAAACCTACGGCAAGCAGCCCAAAATCCTGCTCAGCAGCCTGCAAATCATGCCTGCGCCGGACAACAGTATCCGCTACGTCTTGAACGTGCGCTCCGACAAAGGCTACGACAATCTCTCCGTCGAAGGCCTCTATTGCGCCCGCACATCCTTTACTTACAGCAACGACAAGCGTTCGTCTTACAAAGTATTTGCTTACGGCGATACAGTAAACCGCCGCTGGATTGAGCCGCGCAAAGGCGATTGGAAGCTGATCGGCAATGCGTTCAGCCGCAACGACGCCCTGCACACCGCCCTGTATCAGGCATTCTGTGTCGACGGTATGCCGACAACGGTCGAAGGTTTGGTACAACGTTTGAAAGAACGTGGCGGCCGTCACGGTACCACGCTGAGCAACCACGACAAATAAACCTGTTCAATCAACAAAAAGGCCGTCTGAAATTTCAGACGGCCTTGTCTTTCTAGACGGCTTAGAATTTGTGATACAGGCCTACAGAAGCGGCTTTTTGTTCAATACCGCCTTTGTTGGCTGCAGTCAGGCGGGTTTTATTGCCGACTTTCAGATACGCCAGTTGGGCGACTACGCCGGTGCGTTTGCTGAAGGTATATTGACCGCCGACAACGACTTGGTCGAATTTATCCACCAATTTTTCGCCGCTGTTCACGCCCTTGGCAGGCCAGCCGTGTGCGTAAGTAATGCGTGGGGTAACATTGCCGAATTTGTAGCCGACGGTTACCGCTGCATCAACCACTTTCACGGCTTCCTCTTTACCTGAGTCGGCAGTAATGTCACTACCCTTGTACTGATTAAAACCATCGGTGAAATAACCTAAATATTCGTTGCCTGTCTCATGGCCTTTGGCATAGTGTACGCCGCCACCGACAAAGAGATTGTCTTTATCGTAATAAGTTTCGACTTTGGCGATTTGCGCCGCTTTGACTTTGCCTGATTTGTCGGTGTACGCGCCGTTGTAGTGGCCGTAAGCCGCATTGGCGGTAAAGCCGTTTTTAGAGAAACTCACGCCGCCAGTGTATTGGTCTTTGGCCGGTTTGGAGTGCGTGTATTTGTCTGAAGGATTGCGGTTGTCGCGCGGTGCGTAAGACACGTTGAATTTGAATCCGCCGAAATCCGGGCTGTCGTAGCGTACGGCGGCGTTGCGGTTGCCGGTACGGGTAAAGATGCCCAAGCCTGCGGCATTGGTTTTGTACATCCATGGATCGATGGTGTCCATTTCGTTCAGCATATTGCTGAGTTTACCGGCGCGAATCTTACCGAATTTACCTTGCAAACCGATGAAGGAGTCACGAGTGGCAAAACCTTGAGAACCGCCGGTAATGGCTGTTTTTTGTTCAACTTGCCAAATGGCTTTCAAATCGCCGCCCAAGTTTTCGCTGCCTTTGAAACCGATACGGGAAGTATTGTCATTGATGCTGGTTGCGGTGGAGCTGGTTTCAGAACCTGCGTCACCTTTGATTTTTACTTGACCGACGGTCACGCTGCTTTTGATTTGACCATACAGAATCACTTCGGCGGATGCAGCCAGCGGCAAACCGGCAATAACCAAAGCGATAATCGATTTTTTCATTATTCTCTCCAAAACAAAGTTAAAATCTCGTGAAAACACGTTCAGCAATATTAATGTTTTCCAACACTACAAACAACTACTTTCATCTTGAGAAATACTTTTATTCATTAGAGTTTAGACTTTTTACAACATAATCAAATAAAACAGGCCGTCTGAAAGAAATTTCAGACGGCCTCTCCCATTCAAAGTGACAACAAAGACAATCAACCCTCTTATTGCAATCATTTAATCAAAAATGATTGCTTGATAAATGTTTGCCATATATCAACCCAACATTCCCAAATTGCCACTATCATTAACTTTCTTCTTATGAAGAAGTTTTTTTATATCAATAATTTATTTGGTATAAATTTTTCCTTTTACCTAATGTAAATAAACAGGAGCCTTTATGTTGAAAAAACATCTCTTTTTATCTTTGCTAATGGCTGTCTCTACTGCAACAGTATCCGCCGAAACCCATCATGCACATTGGTCTTACACAGGTGAAAACGATGCTGCACACTGGGGCGACTTGAGTGAAGACTTTGCCGTCTGCAAAACAGGTAAACAGCAATCTCCAGTGGACTTCTCCACAACAAAAGCAGTAAAAGGCAAACAACTGGCATACCGTTACAACGTCGCCGACTACAAAGTAGAAAATAACGGCCATACCCTTCAAGCTACGCCGCAAGGCAAGGCACAAACCATCGTGATTAACGGTAAAACCTATACCTTCAAACAATTCCACTTCCATACGCCGAGCGAACATACTTTCAAAGGCAAACATTTCCCGATGGAAGCGCATTTCGTCCATCAAGCCGAAGACGGTACTTTGGCGGTCATCGGCTCTGTATTTAAACCGGGCAAAAACAATCCTGCCTTGTCCGCGCTTACTGCCAAAAAACTGAAAGCAGGAGAATCCGTAACCTTGAAAAACTTGAATATCCAAGCCCTGCTGCCTAAAGATAGCAAGTCATTCCAACTAAAAGGCTCGCTAACAACGCCGCCTTGCAGCGAAAACGTGACTTGGGTTGTCTTAAAAACTCCGGTTCAAGCTGATGCGGCGCAGTTTAAGGCCATGCGCGACATTATCGGCGGCGAAAACAACCGTCCCGTACAACCTTTGAACGACCGCGAAGTCAATGAAGACAAATAACTTCTAAGGCCGTCTGAAAACAAAAAAGCACCCGGAAACGGGTGCTTTTTCAATCACATCAATCAGGCTTTTTTGTTACCCAACGCGGCTTTCACAAACGCGCTGAACAAAGGATGGCCTTTGCGCGGATTGGAAGTGAATTCCGGATGGAACTGACACGCGAAGAACCAAGGATGATTTGGCAATTCGATGGTTTCAACCAAACGCTCGCGGCCTGCGGATACGCCGCCGATGACCAAACCGGCTTTTTCCAACTGAGGAACATAGTTGTTGTTAACTTCGTAGCGGTGGCGATGGCGTTCGCGGATATGTTCGCTGCCGTAGATTTTTGCGGCAAGGCTGCCCGGTTTGAGATCAACTTCTTGCGCACCCAAACGCATGGTACCGCCCAAATCGGCAGATTCGTCACGGGTTTCTACGCTGCCGTCTGCAGTTTGCCATTCATCAATTAGGGCAACGACAGGCGCGGCGCATTTCAAGTCAAACTCGGTAGAGTTCGCACCTTTCAAGCCTGCAACATCGCGGGCGTATTCGATCAGGGCGATTTGCATGCCCAAGCAGATACCCAAGTATGGTACGTTGTTTTCACGCGCATAGCGTACGGCGGCAATTTTACCTTCCACGCCGCGTGAACCGAAGCCGCCCGGCACCAAAATCGCGTCCATGCCTTTGAGCATGGAAACATCTCCATTGCCCTTCTCGATGCTTTCGCTGTCGACAAAGGTAATTTGTACGTCGGTTTCAGTGTGAATACCGGCGTGTTTCAGGGCTTCGATCAATGATTTGTAGGACTCGGTCAAATCAACGTATTTGCCAACCATCGCGATTTTGACGGTATGTTTCGGATTTCGAATCGCGTGAACGATTTTCTTCCATTCGGTCAAATCAGCTTGTTTGACATTCAGTTGGAGCTGCTCGGTAATAATGCTGTCGATGCCTTGGTTGTGCAGCATTTCAGGGCATTCGTAAATACTGTCCACATCGTAGCTGCCCACGATGGCACGTTCTTCAACGTTACAGAACAATGCAATCTTGCGGCGCTCGTCCGCAGGCATTTCTCTGTCCATACGGCAGATCAGGATATCCGGTTGCAAACCAATGCTCAACATTTCTTTAACGGTATGTTGGGTCGGTTTGGTTTTGATTTCACCGGCGGCGGCAATGTAAGGAACATAGCTCAGGTGGGCAAACAATGTATTGTTGCGGCCGAGCTGGCTGCGCATTTGGCGGATAGCTTCCAAGAATGGCAAAGATTCGATGTCGCCGACTGTACCGCCGATTTCGACAATCGCTACATCATAACCGGCCGCGCCTTCGTGGATACGGCGTTTGATTTCATCGGTAATGTGCGGAATCACTTGTACGGTACCGCCCAGATAGTCGCCACGACGCTCTTTGGCAATCACGTTTTCATAGACTTGGCCAGTACTGAAGCTGTTGCGACGGGTCATTGTGGCGTTGATGAAACGCTCGTAGTGACCGAGGTCGAGGTCGGTTTCCGCGCCGTCATCGGTCACGAATACTTCGCCGTGTTGAAACGGGCTCATGGTACCCGGGTCAACGTTGATATACGGGTCGAGCTTAAGCATGGTCACGTTCAAGCCACGCGACTCGAGAATAGTAGCAATAGAAGCGGCGGCGATACCTTTACCCAAAGAAGATACAACGCCGCCGGTTACGAAAATAAATTTAGTCATGATGTGATACCCATGTTGGAATGTGTGATTTTAACTTGAAGCAGCATATTCTGGCAAACGGCAAAAGCTTCAGGCCGTCTGAAAACAGCGTTTTCAGACGGCCTTATCATACTGATTCTATATATCAGCGCAACTCGCGGCGCAGGATTTTGCCAACGTTGGATTTTGGCAACTCGTCGCGGAATTCGATGTCTTTCGGCACTTTATAAGCAGTCAGCTCTTTACGGCAGAAATCGATCAGTTCTTCCTTGGTCAAAGACGGATCTTTGCGCACAACGAAGACCTTAATCGCTTCGCCGGTTTTCTCACTTTTCACGCCGATACAGGCGACTTCCAAGACTTTGTCATTGCCGGCAACCACTTCTTCGATTTCGTTCGGATACACATTGAAACCGGATACCACAATCAAATCTTTTTTGCGGTCAACCAGCTTCAACCAGCCTTTTTCATCCATTACAGCAATGTCGCCGGTCTCCAAAAAGCCGCGTGCATCGATTGCTTTGGCAGTTTCTTCCGGACGGTTCCAATAGCCTTTCATCACTTGCGGGCCGCGCACCCACAATTCGCCCGGCTGTCCGATAGGCACTTCTTTGCCGTCCGCATCGCGTAATTCGACTTCGGTCGAAGGAACCGGCAAACCGATACCGCCGCTGTAAGCCTCGATATTCAAAGGATTGCAACATACGCCCGGGCTGGCTTCGGTCAAACCGTAAGCTTCCACAATCGGCGTACCGGTAATTTTTTTCCATTTTTCCGCCACGGCTTTTTGTGTTGCCATACCGCCGCCCAAAGTCAGCTTCAAACGGGAAAAATCGACTTCGGCAAAATCTGGACGGTTAACCATCGCATTAAACAGAGTATTCACACCAATAAACACGCTAATCGGCTCTTTTTTCAATTCACCGATAAATCCTTTCATGTCACGCGGATTGGTAATCAAGATGATTTTAGAACCGGTATTCGCAAAGATCATCAGGTTTACCGTCAAGGCAAAGATATGATAAAGCGGCAACGCGGCAATAACCGTTTCTTCGCCTTCACGCAGGCTGTTTCTAATCCATTCTTTTGCCTGCAACATATTGGCGCAGATATTGCCGTGGCTGAGGACGGCGCCTTTCGCCAAACCGGTCGTGCCACCTGTATATTGCAGCAAGGCAGTAGCGTCGCGCGTCAATTCGACTGGTTTGAACGTATTGGCTGCACCTTGCTTCAAGGCCGTCTGAAAAGTGATGGTATTGGGAATGCGGTATTCCGGCACCATTTTTTTCACTTTGCGGATGACGAAGTTCATCAACGCGCCTTTAATCATGCCGAACATCTCGCCGACCGACGCGACAATTACATGTTTGATTTGCGTACGCGGCAACACCAACTCCAACGTATTGGCAAAGTTCTCCAACACGACAATCGTTGTCGCGCCGCTGTCTTTCAACTGATGCTCCAACTCGCGCGGCGTATAAAGCGGATTCGTATTCACTGCCACCAAACCTGCATGCAAAATACCGAAAAGCGCAATCGGATATTGCAAAACGTTCGGCATCATAATCGCCACACGCTCGCCGCGCGGCAGTTTCAATACGTTTTGCAGGTAAGACGCAAAATCGGTCGCCAACTTGCCCACTTCGGCATAAGTCAGCGCTTTACCCATGTTTTGAAAAGCAGGTTTATCTGCGAATTTCTCGACACTTTGACGGAATACGTCGCTGATGGAGCTGTATTGAGAAATATCGATTTCAGGGCTTACGCCTTGTTCATAGCTTTTGAGCCAGAGTTTTTCCATATTGATCAGTCTTTTATTGAGTCGTTTTTTGGAATCAAGGCCGTCTGAAGGCTTTATTCAATCTGCCGCTTCGTTTTCAGACGGCCCTTTTATTAAGCAGTAATAATGACAGGCTTGTCTGTGGACATGATGATACCGCCGCCCAAGCACACATCGCCGTCGTACAGTACTGCAGATTGTCCGGGGGTTACTGCCCATTGCGGCTCGTCAAAGACAAGCTCGATGGTTTCATCATCCAAGTAACGCAACGTACAAGGCGCGTCAGCCATGCGGTAGCGCGTTTTGCAGGTATAGCGGCCTTCTTTCGGACGTTCGGGCAATGTGAAGCTCAAATCGTTCATAACCAGGCTTTGTGTATAAAGCAAAGGATGGTCATGGCCTTGTACGACAATCAGTTCGTTTTTGGTCAAATCCTTGGCCGCGACAAACCATGGTTCGCCTGCGCCGCCGATACCCAAGCCTTTGCGTTGGCCCAGCGTGTAAAACATCAAGCCGACGTGTTCGCCAACCACTTTGCCTTCAGGGGTAACCATTTTGCCATTATTGGTCGGCAGGTATTTTTGCAGAAATTCGCGGAATGGGCGTTCGCCGATAAAGCAAATACCGGTACTGTCTTTTTTGGTTGCAGTCGGTAATTTAAATTCTTCGGCAAGACGGCGGACTTCAGGCTTTTCCAACTCACCCAATGGGAAAATCGCGCGTTCGAGTTGGAAAGGCTTGAGACGGTACAGGAAATAGCTTTGGTCTTTGTTTTGATCCAAGCCTTTGAGCAGGTAATGCACGCCGTTGCGAACTTCTTTGCGGGCATAGTGTCCGGTGGCAATGGTATCGGCGCCCTGCTCTATGACATAGTCCAAAAAGCATTTGAATTTGATTTCGGCATTGCACAAGACGTCCGGGTTTGGCGTGCGGCCTGCGCTGTATTCTTTGAGGAAATAGGCAAATACATTGTCTTTATATTGCGCGGCAAAATTGACGATGTCGATATCGATTCCGATGATATCGGCAACGGCAATGGCATCAAAAGAGTCTTGTTTGATGCTGCAATATTCGTCGTTGTCGTCATCTTCCCAGTTCTGCATGAACACGCCGCTGATTTGATGGCCTTGCTGTTTGAGCAGGGCCGCGGTAACGGATGAATCGACGCCGCCGGAAAGGCCGACGATGATGTTTGTTGGTGTGTTGGTAGTATTCATAAGGGGAATGTGGGTTTTAAATACATTTTTTAAAGCGTGATTTTAGCACATTTTGATTTAACAACAGAAAAGGCCGTCTGAAAGCCCAATGACTTTCAGACGGCCTTTATATGCAAATTCAAGCAATTAGTGCTGATGCGCGCCACCGTGTGCGCCGTGGTCGTGCTGCATTTCGGCTTTAGGCGCAGTTTTCACTTCCAGCTCGACAGTTTGAGGTTTGGCGTTTTTGAATTTCAGGGTTACAGGCACTTTTTCGCCTTCTTTCAATTGTTGTTTCAGACCCATGAACATAACGTGGTAGCTACCTGGTTTCAGCTCGGTTACGCCTTTTGCAGCCAAAGGCACGCCGCCTTTAACTTCGCGCATACGCATAACACCGTTGTCGTTAATATGGGTGTGTACTTCAACACGTTCGGCAACAGGGCTGCTGCCGCCTACCAAGAAGTCTTGTTTGGCTTCATCGTTTTGGATTTTCATGAATGCGCCACCCATTTTCATACCTTCAACGGTAGCACGTGCCCAACCGTCTTCAATATGGATACCGGCTGCAGATACGGAAGTTGCCAAGCCTGCCAGAATCAGGGTTGCCATTAATTTTTTCATGTTTTGCTCCTTGTGTTTGCCAAATGGCTGGGATATACAGCCTTCATCTTACAACCAAAGGCCGTCTGAAAACTTTGATATAGATTAATTAATACTATCTAATCCTAACGAATTACCATATTACCACATTTTTAAGCAGTTAATGCAATAATCCAAACAATAAATAACATGAACAAAGCCATCAGTTGCGCGGCCGAACCGGCATCTTTGGCACGCTTGGCCAGCTCGTGTTTTTCAGTAGAGGTATGGTCAACGGCTGCCTCGATGGCGGTATTAAACAATTCGGTAACCAATGAAATAAACGATGCAACAATGAGCACCATTTTGATGGCCGAGCCGAAATCAAGGAATAAGGCCAAGACAATTAAAATCAGATTCAACCAAAAAACTTGGCGAAATGCACTTTCATAACGATACGCGGCAGCCAGTCCGTCTTTGGAATAACCAAACGCATTAATGATGCGCTTGATGCCGTTTTTGCCTTTTTTCTCGGAAGCGTAGGAAGATGGTTCCATCATATTCTCAACATTAGAATGCCGTCTGAAAAAAACGGTCAGGTCAATTTTCAGACGGCCTTTGGATTTATTGTTTTACCCAAGATGCTACGGCATCTGCAAACATGGCAGCAACGTCGAAATCTTTTTGCTTCATGATTTCTTGGAAGCCAGTCGGGCTGGTTACGTTGACTTCGGTCAGGTTGCTGCCGATGACATCCAAACCGGCAAGCAAAATACCGCGGCGCTTCAATTCAGGCGCAAGGGTTTCTGCAATTTCACGGTCACGCTCGCTCAACTCCTGCGCCACGCCGCGGCCGCCGGCAGCCAAGTTGCCGCGCGTTTCGCCTTTTTGCGGAATACGCGCCAAAGCATACGGAACGACTTCCCCGCCGATAATCAGAATGCGCTTGTCGCCATGTACGATTTCAGGAATATAACGTTGCGCCATGATGGTGCGTGAATCAAGCTGCATCAGGGTTTCCAAAATACTGCCGATATTGGGGTCGGATTCGGTCAGGCGGAAAATGCCCATACCGCCCATGCCGTCTAAAGGTTTGATGATGATATCGCCGTGTTCTTTCAAAAAGGCACGGACATCGGCGGAACGTGTGGTAACCAAAGTCGGCGCGGTAAACTGGCTGAAGTTCAAAATCGCCAATTTCTCATTGAAATCGCGCATTGCCTGTCCGCTGTTAAATACTTTTGCGCTCTGCTGCTCTGCCAACGTCAAAAACTGGGTCGCGTACAGATATTGCATATCAAACGGCGGATCAGTGCGCATAATGACCGCATCGAAATCTTTCAAGGCCGTCTGAACTTTTGCCTCTGCTTTAAACCATTCGTGATCGTCATCGTTCTTCGCGCCGACAAACTCAAATGCCGCTGCCTGAGCCACTACCCAGCCTTCACGGACGGACAATTCCCCGCTCAAGGTATGAAAAAGCTGCCAACCACGCTTTGCCATTTCACGCATCATGGCGTAAGTAGTGTCTTTATAGGTTTTAAAACTTGCCATCGGATCGGCGATAAACAGGACTTTCATCAAAATTTCCTTGTAAACAGACGATATAATCATACCTTGTATTCTGCCTGCCTGAAAGGTGGCAAAATATAGAAAAGGCCGTCTGAATTCTATTTTCAGACGGCCTTGAAGCTTTTAGGTGGCTGCCAAATGCAAAAGTTCGGCGGCATGGCTGCGTGTGGTATCGGTAATGATTTCGCCACCCAGCATACGCGCGATTTCCTCAATGCGCTGATGATGGTTCAATACGCTGATTTCGCTGACGGTTTGTTCGCCTTCGCTATGCTTGCGCACCTGCCAATGGTTTTCACCGCAAGAGGCGACTTGAGGAAGATGGGTTACCGCCAGGACTTGATGTTTTTTACCTAAGCTACGCAAAGCTTTACCGACCATTTCAGCGACGCCGCCACCAATACCGGTATCCACTTCGTCGAAAATCAATGTCGGCACTTGTGTGTATTGGCTGGCAACCACTTGCAAAGCCAAGCTGATACGCGCCAATTCGCCGCCGGAAGCCACTTTGTTCAAAGGACGTGACGGATTGCCTTTATTCGCCGCCACTTGGAATTGCACCTGTTCCAAACCATATGCGGTCGGTGAAGACGGCAACAAAACGATGTCAAAACGTGCGCCTTTCATGGCCAAATGCTGCATATGCTCGGTGGTCTCTTCACCCAAACGGCCGGCTGCCTGATGGCGCATGGCAGAGAGAATATGCGCGGCTTCATGGTATTCGGCAAGATTGCGTGCGACTGTATTTTCCAAGGCTTCCAAATCGGCAGCCGCGTGCAGGTTTTGCAGGCGCTCGTCGATTTCTGCCAACTTTTGCGGCAACTCTTCCGGCTCAATGCGGTATTTGCGCGCCATGCTCATCAATTCGCCCATACGACTTTCTTGTGCGGCCAATTCATTAGGATCGATATCGCTGCGACCGGCCACATCACGCATATTGGCACTGATTTCACCCAACTCGGCTTCAATACTTGCCAGCATATTCAGACTTTCGGCAAAGCGTGGCTCAATGTTTTGCAGATTGCCAAGCAGTTTTTGGCATTGATAGATTTGACGTTGGATGCCGTTGTCTCCGTCTATACTGTCGCCCACCTGCTCGGCGGTTTGCAGCAACTCAGCCGAATGCGCCAGGCTGTCGTGGCTTTGGCTTAAGGTTTCCCATTCGTTGGGTTTAAGCTCCAATTGGTTTAATTCATTAAACTGCCATTCTAAACGCTCGCGCTCGATGGCCATGGTTTCTGCCTGCTCCTGTGCTTCTTGCAGGGCTTTTTTCGCATTGACCCAATTTTGATAAAGCTGTTTGACTGTTTCCGCCTGCTCTTTGCTGCCGGCAAATGCGTCCAACAACTCGCGTTGCGCAGACTCTTGATTCAACGAATGATGGGCATTTTGGCCGTGAATATCGATTAACTGCTCGCCAATAGCTTTCAGCTGCGCCAATGTTGCTGCCTGATTATTGATATAACTGCGACTTTTACCCTTGGCATCGATAATACGGCGGATGCTGAGCTCTTCGGCATCTTCTTCCAAAAGGCCTTGCTCCTGCAGCTGCGCTTTCAGTTCAGGCAAACCGCTGATATCGAACAAAGCCGACAACTGCGCTTCTTTGGCGCCGCTTCGCACTTGACTGTAATCGGCTTTATCGCCCAATAACAGGCCAATCGCATCCAGAGTAATCGATTTGCCTGCGCCGGTCTCGCCCGTCAATACGGTAAAGCCGTTTTGAAAATCAAGATTCAGGTTTTCAACAATGACAAAATCACGCAAAGAAAGTACCAACAGCATTGTAGTATTCCTTAGTAAATCACCCGCACCTATGCGGAATAGCTTTAGATAAACTGATTATAACTAAGATTTTTTATAGTTTGAATCAGATTTTTCTTATAATTTATCTAAGATATTTATTTTAAACAAATTATTTTTAATCAGGCAATAAAAAGGCCGTCTGAATATTGCTACATGTTCAGACGGCCTAAATTTATTTTACTCTGCCAGTTCTACTTGTTCATGCCCCATTAATTCCTGCCCCACTCCGGCAAGCAGGTTCAGATAACGCTCATACTGCTTGAGCATATCGGCAATCAATTCTTTTTGCGTCATATATTGCACATCGTATCCATCGCGCCCATCCGAGAAATACGTCAACGGTATGAATGTTGCCGCATATTTGAAATGAGGCAGGCTGTCTTCACGAATCAACTGGTCGGTAATTTCCCGCTTTACGGATTTAATCCCATAGACAAAATCCCTTACCGTCCCTTTATGCACCACCAGCTCCACCGACGGCTCATCCTGTTGCAACAGGCAACGGATTTCTACGTCCATATTGTATTTTTCGGTCAATTCGTTTTTCAATTCCTGCATTGCCGGAAGCGCCGTATTTTTCATAAATTTGATGATATCGACTTCCTGCGTCTGATTCATCATTTGTCCAAGGCGTTCCCTCCAATGATCGCCCGACCAGAAAATACTGCTCGGATTGACGGCGGTTGCAAAATAGTTGGCATCGTTGTTCAGGGCTTTCCACAAAGAAACCATCATAAAAATCATCAACACCGCAAACGGCAGAGACGCAATCAGGGTCATGGTTTGCAAAATAGGCAAACCGCCGGCACCCAACAACACAATAGCCACAGCCGAAATCAACACACCCCACATAACCGATTGCCACTTGGGCGAAGCCAGCCCTTTATCGCGCGAAGCAATATTGTTCAGCACATAAATGCCCGAGTCGGCAGAAGTGATAAAAAACAGCGAAATCACCAGCAATGCCACCAAGCTGCTGACAACCGGCCACGGCAAATAATTCAAAAAGGCAAACAACAATTTTTCAGGCTCGTTGGTCAAGGCAGACAAGGCGCCGTTTGCCACATGCGTGTCCAGCCACAAGGCTGAATTGCCAAATACGGTAAACCACAAAATACTCATCAGGCTAGGCACTGCCAATACGCCAAAAATAAATTCGCGGATGGTTCTGCCTCGCGAAATTCGGGCAATGAACAAACCAACAAAAGGTGACCACGAACACCACCAAGCCCAATACAACACCGTCCAGCCGGTAAACCATTTTGTATGCTCAGGCTCGTAGGTATATGACTTAAAGCTGAACGAAACGAAGTTGCTCAAATAAGTGCCCAAATTGTCGCTGAATGCGAAAATCAAATACGTCGTCGGCATACTCAACAAGACAAACAGCATCAAAGCCAGTGCCAATACCAAGTTGGTTTCACTCAAAATTTTGACGCCTTTGCCCACGCCCGAAGTTGCGGAAAATATGGCAATCGCCATCACAACAACGATAATGCCGACCTGCAAGACATAGCTGTTGTCCTGCACCCAGCCCATCTTCAACAAACCGGAACCCATTTGTGCCGCGCCAAATCCCAAGGTTGTGATAATACCGAACAAAGTTGCAATCAAAGCCATCACATCGATGGCATCACCCATTTTGCCGTTGATTTTGTCTTTTAAAATCGGATAAAAGCAGGAGCGCAACGCCAACGGCAATTTATAGCGGAAACCGAAATACGCCAAGGCAAGCGCAATGATTCCGTAGATTGCCCAAGCATGAATCCCCCAGTGGAACACCGTATGCAGAATCGCCTCTTGCGCATTGCCTTTGGCAATCGGGGAAGAAAAATGCGATAAAGGCTCGGCCACCCCGAAAAACATCAAGCCCACGCCCATACCGGCCGCAAACAGCATGGCCAGCCATGATAAAAACGAAAACTCAGGTTCGTCCTCGTTTGCACCCAGCCTGATACTGCCTAGGCTGCTGATGGGAAGCGCCAATAAGAAAATAAGGAATACAGAGAAAGTCAGAATGTAAAACCAGCTGACATTTTGAAAGATAAACTGCTTCATGGCATTTAACAAAGCCTCAGTATTTTGAGGCCAAACCAAAGCAGCTGACAAAAGCAAAAGGACGAAGAAAAGCGTAATACCGACCACGCTTGGGTTGAAAGAAGATTTGTTTTGAATGAATTGTTTGAATTTCATATCGGTTCCGTAGTTGATACAGCGCATATTTGAAGAACAAACGGGCTGCCGATTGATAAAGAGAGAAACGTTTCCGTATGCCTTCTCAAACTATTACAGAACGAGAGATATTTATTCTAATAATTTTTCAAATTATATCACAAAATCAATAAGTTACCAAATATAATGAAAATTATATTTAAAATCATGATGTTACACAACAATAAAGGCCGTCTGAAACACGATTGTTTCAGACGGCCTTTACATTCAAATCAGTTAATCAGTCTGTTTCCTGATTCAACTGCTTCTTCAGCCTCCTCATCGCCTGTCGGCGGCGTTTCCATCAAATCAGGCAACACCAGCTCGCCCAATTCAGTCAGCGGCGGCAATTCTTCCAAACTTTCCAAACGCAAATCACTTAAGAATGTTGCCGTTGTCGCCCACAAAGCCGGACGACCGACAGAATCACGGTGGCCGATGACTTCAATCCAGCCCCTATCCTGCAAGGTTTGCATGACATTTTGCGACACCGCTACGCCGCGTATGCCTTCAATATCGCCACGCGTTACCGGTTGTTGATAGGCAATAATCGCCAGCGTTTCCATCACGGCACGGGAATAACGCGGCGCGCGCTGCTCTTGCAGGCTGCCCAGTCGTTCAAAGGCGGCTTGGGCAATTTGGAAACGCCAGCCCTCATGGGTATGCACCAGTTGCAAAGCCCTGCCCTGCCAGCGAGCCTTCAGTTGCGCCAACACGTCAATCAGCTTGTCTTGCGACAACGGCGGCACGCACAATTCGCGCATGGTTTTTTCGTTTAAGGGTTCGACTTGCGTCAACAGCGCCGCTTCAATCAGCGCATCGGGAGAAAGTTTTTCAGTCATAATAAAATTAATGTTCAGACGGCATAAATAGCCAAAGGCCGTCTGAAAGATAATATGGTCAACGGTTTGTTATGCGCTCAAATGCGCTTTCAGTTTTTCTTCGTCCAAAAACCAATGGCAGATTTCGGTATCGCCATCCAGCAAAACAGGCACCAGCTCATTGTACTTTTCTTCTAAAACCGGATCGGCATCGACATCGACAATATCCAGTCCAAATCCAAACTGCTCCTGATAAGGCTTTAATTGTTCGCGCATTTTGTGGCACAGGCTGCAATATTCCCGAAACATCAAGGTCAGTTTCATGGCGGTTACTCTCGGAGGGACAAAAGCGGCCATTGTATAGCAAAATGCCGCTAAACTATACAGGCATGACAAAGGCCGTCTGAACAGGCGCGAAACAACGCCTTCAGACGGCCTTTGTGTGTATTCTGAAATTAAGACTGAACGTTAATACCTGCAGTCACGGTATTTTGGGCGCTGCTTGCAGTCAAAAACGATGCAGCCAATTCGCCGCAGCAACCGCAACAAGTCGCCACACCCAATTGAGCCTGCAAATCGCTCATGGTGGTTGCACCGGCGGCGATGGTCTCTTTGATGTCGTGGTCAGTAATGGCGTTGCAGATGCAGACAAACATGATGTGCTCCAATAATTTTGTTACCCTCTGTAATTGAGAGTAGGATTTATTCTTGAACGTAAATATAAATAAAAACGGTTTGCATTGCAATATTGGCACTGTCCTTTTGTTTTGAAATTTTTCTATGTAAATTTGTATTTTGATTGTTATTTTATAAATAGTAAACTTTATAACCGTTCAGACGGCCACGATAACAAAAGGCGGCATCTTCGAAATGCCGCCTCTATTCATGAACGGGAATGGTGTTCATCGACCATGTTTTTCAAACGAATATTAGCAACATGGGTATAAATCTGTGTGGTGTTGATATCGGAATGTCCCAACATCATCTGGACCGAACGCAAATCGACGCCGTGATTAACCAAATGCGTGGCAAAAGCATGGCGCAAACCGTGCGGACTGAGCGAAGCAATACCGGCCGCTTCGGCATATTCTTTGACTATCATCCATGCAAGTTGACGGCTGATGCCGCTGCGTTTCTGGCTGACAAACACTTCGTCGCAGATTTTGTTTTTCAGCAACAACGGGCGCGATTCGTTGCAATAGCGTTCCACCCAATATGCCGCTTCCTGACCCAGCGGAACCAGACGCAATTTGTTGCCCTTGCCTATGGTACGGATACTGCCGCGATGTAAATCGATATCGCTGAGCGTCAATTTGACGGCTTCGGTCACGCGCAAACCTGTTGCATACATGACTTCAAGCAAGGCTTTGTCGCGCAGTCCATGCGGCGTTTCCACATCCGGTGCAGCCAGCAGCGCGTCGATTTGAGCTTCGGTAATCAGCGTGGGCAGTTTGCGTTCCGATTTCGGCGCCTTGAGAAAACGGGTGGGATTGTCTGCTCTTTGGCCTGTTTCTTCCAACCAGCCGTACATACGCTTGCAAGCCGACAATGCCCGCGCTTGGGACGTATTTTTTTCCCCTTCCGCATACACGGCATCAGACAGGGCAAACTCATCGGCACTCAACCAATCCTGCCCGCCCTCGGCCAACCGCGCGGCGACTTTGACCAAATCACGGCGGTAACTTTGCAGCGTATTGTGGCTGAGCCTGTCTTGCAGCCAAAGGGATTCAAGCAGCTTGTCTATTAAATCGTCCATATTCATCAAACTGTATTGAAAGGCCGTCTGAACGGCATGACTTTACATCCGTTCAGACGGCCTTAGGTTTTCAAAGCCCTATCAAGAGACTTGAGAAATTGTATCCAACACTTCCTGCGCGTGTCCGGCCACTTTGACTTTGCGCCATTCATGAGCGATTTCGCCGTTTTCGTCCAGCACAAAGGTGCTGCGCTCGATGCCGAGGGATTCTTTGCCGTAAAGCTTTTTCAGCTTGATCACGTCAAACAGCTTGCAGACGGTTTCTTCTTTGTCGCTCAACAATTCAAACTGGAAGCCTTGTTTAGTGCAGAAATTCTGATGCGATTTGACACCGTCGCGCGAAATGCCGACAACGGTATAGCCCAATGCTTTGAATTGCTCCAATCGGGCATTGAAATCCAAGCCTTCGGTGGTACAGCCGGGCGTGCTGTCTTTAGGATAAAAATAGACAACCAACGGCAAATGTTCGGCGGAGTTAAAATCGCTACCGGAAGAAGATGGGAGTGTGAATTGATATTTTGACATATTATTCCTTTCAGACGGCCTAAACCTAGCCTGCGTTTATTTTTCACTTAAATTCAAATAACTGCGCGTACCTTGAAAATCTTCCAATGCACGCAACAAAAGCTGGAAGTGGTCGTCATTGCCGGCCAAATCCAACTCATCGGCATTGACGGTCAACAAAGGCGCGCTTTGATACAAATGGAAGAAATGGCTGTATTCGTCATGCACCCGTCCCAAATAGCCTTCGGGAAACAAGCTGATGATGCCTTCGTGACGTTTTTGCAGGCGTTTGCGGTTGTTTTCGACAGCGGTTTGCAGATAAATCACCACATCGGGCTCCGCGTATTGCGGCAAAATACGTTGCTTCATATCGGCAAAAAGCTGCTGCTCGTCATCATTCAAAACGATGGGCGTAAAAATACGGTCTTTTTCCAGCAAAAAATCAGCCACAACCATTCCGCCTTGCACGCATTGGTCTTCAATAATATTTACGCTTTCAGCACGGCGCGTCAGGAAGAAAAGCTCGGCAGCCAAACCATTATTGGAAACATTGCTGTAAAACTTCATGAGAAACGGATTGTGATCCGGATTCTCCGACAACAGCAACGCGCTGAAATGCTCTGCCAAGCGGCGGCTCAAAGCGGTTTTTCCGCTACCGATGGCGCCTTCGACAACAATATAACGAGGATTCATAGTAACTCTTTGTAATGTGTTTCCCAACAATATTTTATAGCAAAAAAGGCGTGTCCAACACGCCCTTTCTTGTTTTAGTCCGTTTTTCAGACGGCCCTTATTCTTTCAACAGGCGAATACCCTGCCCGCCCAAAGCCTGAGCCAAATCAGCCGCACGGCCATGCTCGCCCAACTCGAAATCCGGAAGAATTTCAGCCAACGGCAACATAACGAAACTGCGCTCATGCGCGCGCGGATGCGGCAAGGTCAGATGCGGGTCATCGCTGCGGATACCATCAAAATCGATGATATCCAAGTCCAAAGTGCGCGGCGCATTACGGAAGGTACGTTCGCGCCCAAATTCGGCCTCGATGCGGTTTAACTCTGCCAACAGCGCCACGCCGTCCAATGAAGTTTTCACGGTACAAACGGCGTTCACAAAATCGGGCTGATCGTCATAGCCGACCGGCGCAGTCAAATACAAGGAAGAAGCCTTTTCGAGCCGGATATGCGGATGCGCGTCCAATTCGGCCAAAGCTGCGCGAACCTGTTCGGTAGGATTGGCAAGATTGCTGCCCAAAGCAATAACAGCAAAATGCGGATACATTTCAGACGGCCTCTTTTAAAACGGCAGCGTTTTGGTTTTGGCAAGGAAAACAATCGTGGCAACACACGACATGGCCAAAACGTAGACGATATAGAATTTCGGCGAACGCGGACGCGAACGCATCATAATCATGCCCAACACAATATAAACCAGCAACAGCAGGATTTTCATGCCGAGCCACGGCGCATTAAACGGCGAAAAATGGGTAATCTTCATCAGCCACAAGCCGGTAAACAGCAACATGGTGTCATTCAAATGCGGCATGGCTTTCCAAATACCTGCCAACGGCTTCTCAGGATGACGCCAGAGCAGGAAAAAACGGATGTTGAACAACAGGATGGTAATGGCAACGAAAATCTGATGGCTGTATTTTACAAACAGATATTGCATGGCAGTTTCTTATGTTGAGGGTTGAAAAACAAAGCAGCTATTTTACCGCAAACATCTATTTCTGACGCAACTTTTCAATCGCCAGCAGATAGGGCGGCGCATTGCGGCGGTTGACAAAGCCATAGCGTAACACGGCAAAGGCTTCCTGCGGCAAAGTTTCCGCCCATTGCACAATCGCTTCAGCCTCTATTCGGCCGGCTTCATGCCCCGGATACAATACCGCCACGGCAAGCCCGCCCTCTTTCAACAAACCCAAAGTATCCGTCAGCGCACGGATGCTGCTTGCCGCTTCAGTCGTGCAGCTTTTATCGCCACCCGGCAGCCAACCGAAATTAAATACTGCAGCATCTAAAGGCTCGTCGATATAAGACAAAAGGTTTTCATGGCCGTCATGTATCAGGGCTACCCGACCCTCTACGCCGTTTTCTTTCAGACGGCCTTGAGTCTGCACCAGTGCTTTAGATTGCACATCAAATGCCCACACCCTACCCGTCTCGCCAACCGACTGCGCCAACAGCAAAGTATCATGCCCATTTCCGGCCGTCGCATCCAAAGCGCGGCCGCCTGCTTTTAAGGCTTGTCGTAACAGGGAGTGGGCAAAGGGAAGAATGTTTTCAAGCAGCATGATAAAGGTCGTCTGAAAATAAAAATACCCTACCGCAAAAGCGGTAAGGTATTGAAAAACAGGAATGCGTTACATCATTTATTCGACAGGTTGTTGCACAGTCTCAACTTGAACCGGAGCAGCTGCGGCAGCGGCTTGAGGTTGCTTGTTTTCGTGTTGCAGGCTGACTGCGCGTGCAGGAACGATTGTTGAGATAGCGTGTTTGTAAACCATTTGAGTGACGGAAGTATTACGCAGCAGAACAACGTACTGGTCGAATGATTCCACTTGGCCTTGCAGCTTGATGCCGTTTACCAAGTAGATTGAAACCGGAACGTGCTCTTTACGCAACGCATTCAAAAAAGGATCTTGTAACATTTGTCCTTTAGCTGTCATATTCTTGAGCTCCATTATTATGATTGTAAAGACGCCAAAATCGGCGTTTGATGGGATTGTAGCCCCGAATAGGATAAATTACCAACTATTTTTTTCTATCACACCGTTTAGGAATCCAGCAATAAGGGAACTTCCCGCCAAACCGACTGTTTCATTTCCATATTCACAACAATCCCCAATTCAAATTGGATGTTTTTTTTAAATTCGGCAAACCCTATCAAAAATATGCCATGAAGCTCTAATGAGCTGTTTTTCATTATAAAAAGGCCGTCTGAAATGGTTCAGACGGCCTTTGTGCTTATTTGCTGAATTGTTTTTTCACGCTGACTTTGGTTTTCTTCTTGAAGCGGTTTTTCTCTTCCTTACGGCCTTCGCGTTTCTCAATACGGTTGCTCAAGCTGACACGGCGCAGCGGTTTTTTCTTCGGTTTGTCTTCCGCATTTTCATACGGGTTTTCCGAAACATTGTATTGAATTCTGAGCGGCGTACCTTGCAGATTGAAGGCTTTGCGGAAGGTTTGGGTCAAATAGCGTGTGTAGCTGTCTGAAATCGCGTGCAACGAATTACCGTGTACCACAATCACCGGCGGATTCATGCCGCCTTGGTGGGCATAACGCATTTTCGGACGCACCAAACCAGCACGCGGCGGCTGTTGACGCTCAATCGCGCTTTGCAATACACGCGTGATTTTCGGTGTCGGCATCTTAATCATCGCCGCATTGTAGGCAGCCTGAATGCTTTCAAACAGGCCGTCTATACCGCGCTCTTTCAATGCAGAAATAAAGTGGAACTTAGCAAAATCAAGGAAATACAGTTTGCGGTTGATATCGCGTTTCACTTGCTCGCGGCGCTCTTCGCTGATGCCGTCCCATTTATTGACCGCCACCACCAAAGCACGGCCTGCTTCCAAAGCAAAACCTGCAATCGTCGCATCTTGATCGGCGATATCTTGTTGCGCATCCAATACCAAAACTGCAACGTTTGCCGCTTCAACCGCCTGCATGGCTTTGATAACGGAGAACTTTTCCACCGCTTCATCCACTTTGCCGCGACGGCGCACACCTGCGGTATCAATGATGGTAAACGGCTTGCCTTCACGTTCAAAATCGATATGGATACTGTCGCGCGTCGTGCCTGCCATATCGAAAGCAATCACGCGTTCTTCGCCGAGGATGGCGTTTACCAAGGTCGATTTACCGACATTTGGACGGCCGATTACAGCAAAAACAGGATGTTTCGCTTCTTCCTCTTCCTTTTCAGGCTCAGGGAAGGTTTCCAAAATATCTTCAATCAGATAATACACACCATCGCCATGCGCACCTGAAATAACATAAGGGTCGCCCAAGGCAAGTTCGTAGAATTCGGCTGCAAGCACGGCCCTATTGCCGCCCTCGCCTTTATTCACGGCCAAATAAACGGGGCGCGAACTTTGGCGCAAACGGTCGGCAATGATTTTGTCTTGCGGCGTCAAACCAGTGCGGCCGTCCACCAAAAATACAACCGCATCGGCTTCATCGACAGCCTGCAAAGTTTGTTTTGCCATTTCGTGCAAAATGCCGCTGTCCACAACCGGCTCAAAACCGCCGGTATCGATGACCAAATAAGGTTTGCTGCCGACTTTGCCATGACCGTAATGGCGGTCACGCGTCAGACCGGGCAAGTCATGCACGAGCGCATCTTTGGTACGCGTCAAACGGTTGAATAAAGTAGATTTGCCGACATTGGGGCGGCCGACAAGCGCGATGGTTGGTTTCATGATGGAGTCTTTCTGTGTCAAGTGCCGCCTAAAAATCGGGAGCGGAACACAAGCAGGTGTTTTAAAAACACGGTTGATAAGGATAAGTGTAGGCCGTCTGAAAAGTCATTGCAACTTCAGACGGCCTTGATTTCAAACAAACTTATTTCAAGCTGTCGATTTTCATTTGCAGCAATTCGCGGCCTACTGCGGTTTGCGGCATTTTGCTCAAAGCAGCTTCGTAACTTTGTACGGCTTCTTTGGTTTTATTTTGGGCAACGTAAACATCGCCTTTGGTTTCCAGCATCAAAGGCTCGAAATCAGCCTCAACCTGAGTATTCAGGGCATTGATGGCGGCATCGTATTTTTTCTGCTGCAACAGGGTAACGCCCAAACGCTGCGCTGCCAAAGCTTGAACCAGCGGTGCATTTTGGTTTTTCAGCACCCAATTCAAATGACCTTCCGCTACATCATAACGGCCGGCATCGAACTCAGTCGCCGCCACCATCAACGTAGCTTGGGCTGTCGAAATAGAATCAGGATAGTTTTTTTGCAATTCGGCCAAATCGGCGTTGATGGCTTTAGGGTCGGTTTTTTGCTGCGCCTTTTCCACCATTTGCGCCAATACGGCGGCGGCTTCCTGATCTTTTGAAGCTTTTTGGCCTTGGTAAATGGTGTAACCCAAATACCCCAAAGCCGCCACGATCAGCAAGGCAAAGATCCAACGGCCGGTTTTTTTCCAAAAATATTTAAAGTTGTCTAACTCTTGTTGTTCTTCCAAATGGGCTGCCATTTATGCGTTCTTCCATTGTTGTAAAGTGTCTGTCAAATCAGCGGTGGCAACGGTTTGTTGTTCGTGTTTGCCCTGCATATCTTTCAGGGTAACCGTACCGTTTGCCAGCTCATCCTGAGCCACAATCAGGGCAAAGCGTGCGCCACTGTTGTCTGCTTTTTTCATTTGCGCCTTCAGGCTCTGATAGCCGGAATGCTGCATTACATTGAAACCTTGTGCGCGCAAGGCTTGCGCGTATTTCATCACCTGCAAGTCCGCACCTTCGCCTTGGTGCATTGCATAGACATCAGGCGCGGCGTTCACCTCCAACGAGCCGTATTCGCTCACCAAAAGCAGCAGGCGCTCAATACCCATCGCAAAGCCGATAGACGGCGCAGGCTTACCGCCAAGCTCTTCAATCAAACCATCGTAACGGCCGCCACCGCACACAGTCGCCTGCGCGCCGAGTTTGTCGGTCGTCCACTCAAAAACCGTCTGATTGTAGTAATCCAAACCGCGTACCAAGCGCGGATTTTCAATATATTGAATACCCAAACCGTCCAACATTGCCTTGAAGCGTACATAGTGGTTTTGCGAAGCCTCGCCCAAGTAATCCACCAAACGTGGCGCCGCATTGCAGATTTCCTGCAAATCAGGGTTTTTCGTATCCAAAACGCGCAAAGGATTGGTTTTCAGACGGCGTTTGCTGTCTTCGTCCAATTTATCTTCATAACGGGTCAGATATTCAACCAATGCCGCACGGTGTGCCGCGCGTTCCTCACGGTTGCCCAAGCTGTTGATTTCCAAAGTCAGGTATTCGCGAATACCCAATTTTTCCCACAAATCGGCAGACATCGCGATGATTTCCGCATCAATATCCGGCCCCTCAAACCCCAAAGCTTCGATACCGACCTGGTGGAACTGACGATAACGGCCTTTTTGCGGACGCTCGCGGCGGAACATCGGCCCCATATACCACAGCTTTTGCGGGCTGTTGTACAGAAGGTTGTGTTCGACCACCGCACGCAAACAAGAAGCCGTACCTTCAGGACGCAAGCTCAAACTCAAAGAATCGTTTGAATCGGAGAAGGTGTACATTTCCTTGCCAACCACATCGGTTTCCTCGCCGATAGAGCGGACAAACAAACCGGTTTGCTCGACAATCGGTGTACGGATTTGCTGATAGCCGTAAGCGCGTGTCCAACGGCCGACTGTATCTTCAAACGCCTGCCAAAACGCAGCCGTCAGTTTAAAATCTTTTTGTTCGACAGGTAAAAGGTCGTTCATACCTTTTACAGATTGAATTTTTTGTGCCATTTCAATATGGGATAAGCGAAAATCAAATAGTTGGGCATTATAGCTGATTTTTAAGGGTTTGTGAGGTTGGGAACAAATCAAAAGGCCGTCTGAAAATTGGTTTTCGCATTCAGACGGCCTGTAAAGCAGATTGCAGAATCACATTCAATGATTTCAATTCCTCCCCTGCTTTTCAACTTAAATTTCTTAGAAACATATTCAATATAAATTCAATGCCGTTATACTTGGATTCTTTTCATCCCATCCCTATGCACATCATGAAAACACTGCACTCTCTTTTTGTTATCGGCTTGTTAACCACCAGCTTATTCTCCCAAGCGACGGCTGCAAATAACGCCACAAACAATCAAACGAAAATAGATTTAGTCAAAAAGGTTTATCTGTCTAAAGTGGATTTAGGCTCTGAACACAATCGTGTTACTACGCCTGAACTACAAAAAATCATCCGACAATTCAATAAATTCGACACAAATATCCGTAAGCAACCCGATATGGAGATGGGATGTGACATGCCGATACATTACTACTTGGGCTTTGGTCAGGATCATCCTGATAACTTCCATAAAACCTTGCAAGTCAAAGTCACTTCTCCCCATACCGTCCGGGCAACATTTAAACAATTTGACAGCCATAGGGTCGGTGCAGATTTCATGTTGAAATGTACGGAAAACCGTTGTTTGATAGATGATTTTAAGATGATTGGCGATCAAACTAGCATTAAAACCGATTACAAACTCGTTTTGCGCAAACAAAAATGTGAGTGAGCCGACAAAACAAAAGGGCTGCCCAAACAAATGGAGCAGCCCTTTAATTTTGAAATCAAGGTCGTGAAGGATGCGGATTTAAGCGTACAGGTGGCAAATTAGGTTTTCCGTATTGGGAAACGGCTTGTCTGCCTGAAGCAGCTTTTCCTGACTGCATGAGGCCACTATCGTTGCGTATTGGATGTGCTACATACTCATCTTGATTTAATTGTGAAACTTCTTCATTTCCTTCATGCTCTACCACAAGCTCATACTCATTATCGTATGCCTTATTCTTACCGAGCCGAACTTCCCCTCCCGCCATAGCGGATACGGAAAACGCGGATAACATGATGATTATGCCGATTTTTCTCTGCATAATATTCTCCTTTTCTCAAATATTGCTTCTTTATCATTTATTTAATTTATGCCACAAAAGCAAGTTCCAAAGAAACCAGTTTCTTTAGTCGTTTGAAGAATCTATTTAAGCACAAAACCTGCATCAATACATATCCGTTATTAGAAGTTTATTTTCCATATAAACAAGGCCGTCTGAAAAAATCCTAAAAACCGAGTACAATCCGCCGCATGAAAAAACGTACCAATCCTCTCCCCCTTTTAGACGGTGTCAAACCCAGCTACTTGGTTTTGCCGCATGAAAAGCAGTTTTACGGCTTGCCGCTGCTGCATTTTCTATGCGCTCATTTTCCCTTTGTCGGCGAAGAAAACTGGCGGCGGCGGCTGAACAGCG
Source organism: Neisseria perflava (assembly GCF_002863305.2). Classification (NCBI taxonomy): domain Bacteria; kingdom Pseudomonadati; phylum Pseudomonadota; class Betaproteobacteria; order Neisseriales; family Neisseriaceae; genus Neisseria; species Neisseria perflava. Next base: position 1,313,326 of record NZ_CP136962.1, read on the forward strand.
GTTTTGTAGTAGGCGCGGATGGTGTGCCGTTTGATGAGAATACCTTGTTCGAACCCGGCAAAACGATGTTTTATTACCGTGAAACCAGCCGTGAGAGCGAGCCGCGTATTCCGTTTAAAGAAAAGATTTTGCATATTGACGAGCATTTGCTTGTGGTGGACAAACCGCATTTTCTGCCCGTCATCCCCAGCGGCAGGTTTTTGCGGGAAACCTTGCTCACACGCCTGCGTTTGCAGCCTGAATTGCAGCATTTGAATGTTGAAGACATTACACCGATTCATCGCTTGGACAAAGATACGGCAGGCGTTATGCTGCTTTCGCTCAACCCTGCCACGCGTCGCGATTATCAGACCATGTTCCAAGAAAAAACTGTACAAAAAACTTATGAAGCGGTAGCGCCGACGCGGACGGATTTGGACTATCCGCTGCATATTTCATCCCGAATGGAACGAGGCGAAAAATTCTTCCTCACGCGGGAAACGGAAGGCGAACCAAACGCCCACACGACCATCGAACTTATCGAAAACCGCGGCGCATTCAGCCTCTACCGCCTCACGCCGCATACCGGAAAGAAACACCAGCTCCGCGTGCATATGATGAGTTTGAACATGCCGTTGATGAACGATGCGCTTTACCCTACCCCATTGGCAGCCGGTGATGAAGACTATGAAAAGCCTTTAAAACTTCTGGCCAAAAGAATAGAGTTTACCGATCCTGTCAGCGGAGAAATCCGCGCATTTGAAAGCGGCTTTACGCTGTAAGTTATCCAGTCCAATAAAAAAGGCCGTCTGAAAAGTTTCAGACGGCCTTTTTGTCACGGAATCATTTGATTAGTGATGAATGCAGCTGCACTCTTTATTCATATCAATCACCATACGGCCGGTAATTTTACCTTCGCGCATTTCTTGGAAGATGGCAGGCGCTTCATCCAAAGCACGCAATTCGACTTTAGGCACAACCAAACCTTCTGCGCCGAATTGGAATGCTTCTTCCAAATCTTTGCGGGTACCGACCAAAGAGCCGACCACTTCGATGCCGTCCAATACCAAACGTGGGATAGACAAGTCCATAGACTCAGGCGGCAAGCCAACTGCAACGACACGGCCGCCTGCGCGGACGCAGTTAACGCCTGAATTGAAGGCTGCTGCAGATACGGCTGTTACAACGGCTGCGTGTGCGCCGCCGGTTTTCTCTTGGATGACTTGAGCCGCATCTTCTTTGGCGGCATTGATGACCAAATCTGCGCCGCTTTCTTTAGCAAATGCCAGTTTTTCATCGTTGATGTCGATGGCGACGACGTGTGCGCCAAATACTTTTTTCGCGTATTGAACCGCCAAGTTGCCCAAACCGCCTGCGCCGTAAATCGCAATCCATTGGCCCGGACGGACGCCGGAAACTTTAATCGCTTTATAAGTGGTCACACCGGCACAAGTGATACTGGAAGCTTGCGCAGGATCCAAGCCTTCAGGAACTTTGACCGCGTAATCGGCACTCACGATACAGTGGGTCGCCATGCCGCCGTCGGCAGTATAGCCAGCGTTCAATACAGAGCGGCACAAGGTTTCGCGGCCGGTATTGCAGTATTCGCAAGAACCGCAGCTTTGGAACAGCCATGCGATGCTGACACGGTCGCCGACTTTCAGATTTTTCACACCGTCGGCAACTTCTTTAACCAAACCGATGCCTTCGTGTCCCAATACGCGACCCGGTTTGTCGCCGTAATCGCCTGCCGCAACGTGCAAGTCGGTGTGGCACACGCCGCAATACTCGACTTCCACCAACGCCTCGCCGTATTCCAGCGGACGCAGTTCGCGTTCAACAACTTCTACATCACCTGCTACATCTTTATTTACTACCACAGCATGCATTTTCATAAGAGAGTCTCCTAGGGTGTTGAAAAACTGTTTAGCTATAAATGAGAATACTCCCCATATCCGAAGCCGTCAACCCATAATCTTTTTAAAAACAAATAGTTATAATGTTATACCATAACAAATTCTACTTAAGCCGTATAATCTTTAAATATATTAACAAATATACTTTCATTTCAATCAATCCTTTATTTTTCAGACGGCCTGCTACATAAAACAACATTGCAAATGTAAATTTTAAGAATATTCTCATTTTTAGTACTTGAACTTAAAAAGAAAAAAGCATAAGCTACTTTTCATGGTGTTGAAACACCTATTCCCATTCATTAAGGAGACAGCATTATGGCAAAAGATTTAAATGTGTTTGATAAAGAATATGGCCTTTTGATCAACGGCGAATGGACAAAAGGTAGCGAAGGCAAACTTTTATCCTCTTACAACCCTGCCAATGGCGATGAATTGGCCAAGTTTACAGACGCAACCGATGCCGATGTCGATGCTGCCGTAGCCGCTGCGCAAGAAGCGTTCAAAACATGGCGCAAAACCACGACTGCCGAACGCGCGGCCATTTTGAACAAAATCGCCGATGTGATTGACGAAAATGCCGAATTGTTCGCCCTGCAAGAAACCTTGGACAACGGCAAACCGATCCGCGAAACCCGCGCCGCCGACGTGCCTTTGGCTTCCGACCATTTCCGCTATTTCGCCAGCGTGATCCGCGGAGAAGAAGGCACTGCGACCCAACTTGATGCCGAAGACCTGTCCATCGTTTTGCGCGAACCGATCGGCGTTGTCGGCCAAATCATTCCTTGGAACTTCCCATTCTTAATGGCCGCATGGAAAATCGCTCCGGCATTGGCCGCAGGTTGTACCATCGTCATCCACCCTTCTTCCAGCACTTCATTGAGCCTGTTGTCCCTCGCTCAAAAAATCAACCACCTGCTGCCTAAAGGTGTGTTGAACGTGATTACCGGCCGCGGTTCTAAATCCGGCGAATACATGCTGCACCACAAAGGCTTCAACAAACTGGCCTTTACTGGTTCAACCGAAGTCGGCCGCCGCGTCGGTATTGCCGCCGCCGAATTGCTGATTCCGTCCACTTTGGAATTGGGCGGCAAATCTGCCAACATCTTCTTCGACGATATGCCTTTCGACAAAGCCCTCGAAGGCGCGCAAAAAGGTATTTTGTTCAACCAAGGTCAAGTGTGCTGCGCCGGTTCGCGCATTTTTGTACAAGAAGGCATTTACGACAAATTCGTCAATGCTTTGGCTGAAGAATTCAAAAAAATCAAAGTCGGCCTGCCTTGGGAAGACGACACCCAAATGGGTTCGCAAGTCAATGCTGGTCAACTCGAGACCATTTTGAAATACGTCAAAATCGGCGAACAAGAAGGCTGCCGCATCATTACCGGCGGTAAAAAAATCGAAGGCGAATTGGGCAAAGGCGAATTTGTCGAGCCTACTTTGATTGAGGCCAGCAACGAAGCCCGTGTTTCCCAAGAAGAAATCTTCGGCCCGGTTGCCACCGTGATTAAATTCAAAACCGAAGAAGAAGTCATCAAAATGGCTAACGACAGCGAATACGGCTTGGGCGGCGCAGTGTGGAGTACCGACATCAACCGCTGCCTGCGCGTTTCCAACGCATTGGAAACCGGCCGCGTTTGGGTAAACTGCTACAACCGCCTGCCTGCCGGCGCGCCGTTTGGCGGCTACAAAACTTCAGGTATTGGTCGCGAGACCCACAAAATGATGCTCGCCGCCTACACCCAAGTGAAAAACATCTACATCAGCACTCGTGAAGAACGCGAAGGCTTCTATTGATTCGGCGATTCACATTAATCTGATTTAGAAAATAAAAGGCCGTCTGAAACCTGTTTCAGACGGCCTTGCTTTATTCTGTTTTGCAATAAATGTTTTATATCTTTCTCAAAAAAAGCCCCATCACTTTCTCTCCGGCCACAGCCAGCAAGGCTCCGGCCACAACCACCATAGCACCCACATAGCTGACGATATTCATATCCGAAGCGGCAAAATAATCGGGGGCGAGATGATGGCCGATGGTGGAAAATATCATGGTGAATACAGGAATCAGCGTGGTTACGATACTGACTTTTGAAGCGTCCCAATGATTGAGCGCTTCGCCGAATGAACCGTAGCCGATCAGCGTGTTCAAACAGCAATAGATAAAGCAGCCCCATAAAAACGGATTGCCGATATGGGCGATTTGAGACGGTTCGGCAAACGGCAGGAAAACAAAGCTGCTGCAAAAATAAATCATGAGCAGAATTTGTTGCGAATTGAAATGTTTGGACAAAAGTTTTTGCGCCACACCGTAGCACACCCAAATCATGCTGCCCGAAGCCGCCATCATCACGCCAACCGCGTAGCTGCCCAAGCTGAAAAGTTCGCCAAATTTATCGTTGAAAAACATGACCAAACCCGTCAGCAAAAGCATCAAGCCGATTTTCTGCCAGTGCGTAAAGGCTTCTTTAAACACGCCAACGCCGACCAAAATCATGGTAAAGGGTGAGAGTTGCCACAACACCTGCGTGGTTGTCGGCGAAATATAGTGCAAACCCATGGCAACGAGAACGAAGTTGGCAGAAATGCCGATAATGCCCAACACCAATAAAAATAAGGTTTGCTTGGAAAATTCAGGCGGCCTCGGCAGCTTGCCGGTCAGCCCCAACAACGCAAACAACACCAGAGAAGCCACTAAAAAGCGTATCCACACCAGCGTGGGCGCATCGATGGCTTTTAAGGCCTGTTGGGCGATTACCGGCAGCGAGCCCCAAGTCATGGTGGCAAGCAGCGCTAATGAAAAGCCGAGCCAAGGTTTTTGTTTCTTCATTTTTCAGACGGCCTTTGTTTACGCGGCTTCCCAGTAGTCGATATAAAGCTGCAATTCGAGATTATTCCGCCATTCGTTGGCAACGGGACGGTACACTGTGCGGATGTATTCGGGAATGTCTTCACTGCAACGCCAAAACATGGCTTCAAATTCGTAGCCGTCTTTTTGCAGCCAGACTTTTTTATGTTTGCCCTCCGCGCCCAAAGGCTGCTGGCGGACAACATGAAATTCATCGGTAAAACTCGGCGGAGCGAAGCCCTGACCCCAAACGTGTCGGGCAAGGTTCTGCGCCTGTTCCAGCGTAATATCGCGGGCAGGCAGGCTGCCGTCGGTAATATAGGTTTGCGACAAGTCGTCTTCGCACACCATCTCGCGCACGGCTTCTTCAAAGGCCGTCTGAAACGCGGGAATATTGTGTTCGAGTATGCTCAAACCCGCCGCCATTGCGTGTCCGCCGAATTTCAAAATCAAATCGGGATGGCGTTTGGACACCAAGTCCAAAGCATCACGCAAGTGCAGATTGGGAATGGAGCGTCCCGAACCGCGTACTTCGCCGTTGTCGGCAGGCGCAAACACGATGGTCGGACGATAAAAACGGTCTTTGAGGCGGCTGGCAACGATGCCGACCACGCCTTGATGGAAATCGTCGCGATACGCCACCAAAGTCGTCTGCCCTGAAGGCAGGGTGTCAGGAAAATCATTCAGCGCATCTTGCAGCATAGACTGCTCGATTTCGCGGCGCTCGATATTGAGGTTGTTTAACTGAGCCGCCAGTTCCTGCGCTTCGGCATCATCTTGCGCCAACAGGCAGGCAATGCCGACCGACATATCGTCCAGCCGTCCGGCCGCATTAATGCGCGGTCCCAACGCAAAGCCCATATCAAACGGCTGAGCCTTGCGCCAATCCCGTCGCGCCACTTCAAACAAGGCGCGGATACCGGGGCGCATTTTGCCCAAACGCATCCGTTTCAAACCTTGAGACACGAGGATACGGTTGTTGTGGTCTAGAGTGACGACATCGGCGACGGTACCGAGTGCGACCAAATCCAAAAGATCGCCCAGATTCGGCTCTTTCAGGCCGTCTGAAAAATAATTGCGACGGCGCAGTTCGGCGCGCAAAGCCATCAATACATAAAAAATCACGCCCACGCCCGCCAAGCTTTTGCTTTGGAAACCGCAGCCTTTTTGGTTCGGATTGACGATGATGCAGTCGGGTACGGTCTCGGCAGGCAGATGGTGGTCGGTAACAATCACATCCAAACCCAATTCCTGCGCACGCGCCACGCCTGCAATGCTGGCGATACCGTTATCCACCGTCACCAATAAATCCACGCCTTGCGCGGCGGCGATTTCAGCCAGCTCGGGCGTTAAGCCGTAGCCGTGTTCAAAGCGGTTGGGCACAAAAAAATCCACTTTCGCCCCCATCGCCGCCAAACCGCTCATACCGACGGAACATGCTGTCGCACCGTCGGCATCGTAATCAGCGACAATCAAGATTTTTTCCTGACGCTCAATCGCATCCGCCAGACGGCCGGCGGCGGCTTCGCAGTTTGTCAGCGTTTGATACGGCAACAGCGCAGCAAGCTTGTCGTCCAACTCGGCCGGACTTTGCACATCACGCGCAGCACATAGCCGTGCAATCAAAGGATCGGTACCGGCAGTGAGCAAGTCGTTGAAAACAGTCGGATTAATGGAGCGTGTTTGGATTTTGACGGACATGGTATGTGGGATTAAATAGAGAGAAAATTAATATATTTTTGAAGCGTTTATTTTAAGGTGGGGAAGGCCGTCTGAAACCTGCAATCCGTTTTCAGACGGCCTTGGATATTATTTGCGTGAAGCATCGATAATTTCACTGACTACGACATAGGGGACTGCTATTACTGCGCCGACTGCGTCCAAAGCCAATGTAAATGGCGTTTGCAGGATATTCTCCGTCAACTTCTGAACGTCTGTGCTTTTTTTGGTTTCCGTATAATAAATTCTGACCGGGACGGCAGTGTCAAAACGGCGGTCTTCGGCAACATTTTTCGGCGTCGCATAATAATGACCTTCGGTAGAAATACACCGCGTGTAGACAGTTTTGTCATCGATCTCAACCGGCTTAAACGCCAGCTGTTTCAACTTGGCAATCTCGGCAGCTTTTTGAGTATCGTAACGCAGGCAGAATTTTGAACGGAAAGTTTGCGCTTCAGGGGATTTCAATTCGACCGGCAAAGCCTCATACGCATATCTTGGGTTTTGCTGAACCATTTGAAACTGTTTGTCCAATTTAACATCCAAGACCGCCTTCAACTTGGCCGAATCTTTAGGATTAACGACAAACCAATATTTTTTGCCCATCATGACCAGGCTGCCTGTTTCCAGTTGCGTATTGTCTTTGGCAACCACGCCAAATGCTTGAATCTTGTCTTTGGCAACGGTTTTTTCGGTTGTGGTTTTATGGAACGGGTTGTTCCCTCCCCAAAGAAAGGCAGTACAACCATTCAGGGTTAATACACTGATTAACAAAGCGGGTACAAAGCGGCGAAATTTCATGGTCATCCTCCTTCGGTATTACGATACAGGCCGTCTGAAAACCGCAATCCGTTTTCAGACGGCCTTAAGGTTTATTCCTCCCAATCCTGCCCTTCTTCTGAAGCATCGGATTGACCGGCCTCCATCACTGCTTTAATTTCTTGGAAGAGGGCGCGGAAGTTTTTCGGCGGTTTGTTTTGTTCCTGCTCTTTTTTGGTGTTGCGGATTAAAGTGCGCAATTTACCGGCGTCGGCCTGCGGAAAATCGGCCATAAATTGGGTAATCGCGCCATCGTCTGCCAACAGTCGGGTACGCGCCTGCTCGACGCGTTGCAAAAAGGCATTGTGTGCTGCATTGTCGCCGCGCAGTTTGGCCAAATAGGCTTCGATGGGCGCGGGGTCGGTATCGCGCATCAGACGGCCGATAAATTGGGCTTGGCGTTTGAGCGCACTGTTGGACGTGATTTTTTTATAGGTGGCGATGGCCTCGAACAGCTCTTCGTCCAAGCCGATTTTTTTCAGCGTATCGCTGGAGAGCTTGGTCAATTCCATACCCAAAGCCTGCAAATCGTTCATCTGCTTTTTCATTTGGGTTTTGCTGACCCATTCGTCTTCTTGTTCAAACATTGTGTTTACCTGATTTTCTGAATCTGCCTATTTTATCAGTTTTCAGACGGCCTTTCCGTGCGATTTTTGCAGTGGCCGTCTGAAACGGTTAAAATGCCGCAAAACCCTGTCAGGAAACCTTTTTATGCTGTTTAACCACACACCGGACGAACTGTTGCGCTTGTGCGGACACACGCTGGATTTGGCCAAACAATCCGGCGCCACCTCGGCCGAAGCCGATTTCAGCGAGTCGCTCGGCCAAAGCGTCAGCGTGCGCCTGGGCGAAATCGAACAAATCGAGTTCCAACAAGACAAATCTTTAGACATTACGGTCTATGTCGGTCAACGCAAAGGCCGCGCCAGCACTGCCGACTTCTCCGAACGCGCCCTGCAAGATACGGTCAAAGCCGCCATCGATATTGCACGCTATACCGCCGAAGACGATTGCGCCGGCCTTGCCGATGCTGCCTTGATGGCAACCCATATCGGCGACCTCGACCGCTACCACGAATGGGATTTGAGTACCGAATCCGCCATTGATTTGGCCAAGCAATGCGAACAGGCCGCGCTGTCAACGGACAAACGCATTGAAAATTCGGAAGGCGCATCGGTTCATACCGGCCATTACCAATACGTCTACGGCAACACCCACGGCTTTGCCGCACACCAGCAAAGTACGCACCACAGCATTTCTTGCAGCGTGGTCGCCAGCGACGAGCATGGCATGCAGCGCGACTATTGGTACGATTCTTCCTGCCGTCACGAAGACATGGATGCACCCGAACTCATCGGTAAAACTGCAGCCGAACGGACTTTACGCCGTCTGAACAGCCGCAGCGTTCCGACCGGCAGCTATCCCGTACTGTTCGACACCACTGTCGCCGTCGGCTTAATCGGCCACCTTATCGGCGCACTCAGCGGCGGCGCGCTCTACCGTCAAAGCAGCTTCCTGATTGACAGTATCGGCAAACAGGTGCTGCCCGAGTTTCTCAGCCTTCGTGAAGAACCGCATATCCTGCGCTCGTTTCGCAGCACTTATTTCGATGCCGAAGGCGTGGCCACGCAGCCGCGTTTTGTGGTGAAAGACGGTATCGTCGAAGGCTATTTCCTCAGCAGTTACAGCGCGAAAAAACTCGGTATGCAGACAACAGGCAACGCCGGCGGCGCACACAATCTGTATCTGAACTACACCCATGCCACGCAGGCCGACCTGTTGAACGAAATGGGAACAGGTTTGCTGGTTACCGAATTGATGGGACAAGGCGTCAACACCATTACCGGCGACTACTCGCGCGGCGCGGCCGGATTTTGGGTGGAAAACGGCGTCATTGCCTATCCGGTTCAGGAAATCACCATTGCCGGACGTTTGCAGGATATGTACCGCGACATCATCGGCGTGGCAGACGACGCATTACGCCGTTCGTCCAACCAAATCGGCTCCGTCTTGGTTTCCAAAATGACGGTTGCCGGCAACTGATTGAACTAAATATACAAAAGGCCGTCTGAAAGATATCTTTTCTTTTCAGACGGCCTCGCCGTTATCTACTTTCATAAAAAACACATCATGCATATTGTCGTCATCCCCTCTTGGTACCCCTCTTCCGAAACCGACGTGGACGGAATCTTTTTCCGCCTCCAAGCCCAAGCCCTGCAACGCGAAGGCATGAAAATCGGCCTGGTCGTACCCATGTTCCGCTACTTGAGAAGCCAGCCGAAAACCATCTTCTCGCGCTTCTACGGCCTGCGCCGCCATCAGCAAGGCGGACTCAACACTTACACCTACGACAGCATGTATTTCTTCCCGCGCTGCCCGGTTGTCGACATCGACCGCATCCGCTGGGTCAATGCTGGCATGAAAGCTTTTGAAGCCTATATCGCCGACAACGGCAAACCCGACGTAATTCACGCCCATTGCGTCAACTACGCCGCCATTTTGGCCTGCGCCATCTTCAAAAAATACGGCATTCCCTATGTGATTACCGAACACAGCAGCGCCATTTCACGCGGCCTTGTCCGCAAAAACCAATGGCCGTCCATGCACGAAGCCGTGCGCCACAGCGCGGCCCGGTTCGCCGTCAGCCGTGATTTCTGCCGCATTCTCGAAAAAACCTACGCCGGTACAGACTGGCAATACCTGCCCAATATGCTGGGCGGAAATTTTGAACAGGATTTCGAGTTCCCCGAAAAAAACCATCAAGACTTCACCTTCTGCAGCGTCTCCCACCTGCGCCACCTCAAAGGCCACGACCTGCTCCTGCCTGCTTTTGCCGAAGCACTCAAAACCTATCCGCAACTCAAACTCAAAATCGGCGGCGGCGGCGCAGAAGAAGGCCGTCTGAAACAACTGGCAAGCGACTTGGGCATCAACCACGCCGTTACCTTTACCGGCGCATTGACCACCGACCAAACCCTAGACCTCATGCGCCACAGCAACGCATTCGTCCTCGCCAGCCGTACCGAAACCTTCGGCGTCGTCTATATCGAAGCACTGTCGCAAGGTTTGCCCGTTATCGCCACACGCTGCGGCGGCCCCGAATCCATCGTTACTTCCGACAACGGCCTGCTGGTGCCAATCGAAAACATACCGGAACTGACCAAAGCATTGCTCACCCTCTACGAAAACCATGCACACTACGATCCCATCCGCTTGCGCCAAGATTGCCTGCAACAATTCGGCAGCCGAGCCATTGCGCAACACCTGATCGACACCTTCCAAAAAGTGCTTAATAAATAGGCATAAACCATGCAGGCCGTCTGAAATCCTTCAGACGGCCCGCCTTCTTCCAACAAGACAAATCTAGTGTAAAATTAAGACAATAACCAAACTTTTTGATTTAAAATCAGTCCAAAGAAAACTGTTACCTATAATAATATCCCCACATACATTATGCGCTATTACGGAACGATTACTCGCTGGAACAGCAAGCGCGGCTTCGGCGCCGCTACCATAGAAGACACAGGCCAAGAAATCTTTCTTGCCCTTGCCGCCTTCACCACCCTTACCCGCCTACCGGCCGAAGGGCAACACATCTCCTTCAACATCACAGAAGGCCGGCGCGGCCGCAAAGAAGCTGAAAACGTCTGCTTCGCCCTCGATTGCGCCGACTGCTTCGATGTCCTCGTCCCTCCCCCCGAAAAACCCCTCGCCGGCAAACAAGCCATCGTCGGCCTGATTGCCGTGATCTTCGTCTGCAGCATTTTCGCCGCCTTGTGGTACGGCCTCCACTTTTCCGACAACACACCCAAAGAGCCGGCCGTCAAAAAACAAGAAACCATGGTTCACGAAGTAGCCGCCAAAATCGAAGCCGAACGCAAAGCATGGCGCGATGCAGTCAACGGCAGCAACCAACGCTCGGGACAGCCTCAACGCGCCAAAGATAATACGTCGAAACAATAAAGCTCCATCCGACATAAAAAGGTCAAGACATTTGTAATATTGGCATTTTTCCACACGCTTACTACAATTTATTTAAACCACAAATCCATGAACCAAGTAATCAATAAATACCACCAACTTTTTTGTTTTTTAGGTTTGATGCCATTGTCAGATGAAACAGTCCGGTCTACGCATTTATCAAGACGGTAATTAAAATCTTGTACTTCCATTTGCCCATCTATTTTTTTAAAACAATATGCTCCTGATAAACCAGTAAAATTACTCTTTATATAGGCGCTATACCCTTCATACTCAACCAACTCTTGAGGTATAAGTTTAAATTCATATCTAACATTCTCCCTTAAATCAATACCGGGAAAGTTTTGTGTATTCATTGGTATACATTTATCTTTTACCGGATAATTTTTATCAAAGGCACTTTTATACTCAAAAGGATTATCGCTATCATAAGAGTATATATAAATTACATATCCGCCTATTAAATCTTCTCTGTCTATATAGATACATGGTTCATTATTTCTTGAGGTAATATTCACATCCCCATCAGGAAATGGAGCTGGCGACATCCCATATATCTCAACATTCAAGAATAAAACAATAAAACAAAAAATCTTGCGAATCATAGTGGATGCTCCATGAAATAATACTTCTCAAACGATGACAAATAATATCAGTTTACTTCTCTATATAAAATCTTTTTATCATTATTTCGCATAATGAATTAGCTTTGTTAATAACAATTTTTAATGGCGATGCCCTGTTAACCAGAATTACAGCTTTATAAGAAATTTTGTTTCATCCGGTTAATCTATATAAATTCCCCTTTTACCAACATAAACAAATCAACCATATCTAATTTTAATTATTTAAGAAAAAGGTCGTCTGAAACCGTATTGGGTTTTCAGACGACCTTTTAATATTTAAACTTTTCCAAACTAATCAACTTTACCTTTGGCTTCGCCTCCTCGCTTGCGCTTCTGTTCCCTCGCCCAATCAACCATATCTTTGGGGTAATAAGGGGATTGGCGCAATTCGGTATCGTCCAAATCATCAAGATAAGCAATGGCGGCGGCTTCGAATGCCCAGTAGCCGCAATAACCATTCTGCTCAGGATCGAGGTGGGATTGGTACTCAAGGTCGCTCATGCCGATCATTTCGCGATACCAGTCTTTGAGGTAGGCACTAAGAGATTCCAGTTGTTTTTCTTTGGTTTCACCGCGTATGGCATCCGAAATCAAAATAGCATGATCGCCCATTTGGACATAACCCGTATCGGGACGGTCTTTGAAACGGTAGTAGAAGAAATCCTCAATGGTTGAATCAGGCTCAAGCCCATCTTCTGCATTGGCAAGGATGACTTCAAGCAGGCGAGGAAGCAAGTCTTCACGTTGGAGAAGGTAGCAGACGGAAATCAGACCGAGAACCTTCATGTAGTTGTCGGAATTATCCCACTCAAACGGACCGGAGTAATAACTATGCTTGGCTAATTCTTTTTTATGCTCTTTCCAAAACTGTGTCGATGTTTCCAAAATATGAATAATATCATCTAGAATAGATGGTAGATTTGAAATAGGTTCGCCTGCAGTGTAATTTAAACGCAAAAATCGCCAATTATCATTAACTTTTAGGTAAATTAAATATTTTAAATCTGTCTGTTCCTCTTGCCACTTATCTATCCAAAATTGTAGGTTTGATGCACGCATCTCTATTTCGTATTTCCACTTCTCCTCCGTCAAAAAATGCTGCCTGCGCTTTTCATTAAAACAAACTTGCTCGATTTCGTTCATGTTTACTCCCGTAAAATTTGGTCGGTTTAGTACTATCTTATTCGGTTGCTCGGTTTCTATCTGAATCTTTATATTCAACTACATTTAAAGACCCAAACATTAGCAACTTGGTATCTGAATCCAACACCCTATTTCGATTGACGGAAAGGTCGTCTGAAACCTAATTTCGTTTTTCAGACGACCTTTCCGTATCAAGCGCAATAAAAATTCCATCCCCCTATCACGGCTCAGCCATTTCCAACGCCTGTTTAATGTCTACGGCTACAACGCGCGATACGCCTTTTTCCTGCATGGTTACGCCGACGAGCTGCTCTGCCATTTCCATGGTCAGGCGGTTGTGGGAGATGTAGAGGAACTGAGTTTGCGCCGACATTTCTTTGACCAGGTTGCAGAAACGCGAGGTGTTGGCGTCGTCCAGCGGGGCGTCGACTTCATCCAGAAGGCAGAAGGGGGCGGGGTTGAGGCTGAACAGGGCGAACACGAGGCTCATGGCGGTGAGGGCTTTTTCGCCGCCGGAGAGGAGGTGGATGGTGCTGTTTTTCTTGCCGGGCGGGCGCGCCATGATGGACACGCCGGCGGTCAGGAGGTCGTCGCCTATCATTTTGAGGGTGGCTTCGCCGCCGCCGAAGAGGGTCGGGAAGAAGGTTTGGACTTTGCCGTTGACGGCATCGAAGGTTTCTTTGAAACGCTCTTTGGTTTTGTCGTCGATTTGGGCGATGGCTTCTTCCAAAAGGGTGATGGCGGCCTGCACGTCTTCGCTTTGGCTGCGGTAGTAGCCGTCGCGTTCGCGCGCTTCTTCGAGTTCTTGCAGAGCAGCGAGGTTGACGGCGCCGAGGGCTTCGATTTGCTGGGTGAGGCTGCCGATGCTGCTGTTCAATACTTTTGGCGATTCTTTCGCCAACGCTTCGAGCGCGTCCAAATCGGCGGCGCGTTCGGTCAGGTTTTGATGGTAGCGTTTGGCGTTAATCAGGGCTTCCTGCTGCTGCAACAGGGCGGTTTGGGTGGCGGCCTGAAGCTGCGGCAGCTTGGTTTGCAGGGTTTGTACGCGGACGTATTGCTCCCTGCCCTGTTCCTGAATCTGCGCGAGTTTCTCCTGTACGACGATATATTCTTCATCCAAGGTCTGTACGGCTTCGCTTAATTCTTCAAGCTTGATGTGCTGCTCGTCGTTTTGGAACTCGGTTTCATAGGCTAAGGCAAGCTCTTGTTGGCGTTCCTGCCAGTCTAGGGTTTGCTGTTCGAGTCGGGCGATTTGCTGTTGGTAGTTTTGTTTTTGCTGGTTGAGTTTGTGAACAGCGACTTCGGCCAGCCCGTATTGGCGATTGGCTTCCAACAGGGCAAGCTGCGCTTGTTTCAGACGGCCTTGCTGCTCTTGGCGGCTGTGCGCGGTGGTTTGCTGCTGGTGTTCGAGTTCGGCGGCGGCTTCCTGCAAAGTAGCGATGTCGTCTGAAAGCCCGTCGGACGTGTGTTGCAACACGGTCTGCTCTTCCGCCAACTGCGCCAGTTCGCGCTCGATGTGTTCGCGGCGGATTTGCCCTTGGTTGGTGCGCGCCAGAAGTTCGGCGGCGCGTTGCTGTGCTTGACTGTATTGGCGGGTGTGCTGCTGTTGCTGCTGCATCAGGTTTTTGTGCTGCGTTTCAGACGAGCGCACGGCAGCTTCCGCCTGTTTGAACGCGGCTTCGGCAGCGGAAAGTTCGGGGGCGAGGTTTTCCAGTTCGGACGCGATGCCGTTGAGGCGCGCTTTTTGGGCAATCAGGCTTTCCTGCGCAGGTTTGGCATAGAGCAGGACGCTGACTTTATCAACCTGATGGCCTTCGGGCGTGAGCCAGATTTGATGCGCGCCCAAATCGCTTTGATGCGCGAGGGCGTAAGTCAAATCGGGCGCGCACAATACGCCGTCGAGCCAGTAGTGCAATGCCGTCTGAAACGGCGGCTGCGCTTGGATTTGGTTCAGCAATGCCTGTACGGGCAGGGATTTTTTGATACCACCCGAGAGGTCGTCTGAAAGCCATGCAGCCTGCCTCTGCGGCAACGGCGCGGGCGGCACGAAGCCGTGCGGCACGGCGCGGGCGTGCAGGCGTTCAGCAAGGATGACGGACAAGGCGTGCTGCCACTCGGCGGGCGCGGTGATGTGTTGCCACAGTTGTGGCGCAGCGGCGTGGTCGGTTGCCTGCCAGAAGTCGGCGGCTTCCTGCTGTTGCGACAGGATTTGCGACAACGCCTGCTGCTGCGCCTGCAAGGTGATGTGTTGCTGCTTCAGGCTTTGGAAGCGGTTTAAGGCCGTCTGAAACGCTTCACGTGCAGCGTGTAAGGCTTCTTCGGCGGCAATGATTTGTTCTTCGTAATGTTCTTGCTGGCTTTGCAACAAGGCGGCGGCTTCCTGCGCTGCAGCGGTTTCGGCTTCATCGGGCAGGTTCAGGGCTTGGTTTTCCTGCTTCAGACGGCCTTTGCGCTCTTCATGCTTGGCAATCGTTTGTTCGGCATGGGCAAGCTGCTGCTGCTTCAACGCCAGTTCACGGCGGATACGGTTTGCCTCGTCCTGCTGGGTCTGGAAGGCAGCATTGAGCGTAGCTTGTGCTTCTTCCAATTCGGGCAGACGCTCTTCGTGTTCGGCAACCTGCATCGCCCACTCCGCCAGCTCGGTTTGTTTTTCTTCAACCTGCAACTCGTTTTCTTCCAGCTTGACGCGGATTTGCTGCTGCTCTTGATGGATGCGTTGCAACTGCGCCTGCGCCGCCTGCTTGTCGCGTTCGATGCGTTGGTGCAGGTTTTGTTGGTGGCGGATTTGTTCTTCCAAACGGGCAATCTGCTCGCGTAACACGCCGCGTTTGTTGCTCAATTCGTGTACCGCCTGTTGCTGCGACTGTTCGGCGGTCTGCAAGGTGTGTACTTCGTCGTTTAACGCCTGAATCTGCGCGGCGGTTTCATCCTGCTGTGTCTGCAAAGATTGATGCTGCGCGGTCGCCTTATCAGCAGCGGCAAGCGATTGCTGCCATTGCGCGTAATCGAGCAAATCCTGTTGTTGGTTCAACTGCGCAGTCAGGGATTTGTAGCGTTCGGCGGTTTCCGCCTGTTTCTCCAGCTTTTCCACCTGACGCGCCAACTCGTTCTGCAAATCGCCCAAACGCTGCAAATGCTCGCGCGTGTCTTTCAGACGGCCTTCCGTCTCCTTGCGGCGTTCCTTATATTTGGACACGCCCGCCGCCTCTTCTATATAGGCGCGCAACTCCTCCGGCCGCGCTTCGATGATGCGCGAAATCATCCCCTGCTCGATAACAGCATAACCACGCGCACCCACGCCCGTACCTAAAAACAAATCGGTAATGTCTCGGCGGCGCACAATCTGATTGTTGATGAAATAAGTCGATTCGCCCTGCCGCGTCAACTGCCGCTTAATGCTCACTTCAGCATACTGCCCCCACGCCCCCTGCAAACTGTGGTCGCTGTTGTCAAACACTAGCTCCACCGAAGCCCTCGGGGCAGGACGGCGCGTCGCCGCACCATTAAAAATCACGTCCTGCATACTCTCGCCGCGAAGCTGCTTCGCCGAAGCCTCGCCCAACACCCAGCGCACCGCGTCAATCACATTCGACTTGCCGCAGCCGTTCGGCCCGATAACCGCAACAAGCTGCCCCGGCACATGAATCGTGGTCGGGTCGGTAAAAGATTTGAAGCCGGAGAGTTTGATGTGGGTCAGGCGCATGGCAATGTTTCGAATCGGAAAAGAAGGCGTATTTTAACGGAAATACGCTTATCCGTTGAGAGAAAATCTGACAATTCAAATTGAATAAAAAGGCCGTCTGAAGTTTCAGACGGCCTTTTTATTTTTAATTTGGATTACACCGATACGGCTGCTTTGATATGCGGATGCGGATCGTAGCCTTCCAATTCGAAGTCTTCAAATTTGAAGGCAAACAAGTCTTTGACTTCAGGGTTGATTTTCATGGTCGGCAGGCTTCGGAAGTCGCGGCTTAATTGCAGTTGGGCCTGCTCGATATGGTTGCTGTACAAATGCGCATCGCCAAACGTATGGATAAACTCACCGGCTTCCAGTCCGCACACTTGTGCCATCATCATGGTCAACAATGCGTAGCTGGCGATGTTGAACGGTACGCCAAGGAAGATATCGGCGCTACGTTGGTAAAGCTGGCAGGACAATTTGCCGTTGGCAACGTAAAACTGAAACAGCGCGTGGCAAGGCGGTAAGGCCATTTCGTCAACCAAAGCAGGATTCCATGCGGACACAATCAGGCGGCGCGAGTCGGGATTCTTCTTGATTTGTTCCACCACATTGGCAATTTGGTCGATATGGCGGCCGTCGGGTGCGGGCCAGCTGCGCCATTGGTAGCCGTAAACCGGGCCTAAATCGCCGTTTTCGTCCGCCCATTCGTCCCAAATGGAAACGTTGTTGTCTTTCAGGTATTTGATGTTGGTATCGCCTTTGAGAAACCAAAGCAGCTCATGAATAATCGAGCGAAGATGCAATTTTTTGGTGGTCAACAGCGGAAAGCCTTCACTCAAATCAAAACGCATTTGGTAACCGAACACGGAACGCGTGCCGGTGCCGGTACGGTCGGATTTGTCGATGCCATTGTCGAGAACATGGCGCATAAGGTCGTGATAGGCTTTCATGGGTTTCCTTAATGTATGTGTTGTGGGAGTTTGATGCGTATTGTACCGAATTTTCAGACGGCCTGCCTCTCTGTCTGCAATGGGGCGACCTTCCCCATATTCGCGTAGTACACTCATTAACAATGTTGACAATTCAGCACTAATTTACAGAAATTTTTGAGCTGAATTAAATTTTTACAAAAAAATTTTCAACATTTTCTAGTTTAATTACTCGGCATTTTATTTTTATTTAAATCTATTTAATGAAATATTTTTAAATATTTTTAATTATATTTAAAATATAATTCTATTTTTACAAATTGGTAAAAAAATAATGTCAACAATCTAGGTAAAATTTTTCTTGGCAAGTAAAATTTTTACAGCTATATTTCAAAACATAAATATTGAAATATCTCACTCAATAGGAGTAGAAAAATGACCGACCTGAACACTCTATTTACCAATCTCAAACAACGCAACCCCAACCAAGAACCCTTCCATCAAGCCGTTGAAGAAGTGTTCATGAGTTTGGATCCGTTTTTGGCAAAAAACCCGAAATACACCCAACAAAGCCTGCTTGAGCGTATTGTTGAACCGGAGCGCGTGATTATGTTCCGCGTCACTTGGATGGACGACAAAGGCCAAGTCCAAGTCAACCGCGGCTACCGCATCCAAATGAATTCTGCCATCGGCCCTTACAAAGGCGGCTTGCGCTTCCACCCTACCGTCGATTTGGGCGTGTTGAAATTCCTCGCTTTTGAACAAGTCTTCAAAAATGCGCTGACCACCCTGCCTATGGGCGGCGGCAAAGGCGGCTCCGACTTTGATCCTAAAGGCAAATCCGATGCCGAAGTAATGCGCTTCTGCCAAGCCTTTATGACCGAACTCTACCGCCACATCGGCGCCGATACCGACGTCCCTGCCGGCGACATCGGCGTAGGTGGCCGCGAAATCGGCTATCTGTTCGGCCAATACAAAAAAATCCGTAACGAATTTGCTTCCGTCCTGACCGGCAAAGGTCTCGAATGGGGCGGCAGCCTGATTCGCCCTGAAGCCACCGGTTACGGCTGCGTGTATTTTGCCCAAGCCATGTTGGAAACCCGCAACGACAGCATCGAAGGCAAACGCGTGTTGATTTCCGGTTCCGGCAACGTAGCGCAATACGCTGCTGAAAAAGCCATCCAACTGGGTGCAAAAGTATTGACCGTTTCCGACTCCAACGGCTTTGTCCTCTTCCCTGACAGCGGTATGACCGAAGCGCAACTGGCCGCTTTGATCGAGCTTAAAGAAGTACGCCGCGAACGCGTGGCCACTTACGCCAAAGAACAAGGCCTGCAATACTTTGAAAACCAAAAACCGTGGAATATCGCAGCCGAAGTCGCCCTGCCTTGCGCCACCCAAAACGAATTGGGCGCAGACGCTGCCAAAATCCTGCTGGCAAACGGTTGCTATGTGGTTGCCGAAGGTGCGAACATGCCGTCAACTTTGGGCGCGGTCGAACAATTTATCAAAGCCGGCATCCTCTACGCTCCGGGCAAAGCGTCCAACGCCGGCGGCGTAGCGACTTCAGGTTTGGAAATGAGTCAAAACGCCATCCGCCTGTCTTGGACACGCGAAGAAGTGGACAGCCGCCTGTTCGACATCATGCACAACATCCACGAATCCTGCCTGAAATACGGCAAAGTCGGCGACAAAGTGAACTACGTCAATGGTGCGAACATTGCCGGTTTCGTCAAAGTTGCCGATGCCATGTTGGCGCAAGGTTTCTAAACCCCTATCCAGCCAAATCAAAGGCCGTCTGAAATATTTCAGACGGCCTTTTTCTTTTAAAGCAAACCTTATACGCCCAAATAACCTTCCCTGCTGGAAAGCCATCTCGCCAAATGCGCTTCGACGATTTCAGGGTTTTGTTCAATCAGCATCGGGGCAATTTCGCGCGCTTGTTCTAAAAGGTGCAGGTCTTCTTCGAGGTTGGCGAAGCGCAGCATGGGGACACCGCTTTGCCGCGCGCCAAGAAATTCGCCGGGGCCGCGGATGTTGAGGTCTTGGCGGGCGATTTCAAAGCCGTCGGTGTGTTCGTAGATGACTTTCAATCGCGCTTTGGCGAGTTCGCTCAAGGGTTCGGCAAACAGGAGGACACACACGCTTTCTGCCGCGCCGCGCCCTACCCGACCGCGTAATTGGTGCAGCTGCGCCAAGCCCATGCGCTCGGCGTGTTCGATCACCATCAGGGCGGCGTTGGGCACATCTACGCCGACTTCGATGACGGTGGTGGCTACCAATACGTTCAGACGGCCTGCGGCAAATTCCGTCATGACTTCGGCTTTTTCGGTAGCCTTCATGCGCCCGTGTACCAAGCCGATGTTGAGTTCGGGCAAGGCCGTCTGAAGTTGCTCTAGGGTTTCGGTGGCGGTTTGCAGTTGCAGGGTTTCGCTTTCTTCAATCAGCGGGCAAACCCAGTATGCCTGCTGCCCTTTGCGACAAATATTAAGGACGAAGCCTTCGACTTCGGCGCGGCGGACGTTGTTGACAAGGCGAGTCTTAATCGGCGTACGTCCGGGCGGCAATTCGTCGATAACAGACACGTCCAAGTCGGCGAAGAAACTCATGGCAAGCGTGCGCGGGATGGGCGTGGCGGACATCATCAGCTGGTGGACGTCGCGCCCTTTGTTTTTGAGGGCGAGGCGTTGGGCGACGCCGAAACGGTGTTGTTCGTCCACAATCACCAAGCCGAGATTTTGAAACTCGACGTCGTCTGAAAACAGGGCGTGCGTGCCGACGGCGATTTTGACGCTGCCGTCGGCGAGTTTGGCTTTGGCTTCGTCTTTGGCTTTTTTGCGCTGGCTGCCGGAAAGCCAAACAACTTCAAGCCCTAACGGATCAAGCCATTGTTTGAACTTGATGAAATGCTGTTCGGCAAGGATTTCGGTTGGCGCCATTACAGCCACCTGCGCGCCGGATTCAATGGCGGTCAGCGCAGACAAAGCAGCCACAATGGTTTTGCCGCTACCGACATCGCCTTGCAACAGGCGGTGCATGGGATGGGTTTGCGCCATATCGCGGCAGATTTCGGACACGACCCTTTCTTGCGCATCGGTCAGGGCAAACGGCAAAGCGTGGCGCAGGGCTTGGGTCAATGTGCCATCGCCGCCCAATGCCGCCGCCGTGCCGCTGACGCGCTTCTGCCGCGCCAGCCTCATGGAAAGCTGTTGTGCCAAAAGTTCGTCGAATTTGAGCCTTTGCCATGCAGGCAGCGTGCCGTCTGAAAGTTGATGAATGGTGAAACTCGGCGGCGGAGAGTGCAAAAGGCGCAGACTTTCGGCGAGGTGCGGCAGTTTCAGACGGCCTAATAAAGCATCAGGCAAGGTATCGTGCAGCGGTGTAACGTCCAAGGCCGTCTGAATAATACGGCGCAAAGTAGGTTGGTTTAAACCGTTTACGGTCGGATAAATCGGCGTGAGGCTTTCCGCCAAACCGCTGCTCTCGGCATCACGGATTTTAGGGTGAATCATCTCGTCGCCATGAAACCCGTGTTTGATTTCGCCCACAGCGCGGATGCGCTTACCGACCGCCATCTGTTTCTGGTTGCTGGTGTAAAAGTGGATGAAGCGCAGAAAAAGAACGCTTCCGGAACCGTCGGCAATTTGGACAATCAGCTGCTTGCGCGGTTTAAAAGTGACTTCCTGATGAATGACTTCGCCCTCGACCTGACACGGCACGCCGATCGGCGCATCCTTAATCGGCATGATGTGCGTCTCGTCCTCGTAACGCAACGGCAGGTGCAACACCAAATCCCATGCGGTGTGAAGGTTGAGTTTTTCGAGTTTCTTGGCGGAAACATCGGTAATTTTGAGCTGTTTTTGGGTTTCGGGCGTCATCTTAAAAGGCAGCTGATTTAAAGTTTGCTGTATTTTATCCGAAAATAAAAAGGCCGTCTGAACGCAATGTTTCAGACGGCCTTCAAAGCTGAATACTTGAAACAAATGAATATTTGAAAATACGCCGGCTATCGAATCAACTTCAGCCATTGTTAGTAAACAGCTTTCAAAAAAGAAGGATATTCAATCCATACTTTTATCAGGAATTTAGCCAATAATGTTTACATACCCAATCATTATCCATTCTCCTAGAAATGCCAATCCAATTTCAATTTGACTGTCCGCGGTTCGCCATAGAAATTGTTTTGACCTCGCGTACGGTTGTAGTTATTTTCAAAATACGTCCTGTCAGCCAGGTTCGTTCCTATCAGGCTGATTCTGCCGTGTTTGTGAAAGTCATATTGAACAAAGCCATCTATAAGTCCGTAGCCTCCTTGGCGAATATTGTAAAGGCTACTTGTACGACTTTGCGCGGATATTCCGCCGCCCAAGGTCAACTTAGTTTGAGGCAAGCGGTAGCTTGTACCGAGGCGGAACATATGTACCGGCGTGAAGTTACTGAAGTTATACGGGTCAGCAGTCGTGTTTTTCTCCAACCGCTCCGCATTGACTTCTGCAGCATTTTTATATTTACTTTTGTTATATGTGTAGCCAACAAAAATACGCCAGTTTTCCGACAATTCGCCAGCCAATTCAAGTTCTGCACCGCTACTCTTAACCTTACCCACAGGTTTAGCGATGGTTTGGAATGAACCTCCGTTACGACTAGTATCAGGAACAAATCCAAAATCGACAACGGTACGGTTTTTCTGTTGTAAGACAAACAAGGCAAGCGAAGCATTCAGACGGCCTTGCAAGAACGACCCTTTCCAACCTATTTCATAGTTAGTCCCGATGAGTGGTGGAAGAACGGATTTGCTGGTTACATCAACGTTATCCTGTTGTTTAAAAATCTTAGTATAGCTGGCATACAAGCTTTGTTGCGGTGTCAGGTCGTAGGTAATGCCTGCATATGGCGTAAACCGATGACTTTGCATTTTTGAGGTGTAGTGTTCTTTGTCGATTTTGTTACTGCTCTCAGTTTGAAATGCCGTAGCAGGCTGGCCGTAGCGTACAGGCATTTCTTTGGCTTGTGTGGTTTCATAGCGCGTATAGTGCATACCGCCTAAGAGATGCAAACGGTTGGTCGCATTAAAGCGGGTACTGAAAGTCAAAGAATGTGTTTTATTCGTGTTAAGATATTTCGAATAATTGTATAACGCCGGAACATGATCATCTGCAACCTGAACAGTTTTCCACAGCGGCGTTTTCAGATATTGGTTTGCCCATTTCAAATTTCCCTCTTCATCCCGCTCCTGTATTTTATTTCCATTTGCATCCAATTCGTAAACAGGATCTTGCACCATTACGCGCTCACCATTGTCGTTGACTGTCCAGACAGGCTTGCCCTCAGCATCCAAACGGGGAGTATATTTTGTAACATGCGCGCCACTGCATTCCGGCACATAGATTTTGTTATTACCTTTTTCGTTATAAATATGCCAATCTGGTTCGACAATGCCTTTTTCTAAAGGATTACGCTCCGGACCATCGGGATGAATGCCGCAACTGCCTGCACCTGCATAACCTTGAGGACGGACAAAATAACGGTTTTGATATATTTCTGTATAAGCAGAACGGATTTTTTCATTGTTATACGCATAACCGACAAAGAAATCATGTTCACGTCCAAGCAGGCGATAGTTACCTGTCAGATCCAGCTTAAAGCCCCATTGCACATCGTGTTTGGTATAGTGCAACGGCATGAAGTTGTAACGGCGGTTGTATGTGTGGCGAAGATTGTATGCTGAGTCGTATAGACGGTTGGGAAACAGGCCTTCTGCATTGTTAATAATGCCTTGCTTTGCAAGTTCCTTATCAACAAACTCTTTTTTATCTACTTCTACACCAGGATCCTGCCAGTCGTTGCACAGGAAATCCAAACCAATGTCCTGCATACATTGATCAAAACCTGCCTGACGTGCTGCCGCCCTTTGGGAGCGATATTGTTCAAAAGCAGATGCATCGAAATGATGGGCAACGTAATCTGCTTTTTTCTCTTCATATGTCTTAGTGACGCCATCACGATATTCTTTTAATTTTGCCAACGCCTTGTCTTTAGGCTCAAAAGGGATCACCTCTCCCTTTTCAGTTAGGAAACCTGTTGCCGCAGATGCTGAAATACCTGCCGCGTGTTCGTTTTTCAGAAAAAATTGTCCGACTTTGGCATCTGAATCATTACGCGTATAAGAAATTTCGGCATTGAGTTGCCATCCATTGTCAAAGACATGTTTGAAACCGGAAAAAATATTGTATTTATCAGCATTCAGGCGTGACCATGAGGTTTCACCCAAATAAGTTTTACGTGGCAATTTCAAAGGATTGTTACAGGCAGGACTGGAACTGAAGGCCGCGGTTTTTTGATCCTCGCAAGGTAAAATCACGCCGGCAAAATCGGGAATGTCTTTATTTTTCTGATAAGTACCCCCAAAAGTCAGCATACTGTTATCACTCAAATCCGTATCAATCACACCATAAACCATGTCTTTCTTGTTCCATACACCCTCTTTAAAAGAGCGGTGATCCTCATGAACACCAACCAGCCTACCGCGTACCGTATGTTCATTATTCAAGCTTCCAGATACATCCAAAGCCAAACGCTTGCTGCCCCTATGGTCAGTGCTGATTTCACCTGTATGCTTAAACAGAGCTGTTGGCCGCTTACGGATTAAATTAATGGTTCCACCCGGTTCAGAATTGGACTGAGTAAGACCGGTTGCACCTCTGACAACCTCAATGTGATCATAAACAGCAAGGTCTGTACTTGGTGAGACATCGATTTTTGCCGTATAGCCCGAACGCCCAGACACATTCGTGGTAATACCGTCTTCACCAATCTGATCAACATAGAAACCACGAGACAAAAAACGAGTTTGTAGGCCCGAATCGCGAACCACGTTGATTCCCGTAGTGTTTTTCATTGCCTCTTCTAAAGAATATATTGCTTTATCATCTAGCTGCCGACGCGTCATTACGCTTACCGACTGCGGCGTATCCTTGCCTGAAATACGCAAGCCATTCGCAGTTGCCATCGTTCCGATTGTATAAGACTGACTGCGCTCGGTATTCCTTTGTGCCTGCCGTTTGCCACTGACCTTGACCGTATCCATATCTACATGTTCCACTTCTTGATGTCCTGTATCTGCAAAAACAGTTTGGCAAGGCAGTACTAATAACAAACAAATTGTTTTCATTTGAAAATCAGGTTTCACAACTATTTCCTTAATTAATAGAATCTACTTACCTACTTGATAAAAATTATAATTTATTAATTTTAAATGATATTTAATCTATAAAATTAAAATATCATAGTAATGATAGGCGGAATCATTATATACTTATTGCATTAATATATGAACTTTTTGTTATAGATTTTTTCTTATGTCCTGATTTTTAGATAAAAAAAGGCCGTCTGAACGCAATGTTTCAGACGGCCTTAATTTGGGTATAACGCGATTAAGCGTTAGCTTCCTGTTGTTGTTGGTAGATGGCTTCGAAGTTGATCGGAGCGAGCAATACAGGTGGGAAGCCGGCGCGGGTTACGCTATTGGAAATGGCTTCGCGTGCGTAAGGGAACAGGATGTTCGGACAAGCAACGCCCAGCAGCAGTTGTACGTCTTCTTCAGGAATGTTTTCCAGACGGAAGATGCCGCTTTGGGTAACTTCGTTCAAGAACATGGTGCGCTCTTCGTTCAGTTTGGCAGTCACGGTCACGGTAACGTCAACGCTGTAGAAGCCGTCTTCCAGTTTGGTGTTGCCGGTAGAAACGCGCATATCCACTTCAGGCTCGCCTTGTTCCAAGAAGATTTGTGGTGCGTGAGGCACTTCCAAAGACAAGTCTTTTACATACAGACGCTCAACGCTGAATACGGGTTGCAATTCTTCGCTCATTTTATTTTCCTAAGTTAAGGGTTAAGGATTCAGTAATTCGTCCAACTTGCCTTCCTGCTGCAAGCGGTACAAATCGGTAAAGCCACCGACATGGGTGTCGCCGATAAAAATCTGCGGCACGCTGCGCTGGCCGGAAAGCTGCTGCATTTCGGCAAAAACTTCCGGATTGCCGTCGATGCGGATTTCGTTGATTTCTTTCACGCCCACCGCCTGCAACAGCCTTTTCGCCATGGTGCAGTACGGACAATACGGACCGGTATAAACAGTAACGGTTTGCATGATTTCTTCCAAAATACCAATGTTCATGACTATATGGGCATAAGCGTTATTTTACAAGTGTTCCCGCCGTACGGTTGTAAAAAACATTCAGACGGCCTCTTGGTATAAACATCTGCGCAGATGCGGAAAACCCATAATTAAAGTATGATAAGCGCTTTCGCTGAATGACTTTTGCCATTTGTTTTTTGAAGAAGAACACTTCGCAAAAGTTTTTCTATTCAAAATCAGGTATCCCCATGCTTTCAGGAATCCCCATCCCAAAGGACGCCGTGCGTCCGCCCGAAACCGTCCTCGTCAACATCACGCCGCAAGAAACGCGTGTGGCCGTTTTGGAAGAGAACAATATCTGCGAGCTGCACATCGAGCGCAACAGCGGCCATAGCTTGGTCGGCAATATTTATTTGGGCGTCGTCAAACGCGTCCTCCCCGGCATGCAAAGCGCGTTCATCGATATCGGCTTGGAGCGCGCCGCGTTTTTGCACATCGTCGACGTCCTCGAACAACGCCGCAATCCGGACGAAACCCAACGCATCGAACACATGCTCTTTGAAGGCCAGTCTGTCTTGGTTCAGGTCATCAAAGACCCCATCAACACCAAAGGCGCGCGGCTTTCC